>DATFRY010000651.1:0-14659 GCA_035262925.1 Kofleriaceae bacterium | reverse complement strand
CAAGGGCGAGGCCGGCTTCGAGAAGCTGGTCGTCATCAAGCGCATCCTCCCCCACCTGGCCGAGGACCCGCGCTTCGTGTCGATGTTCCTGACCGAAGCGCGCGTCACCGCGAGCCTCACCCATCCCAACATCTGCCAGGTGTTCGAGCTCGGGCAGATCGAAGGCGAGTACTACCTGGCGATGGAGTACCTCGAGGGCGTCTCGCTCTCGCGCCTCATCCGCCAGAACGCCGGTCGCGGGCTGGATCTGCGCATCGCGGCCGCCATCGTGTCGCAGTCGCTCGAGGGCCTGCAGTTCGCTCACTGCTTCCGCCAGCCCGGACGCGGCATGGTGGGCATCATCCACCGCGACATGTCGCCGTCGAACGTGTTCGTGACCAGCGCCGGCCTGGTCAAGGTGCTCGACTTCGGCGTCGCCAAGGTCTCGCATCACTCGATCACCACCGCCACCGGCCTCAAGGGCAAGTACCCGTACATGGCGCCCGAGCAGATCCGCGGCGTCGAGGTCGACGGCCGCGCCGATCTCTTCTCTGTCGGCGTTCTCCTCTACGAGGCGGTCACCGGCCGCTCGCTGTTTCACCGCTCGAGCGACTTCGAGACCCTGTTCGCGGTGGTCGAGGGCCAGCGGCCGCGCGCGTCGGAGTCGCGGCACGACGTCCCGCTCGGCCTCGACGAGGTCATCGACCGGGCGCTCAGCATCGCGCGCGAGGAGCGGTACGCGTCGGCGCGCGAGATGAGCGAGGCCCTGTCGCGCGAGCTGGCGCCGATCGGCGGGCTGGCGACCAGCCGCGAGCTGGCCGAGCTGGTGCGCCGCGACTGCGCCAACGACCTCGAGGAGGAGCGCGACCGCATCCACCACGCCACCGCCTACCTCAAGGCGATGACCGACATCGGCCAGGAGCCGCCCGAGTTCATCAACCGGCGGCCGCGCGCCGTGGTGAGAGAGGCGCCGCCCTCTGCCGAGCCGCAAGCCTCCGACGCCTCCGGTGGGGCGAGCGGGCCGGGCGCGAGCTCTCCGGTCAGCGGCCCGGGCGCCGCCACCATGCTCATGCCGGAGGCCGCGGGATCGATCGATCTCGACGTGCCGGCGAGCTCGCGACGAAACCTGGTCGTCGTCCTGGTCGGTGCCGCGGCGCTGGCCGGCGCGGCCGGCTGGTGGCTGCGCGGCCCGACCCCGGCGCCGGATCCGGCGGTCGCCACCGCGTCCGACGCGCCGCCCGCCGCGGCGACACCTCTTGCGCCCTCCGGCGGGCCCGGTGAGCCCGCCGAGCCCGAGCCCGTGGAGATCGTGGAGCGGTCGACCGCGACTCCGTCGCCGCGCCCGCCCTCGTCCGCGCCGGTGCCCTCGGCCGAGCCGCTGCCGTCGACGCCCGACGAGGCCCGGACCGGCCCCGCCGACGGCGACGACCCCGGCGACAGCGACACCGCGCGCCGTCGCGACACCGGCCGCGACGCCGGCAAGCGACATCACGGCCGCAGGAGCGCGCAGCGCCATGCCGACCGGACCCCGGTCGACCGCGACACCGGCTTCTTCAGCGTCGACGCCTCGCCCTACGCCACCATCTACATCGACGGCGACTCGATCGGCATCACGCCGCTGGTGCGCGTGGCGCTCAAGCCGGGCAAGCACGCGGTGCGCGCGGTGTCGGAGACCGGGGTCGAGGACCGCTTCTCCATCACCATCCGCGCGGGCGACACCGTGACTCGCCGCCTCAACCTGGAGCTCCTGAAGCCGTGAGACGCACGCCCACCGCCCTGGCCCTCATCATCTACATGGCGGCGGCCGCGGCGGTGCTGGCCGCCGCCCCGGGCACGGCCCGGGCCGAGCCCGACCCCGACGAGCTGGTCGCGCAGGCCCGCCAGTCGATGGTCCAGCTCGACTTCGACCGCGCGATCCGCCTGCTCGAGAAGGCCGAGTCGGCCGGGCGCAGCCGCCGCGACACGCTCATCCTCATCTATCGCTCGCTGGCCGAGAGCCGGGCCGCGCTCGGCCAGTCCGACGCGGCGGAGGGCGAGTTTCGCCGCCTGCTCGCGCTCGACCCCGAGGCCCAGCTGCCGCCGGGAAGCTCGCCCAAGCTCACCGCGCCGTTCCGCTCGGCGCGCGACGCCATGAGGCTGCGCCCGCCCCTCGACGTCACCTGCCAGCCGGGCGAGGGCGTCGCGGTCCTCACGATCACCTCCGATCCGCTCGACCTCATCGCCGCCGCGCGCCTCGTCCGCACCGGCGACGGCGGCGGCTCGGTCGCCAGGGCGCGCCGCAAGTCGGGGCGCGCGCGCATCGCGATCGCCGTCCCGCCCGACGCCGAGCCGCGCGAGCTGGCCTGCGCCGCGCTCGACCGCCACGGCAACGAGCTGGCGCGCGCGTCTCTGGTCGCCACCACCCCGGAGCGGGCCCCCGCAAGGGCGATCGCCGACGACGGCGATCCCACCGACGTCCTGCCGCCGACCGAGGCGGCGCGGCGCCGGCGGGCCGCGAGCGCACCGGAGGCGCCCGCGCCGGCCGCCGCGGCGCCGGACGATACCGCCATCGAGCGCCGGGAGGAGGCGCCCGCGCCACCTTTCTATGCGCGCTGGTGGCTGTGGGGTGGAGCTGCCCTGGCCGCGGCCGGCACCTCGGCCTACTTCGCGGTCCAGCTGCAGGCCGACGAGGACGAGTGGCGTGACCTCAAGCGCACCAGCCAGGCGCACACGTACGACGAGGCGCTCGAGGTGCAGAGGCGAGGCGAGCGCCACGCCCGCTACAGCAACATCGCGACCGGCGCCGGCGCGGCCCTCGCCGCCATCTCGATCGGCCTCCTGGTCCACGATCTCGTGCGCAGCGAGCCGGGCGACGACGCGGACGACCGCCGCGATGCGGATGCCTCGGTCGCCCCGGTGGTGCTCCCGGGCGGCGGCGCCGGCGCGGCCGTCCTCCTGTCGTTCTGAGCGTCCGTCCAGCTCGCCCCTCGATTCTTTTCGACATCTCGAACCGGCCGGGAAGCATTGACAGGGGTCCGGCGGTTGGTAACGCTGGCCAGTCGCGAGCGCCGGGCGTAGGCGCCGCCGCCCACCCAAAACCCCTGGAACTGGGGACACTTATGATACGTGCAGAGAACGTTTCGAAATACTTCGGCGCAAAGCGCGCGCTGGGGCCGGTCTCGTTCGAGATCGAGGAAGGCGAGACGGTCGGCTTCCTCGGACTCAACGGAGCGGGCAAGACCACCGCGCTTCGCATCTTCGCCTGCGACCTGCGCCCCTCGTCGGGCACGGTGTCGGTGGGCGCCATCGACGCGGTAAGAAACCCACACGAGGTCCGAAAGCTCGTCGGTTTCCTGCCCGAGAACCCCCCGCTCTACGGCGACATGCAGGTGTCCGAGTACCTGGCGTTCGCCGGCAGGTTGCGAGGGCTGAGCGCGTCGCAGCTCAAGAAGCGCCTGCCCGACGTCATCGAGGCGACCAACCTCGGCGGCGTGCAGAACGACCTCATCCTCACCCTGTCGCACGGCTTCCGCCAGCGCGTGGGTGTGGCCCAGGCGATCGTGCACGAGCCCAAGCTGCTCATCCTCGACGAGCCCACCCGCGGCCTCGACCCGGTGCAGATCGTCGAGATGCGCAATCTGGTGCGCAATCTGAAGAAGGCGCACACCGTGCTCATCTCGAGTCACATCCTGACCGAGATCAGCGAGACCTGCGACCGCATCCTCATGCTCGGCGAGGGCGAGATCATCGCGTCCGGCACCGAGGAGAGCCTGCTGTCCAAGGTCGAGCCCGACGTGGCCACCGGCACCTGGCGCATCGGCGTCGCGGTGGTGCCGAAGGCCGATGGCGACCCGTACCGGGAGCCGGTGGTCAAGAACCTGCTCTCCGGGCTGCCCGGCATCACCGAGGTGGTGGACGCCGGGCGCGAGGACAACGCGCAGTGCTTCGAGGTGCTGGCCGACCGCGACATCCGCGCCGAGCTCTGCCGCGCGCTGATCGAGGCCGGCCACGGCGTGGTGCGGCTGGGCGGCTCGGCGCGCAAGCTGGAGAACATCTTCCTCAAGCTGGTGCAAGGAGGCGATCGTGCGCGCAATTAGCATCATCTTCCGGCGCGAGCTGGCGGCCTATCTCCGGTCGCCGGTCGGCTATGTCATCGCCGCGCTGCTGCTCCTGGTGTGCGGCATCCTGTTCCAGGCCAAGGCGCTCGGCGAGGGCAAGCTCCTGAGCGCCACGGTCCTGCAGCGCTTCTTCGAGTTCTCGAGCGGGACCACGGTGGTCATGGCCATCGCGCTCAGCATCCGCCTCGTGGCCGAGGAGCGCCAGACGCACACGATGATCCTGCTCAACACGTCGCCGGTGCGCGACGCCGAGATCATCATCGGCAAGTTCCTGGCCGCGTTCGTGTTCCTGTGCGGCATCGTGGTGCTGTCGCTCTACATGCCGCTCCTCATCCAGGTGAACGGCAAGATCACCACCTCGCAGGTCGTGGTCGGCTACATCGGCCTGTTCCTCATCGGCGGGGCGTCGCTGGCGATCGGCATCTTCGCCAGCTCGCTGGCCCGCCACCAGCTGGTCGCCGCCGCGCTGGGCGCTGCGCTGGCCGGCATCATGTACCTCCTCTACGAGCTGGCCAAGAAGCTGCCGGCGCCGCTCTCCACCGTGCTCAAGGATCTCGGGCTGTGGAACGCCCACTTCCAGACCAGCTTCATGCAGGGCGTGTTCAGCCTGAAGGACGTCGTCTACTACGGGGCAGTCACCTACTTCTTCCTGCTCCTCGCGATCAAGACTCTGGAGGCGAAGCGATGGCAGTAAAGACCTCGACCCCGTGGTGGGTCTCAGTGCTGCTGGCGCTGGGCCTGCTGCTCCTGTTCACAGGGCAGCGGGTCCTGGTGCATCTCGAGTCGGTGAGCACCGTGCTCACCTGGCTCGGGCTCATCCTGGTTGCCGGCTCGACCGGCATCCGGGCCTGGGCGTTCCGCCGCGAGCGAGGCAAGCGCAAGAGCGTCGAGAGCCTGCTGCTCATCTGCCACGGCGGCGCCATCCTCGCCCTCGTCATCTACTTCCTGTTCGGCACCCCGAGCGGGCAGGAGCTGGTCGGCATCGAGGACGGCAAGGCGGCCGCCAAGGCATCGACCATGGCCACGGTGGCGTGGATGGTCGTCCTCGGCATCTCGCTCATCCCGCTCCTCATGGTCGAGATCTCGCTCGGCCTCACCGGGCGCGACTGGTTCCCCAAGCCGGGCGGCGACGTGGCCGACGAGGCCGCGGTCGAGCTCTACCGCGTGCGCGAGATGGGCACCTCGGGCCTCACCATCGCGCTGGCGGCAGGGTTCCTGCTGGTCACCTGCAACGTGGCCAAGGAGCGCGACGTGCGCGAGGACGTGAGCTACTTCAAGACCTCGCGCCCGGGGCCGGCGACCGTCAACATGGCGTCCACGCTCGAGGAGCCGATGCGCGTGCTCCTGTTCTTCCCCGAGGTCAACGAGGTGGCCGACGAGGTGGAGGCCTACTTCCGCCAGCTCGGCGACGCGACCGGGAAGATCGTCGTCGAGCGCCATGACCGCGTGGCCTCGCCGGGGCTGGCCAAGGACTACAAGGTCCAGACCGACGGCACGGTCGTCCTGGTCAGGTTCGACGCGGCCGACAGGGCGAAGGCCGAGAAGGAAAAGGCCACGGCCCGGAAGGGGGCCGAGAAGGACGTCGGGGCCAGCGAGCGGCTCACCCTCCCGGTCGACTTCGTCAAGGCGCGGCGCGAGAAGCTGCGCGAGTTCGACGGCGAGGTGCAGAAGTCGCTCATGAAGCTCCTGCGCGCCAAGCGAGTGGCCTACTTCTCCGTCGGCCACGGCGAGCTCAACGATCCGAAGTCCGCCGGCATCCGCGACCTGGTCGATCCGCAGGCGCGCTCGGCGAACTTCAAGCAGATCCTCAGCCTCCTCAACTACGAGATCAAGGACTGGGAGGGCTTCGGCAAGCCGGTGCCCGACGACGCGACCATCCTGTTCGTGCTCGGGCCGCGCCAGGCGCTGCTCGACGAGGACCTCAAGTCGGTCTCCGACTACCTCGACCGCGGGGGCTCGCTGTTCATCTCGCTCGACCCGAAGTCGGAGGCCGGGCTGGGCTCGCTGGAGGGACGCCTGGGCGTCAAGTTCGACAGGAACCCGATCACCGACGACAAGAACTACTTCGTCGCGCGGCGAAACGCCTCGGACCACCGGTTCGCGGTCACCAACCAGTTCTCGTCGCACGCGTCGGTGACGACGCTGAGCCGCGCCGGGGTCAAGGCGGGCATCCCGCTGCTCGAGGCCGGCCACCTGGTCGACGCCGACTTCATGGTCGAGCAGGGCCACGACCCGCCCAAGCGGACGTACGTGGTGCGCTCGATGACGTCGTCGTTCATCGACATGCCCACGCCGGACGCGCCGCAGGGCAACTACATCAACGACAAGGGCGAGAAGCGCGAGCGCTACAACGTGGTCGCGGCCGTCGAGGGCGGCGCCGCGCCGGCCTCGAAGAAGGACGACAAGGGCAAGGAGGCGCCCAAGGCGAAGGGGCCGGGCAACCTGCGCGCCCTGGTCTACGCCGACTCCGACATCTTCGAGGATCGCGCGCTGGCCACGTTCCCGCCGCTGCCGTTCATCGTCCGCGACGCGGTCCTGTGGCTGGGCGGCGAGGAGGAGCTGGCGGGCGAGACTATCGACGAGAAGGACACGGTCATCGAGCACACCCAGAGCGAGGACGTCGTCTGGTTTTACCTGTCGCTGGTCGGCGCGCCGGTGGTCATCCTCGGCATCGGCCTGAGCGGCGTGATGTGGCGGCGACGTCGCGCACAGCGGAGGCGGTCATGAGAGTCGGACCGATCGTTCACGGAGCGCTGCTGGCCGGCGCTCTCGTTTTTGCCTATCAGACCTGGACCCGCGACAAGAACGAGTCGCCCAAGGTCGGGGTCGTCTCGGTGTGGCAGGAGTCGCTGGACGACTTCGAGTCCTTCGCCTACGACGGCGACAAGAAGTCGGTGAACGTCGAGGTCCGCCACGACGGCAAGGACGCCTACTACTGGGGCAAGGTGACGCGCACCGAGAAGAAGGCGAAGCCGCGCGTCCCGGTCAAGGCGCCCGACGAGTCGGGCGAGGGCGAGGGCGGACACGGCGCGCCGGGCGGCCACGGCGGCGCCAGCCGCCATGGCGTGATGGGCGGTCAGGGGACGCCGGCCCTCGGCCCGGGCGGGACCGGTCCGGCCAGGCCCGGCCCGACTCCGGGGCCCGGCGCGAAGTCGGCGCCGCCCGCGAGCAAGGCCGGCGGGACGGGCGACGGCTCGGCCACCAAGCCGCCGCCGCAGCAGTCGCTGTCGCCGCACCACGCGGGCACCGATCAGCAGACGGACAAGCCGGCGACGCCGCCGGCCAGGCCGGCCGGTGGAACCACGCCCGCAAAGCCGGCCGGCGGAACCACGCCCGCAAAGCCGGCCGGCGGGACCACGCCCGCCAAGCCCGCAGGCGGGACCACCCCGGCCAAGCCCGCACGCGGGACCACGCCCGCCAAGCCGGGCGCGAGCGGAGGTGAGAGCAGCACCAGCGAGGAGACCGACACCGGCGAGGAGACGGCGGACGACGAGGGCACCGGCGGCGCGCCGGCGGCGGCGCCGCCCGAGGAGACCACGTCCAAGACCAAGGAGTTCCCGGTCGGCAAGACCGGCACCGAGCTCATCGCCAACCTGGTCAACCTGCACGCGCTGCGCGAGCTGGGCGTGCTGACCGACAAGCAGAAGGAAGAGTACGACCTCACCGACAGCAAGGAGAACCTGACGGTCTTCTTCAAGGGCGGCAAGAAGCACACCCTCATCATCGGCTCGCGCGTGTACGGCGGCGGCGACCGCTACGTCATGAACGCGGACAACGGCAAGGGCTACGTCCTGTCCAACTCCGAGATCATGCGCCACATCGACGGGGCGGAGAACTCGCTCGGCCTCAAGGACCTGCACCGCTTCCAGGAGGACCAGGAGGACGACGAGCCCAACAGCTCGGTGGTCCCGTCGGGGCCCAAGCCGAAGAAGGACCGCTACGCCGGCGTCCGCGAGATCGAGGTCGAGACGCCCGACGGCACCCGCACCCTCCTGCGCCACGAGCAGAAGGACGCCGAGACCGGCGGCACCATCGCAGGCTGGGCCGACAAGCAGAAGCCGGGCGAGGCCGACATGACGTTCGGCAACTTCCTGTCCCAGGTCGAGCGGCTCAAGCCCACCGAGTACGACCAGACGATCGACCTGTCGAAGCTGACCAAGGTCATGACGCTCCGCTACAAGAACTCCGACGGCAAGGCGATCGGCACGTTCGAGCTCTACCGGAAAGAGGCGGCGGTCACCCCGGAGCTCGAGCCCTCCGACGAGTCGAAGAAGGAGAACCAGCCCGAGTACTTCGTCAAGACCGAGCTCACGCGGGTGGCCGGCAAGCTCAACCGCATGTCGGCCGAGCGGGTCACCGACGACATCCCGGAGCTGTTCGGCGCGCCGCCCAAGAAGAAGGAGGGCCGGCCGACGCTCAAGGAGCCGGGCGTGGTGAAGCCGCACGGAGCCTCCACGGCGCCGGGCGGGGCGGACAACCATGCGAAGCCGGCGCCAGACAAACAGGTGCCGGGCAAGGCGGCGGCCGGCTCTACCCCCTCGAGCGGGGCAGCCGCCAAACCTGCAGGATCCAAGCCTAACCCAACCGAGGGGAATAAATAGGGAACCTTCCCTGTCCGAACAACCATGAAGCGCAGCGTGAAGATGCTCCTGATGGCGGTCGTCCTGGGCGCGGCCGTCATCGGAGCTGCCGCCATCGGCGGCGCCCCCACCCCGACCGCCCAAGCGTCACCGCCGTTCGGCACCGACGGCTCGATTGCTGACGTCACCGAGAAGGTGCTGCCGAGCGTGGTCAACGTCTCCACGACCACGCTGGTCACCCAGGCGACCTCGCCCTTCGAGAACGATCCGTTCTTCGAGGACTTCTTCAGGGGCCGCCGCCCGCAGCACGAGCGCTACGGCCAGAGTCTCGGCTCCGGCGTCATCGTGTCGGCCAAGGGCTACATCCTGACCAACAGCCACGTCGTCGCCAACGCCAAGGACATCAAGGTGTCTCTGTCCGACGGGCGCGACTTCGCGGCGCGCGTGGTCGGAGCCGATCCCAAGAGCGACCTCGCTGTGCTCAAGCTCAAGGACCCGGTGCCCAACCTCAGGCCGCTGCCGTTCGGAAGCTCCGAGAAGCTGCGACTGGGCGACGTGGTCATCGCGATCGGCAACCCGTTCGGCGTGGGCCAGGCGGTGACCATGGGCATCGTGTCGGCCAAGGGCCGGGCAAACATGGGCATCGTCGACTACGAGGACTTCATCCAGACCGACGCGGCCATCAACCCGGGCAACTCGGGCGGGGCGCTCATCAACCTGCACGGCGAGCTGGTCGGCATCAACACGGCGATCCTCTCGCGCACGGGCGGCTACCAGGGCATCGGCTTCGCCATCCCGACCGACATGGCGCATCCCATCATGGACGCGCTCATCAGCAAGGGGCGGGTCGTGCGCGGCTGGCTGGGCGTGTCGATCAAGGACGTCACCAAGGACCTGCACGACTCGCTCAAGCTGTCGGTCGATCGGGGAGTGCTCATCACCGGCGTGACGCCGGGCAGCCCGGCGGCCAAGGCCGGGCTGCGCCTCGACGACGTCGTGGCGAGCGTCAACAACCACCCGTGCGACAAGACCTCGCAGCTGCGCAACGCGGTCGCGGCCAGCGGGGTGGGCAAGCCGCTGCAGATGCAGATCGTGCGCGAAGGCAGGCGGCAGAACGTCTCCGTCGTCCTGACGGAGATGCCCAGGGACAGCGAGCAGATCATCGGCGATGGCCGCGGTCAGGGCCGCGGCAACGAGGTCAAGTTCGGGCTGCAAGTCAGGCCGCTCGACAGCTCCAGCCGCGCGAAGTACGACATCCCGCGCGAGGTGAACACGGGCGTGGTGGTGACCGGCGTGGCCCGGGGCAGCGTCGCCGAGACGCTCGGCCTTCAGCCCGGCGACGTCGTGATGCGCGTGAACCGCACGCCCATCCGCAGCGCGCGAGAGCTCGAGGACGCCTACCGCCACGGCGGCAGCAAGCTGGCGCTCCTCATCTACCGCGACGGCTCCACGACCTACGTGGTCGTGGAGAAGTAGGCGCGGCGCGGCGCGGCGCGGCGAGAAAGCAGGAGGTTCTTGCCTCCTGCTTTCTCGTGTTCGCCGCGTCGATCGAGGCGAATCAACGGCGCGCGCGCGGCGTTCTCGCGGGGTAAGCTCGGCGCGGATTCGAGCGAGGCCTCCCCGTGAGCCGCATGACCCTCAGCGATCGACTGCAGGCCTGCGCCGGCCGGACCGCGGCGCGCCTGGCCGCCGAGCAGAGGGACGACGGCTCGTTCGGGCCGAGCCACGAGAACCTGGCCAGCTACGTCAAGGTGCCGTCGCTGTTCCTCGCCGCCGGGCGCTGGGACGTGGCCGATCGCGCGCTCGGCTTCGCGGCCGAGCGCTTCATGCAGGAGGACGGCGGCTTCCCGACGCCGCACCTGCCCGCCGCCCACCCGGGCCAGGCGGGAGGGTGGATCGCGATGGCGGCGCAGCGCCTGGGCCGGTTCGAGGTGAGCTCGCCGGCCTGGGGCCACTTCCGGCGCCACTTCCACCCCGAGCTGGGCGGGTGCTGCGTCGAGGGCCCGTACGAGGCCGGGGCCGAGCGCCAGGTCGACATGCTGATGACGGCGCACCTCGGGACCTGCGCGCTGTTCTTCGGCGACGGCGAGATCGCGCACCGCTCGGAGCAGCTCCTGGTGCGCTTCCTCGACCAGCAGCCGGACCCGAAGGCGCACATCCTCCTGCGCATGAACGGGCGCGGCGAGCTGGTCGGCGACTTCGACGCCGGGCGGGCGGCCACGCACGAGATCCGCGCCGACGCCGCCAACCAGGGCTGGTTCCACATCGGCTACCCGGTCGCGTTCCTGGGCCTCCTCCACCGTGTCACCACGTCGGGCGAGGCCCTGCGGGCGGCGCGCGGCTACCTCGAGTTCGCGCTGGCCTGCCCGCCTCTGCCGGGAGAGCTCCTGGCCCACGAGGTGGCCTGGGCGGCGGCCATCCTGGGTGAGATCGCCGAGGCGCCGCGCTACTTCGATCTCAGCGTCGAGATCGCGCGCAACCTGATCGCCAGCCAGGGGACCGGCGGGCTGTGGCGCGAGGGCGAGGCGGAGCCGCACGAGTGCTTCGACCTCAGCGCCGAGATCGCGCTGTGGCTGCTCGAGATCGCGCGGGTGGCGCCCATCGCCTGCCGGCCCGAGCGCTCGCGCGCCGAGGTCACCTCGACCGCCTGGCGGCGCGGGGTCGGGGCCTGGAGCCTGCGCCGCTGATCAGCCGGCTCGTCGATACTCGGCCCGGTGATCGCCGTCGATGTGCGCATCGCGCTGGGGCTGGCTCTCGTGGCCGCGCTCCTCCTCGCGCTCGTGGTCCTGGCCGCGGCGCGCCGCTGGCGGGCCTGGCGCGGCAGCGCGCGCGCCCGGCAGCGCAGCGCGCGCGCCCTGCGCGGCGAGCTGGAGGCCGAGCACCTGCTCGCGCGGCTCGGCTTCGAGGTGGTGGCCCGCCAGGCCTGCCTCGAGTGGATCATCGCCTGCGACGGCGAGGACCACCTGGTCGAGCTGCGCGCCGATCTCCTGGTCGAGCGCGACGGCCGCCGCTACGTCGCCGAGGTCAAGACCGGCGTCTCCGCCCCGCTCCTCACCAACGCCGCCACCCGCCGGCAGCTGCTCGAGTACTGCATCGCCTACCAGGTCGACTCGGTGCTCCTGGTCGACGTCGAGGCCGACTGCGTGCGCGAGGTCAGCTTCCCGTGCTGAGCGCCTCGCGGCCGCCGAGCGGGCCGGCGCCTCCGAGCCCGATCGAGCGGATCGGGCCAGCCGAGCGCTCGCCTACTTGACCCAGTAGCGCACGTTGAGGCCGCCGGTGGTGGCCTGGACGTTGCCGAGGATGTCGAGCTGCTCGTGCGTCACCTCCTCGACGTACTGCCCGACGAGCCCCCGGAACAGCCTGGCGTACGCGTCGCGCGCGTCGATGGTGTTGAGCGCGTCGTGGCTGCCGTCCCGCACCGCGGTCGACACGAGGCTGTTCATGTCGGTGGCGGCGTCGAGCACCGGACCGAGGATGTGCCAGTCGCCGAGCAGGTCGCCCTCGGCGGCGATGTCGAGGCCGGAGGTCGGGAAGACGAACTTGATCTGCAGCTCGAGCCCGTCGACCTCGACGTCGGGTGCGTCCACGCACGGGATGGCGGGATCATCGGTCACGCCGGGCAGGGTCGCGGTCAGCCCGGCGGGGGAGGCCTCCAGCGCGATGTTGCCACCGACGCTGAACCTCCAGTTGTTCACCCGGCAGCTGAAGTGATAGCTGAACGGACCGACGGTGTAGTCGCGCTCGAACAGCGGCACCCCGAACGACTCGTTCTCGAGGCTGGCGACCTGGCGCGGCGGGTCGCACGCCGGGCAGGTGCTGGCGTTGCACAGCGAGGGATCGTCCCTGACGCTGGCCGCGATCGCGTTGTTTCCCCACTTGAGAAAGCTCCGGGCCTCGAAGGAGGAGCACACGTCCTCGCACGTCTGGTTCGCGTCGCCGCAATCGGCAAGGCACTCCTGCAGCTGCCGGGGTGTCAGGTCGCCTTCATGGCATCGGGCGCGGCACTCCGCGACCTCCGGGTCGGTGTGGCAGACCTGGTCGACGAAGGGGATGGAGAGCGTGTCCCCGGCCGTCTGCGAGACGTGGACCGTGGTGCCGGTCAGGAAGTCGTCGAGCCTGGTGGCGACGAAGTCGATCGGGATGAGCTTGTCGCGCCGCTTGGCCGGGTCGGGCTGGGGCGGCGGAGGCTCGGGCGGATCCTCCGGCGGATCGTCGGGCGGATCGTCCGGCGGATCGCACACCCCGTCGGGACAGTGCTTGGCCGCGAAGGCCTCGGAGCCGACGTCCGGCGAGGCACAGCCGGACATCGAGGCGGCGGCGAGCGCCGCGAGTGTGATGACAGCGGATCGGATGCTCTGCATGATTCGCTGTCACTGCAGCGGGGATGCCACGGCCGACCTGGAGACCAACAGCGCGACGCGCGGCCCGAGCCGGTGCGCGGCGTCACGGGCCAGGCGAGCAGTTCGTGCCCCGCGACGCCAGTTGCGCGCACAGAACGACCGGCGCGCGGCCGGCTCACGAGCCGGGCAGGAGGCGGACCATGCCGAGCCCGGTGGCGGTGCCGTTGCGGGCGAATCCCGCCGCGATGATCTTCCCGTCGGGCTGGAGCGCCACGCAGGCGGCCCCGTCGAACGAGCCGAAGAAGTCCACGGCGAGCATGCCGTCGCCGTCGAAGCTGCCGTCGAGCGCCCCGGTGGTGTCGAAGCGCGCGATCGCGAAGTCGGGCACCGCGAGGTTGGAGCTCTGCCCGGCCACGACGATCCTGCCGTCGGGCTGGACCGCCACGGCGCGCGCGACATCGTTGCCGCTGCTGAACGTCGCCGTCGCCAGGCCTCCGTCGCCGAACCCGAGCTCGAGCGCGCCGCCGGTGCCGTAGCGCGCCGCCGCCACCAGGAAGCTCGCGCCGACCTGGGTCTGGGTCGCCACCACGATGCGCCCGTCGGACTGGAGCGCGATGCCGGTGGCCTCGTCCCAGCTTCCGAAGTCGGTGCGCACGACGCCCTGTGTCCCGAACGAGGCATCCCGGGTCCCGTTCGCGGCCAGGCGGACCAGCCCGATGTCCGGGTCGTCGCCGCCGCCGTCGGCCACGCGACCCGCCACGAGGATGCGGCCATCCGGCTGGAGCGCCGCCGCGGCGGCCAGATCGGTGCGGCCGCCGATGTCGATCGTGACCCTGCCTCCCGTGCCGAAGCCGGCGTCGAGCACGCCCGCGCTGGTGTAGCGCGCGACCGCGAAGTCGTTGTCGCCGCCGAGCGGAGTGACGGTGGCGGCGTGGCCGGCGACCACGATGCGCCCGTCGGGCTGCACGAGGACCGCCCGGGCCCGGTCGACCGACCCGCTGAAGTCGGTCGCGACCTTGCCATCGCCTCCGAAGCTGGTGTCGAGCGCGCCGCCGGCCAGGTAGCGGTTCACCGCGAAGTCGTCCTGCCCGCCGACGCTGGTGACGCCCACGACGACGATCCTCCCGTCGGGCTGGATCGCCACGCCCAGCCCCTGGTCGAGGACCCCGCCGCTGAAGACCAGGTCGACCACGCCGCCGGTCCCGAAGCTCGCGTCGAGGCCGCCGTCGGCCCCGTAGCGGGCCATCCTGAGGCCGCCGACCAGGACGATCTTGCCGTCGGCCTGGAGGGCCATGGCCGCCGCCCCGCCCGGCAGTCCGGTCGTCACCCTGCCGCCGCCGCCGAAAGTCGGATCGAGCCCCTCCCCGGCGGCCGGCGTCACGCAGGTGACCGCCACGTCGGTGACGTCGGCGTCGGCGATGGTGCCGGTGGCGCGCGCCGCGGTGCACACCTGGATCGGGCCTACCGGCTGCGAGGCCACGCGCACCTCGTAGTCGGTGCCGCTCGGAAACCGGTAGTCGAACGCGAAGTCGCCGTTGCCCGGGGTCAGCTCGCGCCCGGTGGTCACCTCGGTCAGGACCAGGCCGGTGCCCTCCAGCCCGCTCACCGTGCCGCCGACGGTGAAGCCCGGCGGCAGGTCGAGCGGGCGATCGTCGTCCTGGAT
>DATFRY010000650.1:0-17293 GCA_035262925.1 Kofleriaceae bacterium | reverse complement strand
GCCGGCACCGCGATGACCGCCTCCGCGATGGGCTCGTCCAGGTACGACTCGGCGGCGAGGCGCAGCTCGCGCAGGACCAGCGCGCTCAGCTCGGGCGGCGACAGGGCCAGGCCGCGCGCGGTCAACCAGGCGTCGCCGTTTGGCGCCGCCGCCAGCGCATAGGGCAGCCACGGCGCCAACCTCTCCACCTCGGGGTCATCGAAGCGGCGGCCCATGAGCTGCTTGAAGCCGCGCAGACGCAGCCTCTCCTCGCCCCGGTTCGCCGCACGCTCCGCGCGCGCGCCGGCCAGCATCTCCGGCTCCCCGCCGGGCCCGTCGACCAGCGACACCAGCGACCGGATCGCGACGCCCGCCGCGCTGCCGGGGATGATGATCGGCTCGCCGGCATTGCCCATCGCTGCGACCGCGGACGTGTCGGTGCCGAGATCGATGCCGATGGTGCGACCGGCCTGTGCGGGCCGCGTCATGTCGAGAACGCGCCGCCCCGCGTCACTTGAAGAGCCTCCTCAGCAGCCCCGCCTTCCTCGCGCTCTCCGATCGCGTCCTCTCCATCGCTGCCCGGGCCTCGGCGAGGCCGGGGTCGTGGGCCAGCGCCACCTCGAGCTGTGTGCGCGCGTCGACCGCCTTGCCCTCGGCCAGGAGCGCCTCGGCCGAGGCCAGGTGGTAGAGTGCGCGGGCGCTCCGGTTGCGCGGCTCGCGACGCAGCGATTCGGCCAGGATCTCCCGGGCCCGCGCCCACTCGCCGGCGGCGATGAAGTCGCGCGCCTCGGCCATCACCTCTGCGGCCGGGCGCGGCGGGTTGATGCCGGTCGCCGCGCGGAAGGAGCGGCCGCCCGATTCGGAGCCCGGGCGCCGCGGCAGCTGGTACGGTGGCGAGGTCTGACGGCCGGGCGACGGCGACGGCGGGATCTCCACGTCGTCGGCGTCGGCGCCGTCGGCTTCGGGCGCGTGCGCACCCATGTCGCCGAAAAGGCCGTCGCTGGTCAGCGGCTCCGGTGGTGGTGCGGCGGATCGAGGCAAGGGCGGCGGGCCCCCGCGCGGCGGCGGCGGCGGACGCGAGGCGGCACGCGGGGACGGAGTCGCCGTCGGCACGCGCCCCGGCTCGTCGAGCACGCCCGCCGGCCCCTCGAGCGCGCGCCCCGCCCTCTCGTGCAGGCGCGCGGGCGCTGCGGGCGCACGCGGCCCGTCGAGCGCGTCCCCTGGCCCCGAGGGCGCGCGCGGCCCGTCGAGCACGCCCCCCGGCCCCGCGGGCATGCGCCCCCACCCGTCGAGCGCGCCCCCCGGCCCGGCCGGTGAGCGCGGCCCGTCGAGCGCGCCCCCCGGCCCGGCCGACGCGCGCGGCCCTTCGAGCGCGCCCCCTGGCCCCGCGGGCATGCGCGGCCCGTCGAGCGCGCCCCCTGGCCCCGAGGGCATGCTCGCCCGCCCATCGGCTGACGACGACGGACGCGCGGTGCCGGGCGCAGGCATGGACGCCCGCGCGAGCGGCGCCGCTGCTGCGGTCGGCTCGGGGGTCGCGCGGCCGTCGCCCAGGTCGTCCATGCCGGCCATCCAGCCGCGGTGTGGGAGGAGGTCGGGGCCGACCGCGATGGCGCTGCCGCTGGCCACCGCGTCGTCGCGCATCCGCTCGTAGGCGCGGTTGACGTGGATGAACACCTCGCCGGCCAGGTGCTGGATCGCGGCCGAGCGGTGGTGCGCGAAGCCGTCCGGGTGCAGCTGCTTGGTGAGCGAGAAGTAGGCGTCGCGGATCTCGGTCGCGTCGGCGTCCCGGCGCACGCGCAGGATCTGGTGCGCGGCCGTGTCGTGCATGCGGCGCAGCTCGGCGGCGAGGGCCTCGAACACCGGCCGCGCCGCCGCCGGGACCTGATCGACCGAGGGCACCAGCGGCGGCTCCACCAGCTCGTCGACCGGTGCGTCGGTCGGGAGCGGCGGCGGGATCGCGTCGTCGGCGAGGTGCTCGGGCGCCGCGCTCATCGGCGGCGCGCTCGAGCGCGAGCGGGGCCGCGGGGCCGCGGGGCCGGCGCTGCCCTGCGCCTGCTCGCGCCGCGCCTCGGCCACCAGCGTCTCGAGCCGGCTCCTCACCGCCCGCGTGAGACCGATCATGCGCAGGCGCACGGCCGACTTCTT
This sequence comes from Kofleriaceae bacterium, assembly GCA_035262925.1. Taxonomy (GTDB): domain Bacteria; phylum Myxococcota_A; class Polyangia; order Haliangiales; family Haliangiaceae; genus DATFRY01. Next base: position 15,169 of record DATFRY010000650.1, on the reverse strand, counting down.
GCCGTCGCTGGCCGGGACCGCCTGCTCCACCTCAGCGTCGAGCGCGACGATGAGCTCGTCGGGCAGCTCGAGCGCGAGCGTGATGATCTCGCCCCGGGCGGGATGGAAGGGCACGCGGGCGCTCAGCCCGCCGCCGTCCTTGACCTTGCGGCTGTAGAACGCCTCGACGTGATCCCAGGTCGGGCACTTGAGGACGAGCGAGCGCGCCATCCTCCGCTTCACCGGCGCCCCCCCGGCACCATGGCTTCGGCGCGGACGAGGGCGGCGCGCAGGATCGGGTTGTCCGGCTCGGCCGAAAGCGCGATGTGCAGGTTCATGACCGCCGCCTTGCCGTCGCCGCTGTCCATCGCCTGCTGGGCCAGCTGGTAGAACTTTCGCGCGTGCGCGTCGGTCACGCCCTCCGGGGCGCGCGGCTTGACCTTGGCGCCCGGCGCCATGCGCATGCTGCCAGCCGCCAGCGAGCGGTCGTACTCGCTCCGCCTGGCCGGATCGCTCAGCACCCGGTAGGCCTCGACCACGCGCGAGAACACGGTGGTCAGGCGCTGGCGGAAGGCCGCGTCGCCCTCCTCGCCGTGAATGTCGGGGTGCAGGCGCGCGGCCAGCTGGTAGTAGGCGTCGCGGATCTCCGCCTCGGTGGCGGCCGACGACATGCCCAGCACCCGGTAGTAGTCGGTCTGGTCCATCGCCGCGTAGGCGCGATCGACGAACTGCTCGATGGCGGCGCGCATCCGTTCGGCGGTCATGGCTTCTGCTTCACAGGACGCTCGGGAGCGATTCGCCCAGCGGGTTGCCAGGGCCCCCCTCGTCACGGGTCGGGGCGCCGATCACCTGCATGGTGGCGCGGGTCTCCTGGCTGGTCACGTTGTCGCGCGCGCGCACGCTGAGGATGCCGTCGCCGTCGATGACGAAGGTGACCTCGATGACCGTCTCGCCGCGCGGCCGCGGCGGGAGGCCGTCGAGCGTCAGCATGCCGAGCCGTTCGTTGTCGGCGAACACACGCGCCTCCCCCTGCGACACCTGGATGTTCACCTCGGTCTGGAAGTCCTTGCTGGTGGTGAACCGGCGCGTGCGCTCGACCGGCACCGGTGTGTTCTTCTCGACGATGGTCTCGTTGTAGCCGCCCGCCACGGCGATCCCGAGCCCGCGCGGGCAGACGTCGAGCAGGAGCGAGTAGAAGCGGGCGGGGTCGAGCCCGCCGGAGATGAGCGCCGCCGCCTGCAACGCGGCCCCGTAGGCCACCGTCTCGTCCGGGTTGATGCGGGCCTGCGGGTTGCGGCCGAAGTAGTCGGCGACCTTGCGGCGGACCAGCGGCACCCGCGTCGACCCGCCGACCAGGATGAGGTCGCTCAGCATGGTGGCGCTGAAGCCGGCCGACACCAGCACCTCCTGGCAGCCCTGGATGCTGCGCTCGACGTACGGCTCGATCAGGGTCTCGAGCTCGCCGCGCGTGATGTCGAAGTCGAGCGGGATGGCCATCCCGCCCTGGCCGACCGCCAGGTCGTGGATGGTGCCGGCCGCGGCGTCCTCCTCCGACAGCACGCACTTGATCTGCTCACACGCCGTGGTCAGACGCGACCAGGCCTCGAGGTTGTCGCGCAGATCGATGCGCTCCTGCTCCATGAAGTCGGCGGCGAGGCGGTTGACCAGCACGCGGTCGAAGTCGTCGCCGCCGAGGAACGAGTCGCCGCCGGTGGCGAGGACCTCGAAGATCTTGTCGCGGATCTGCAGCACGGTGACGTCGAAGGTGCCGCCGCCCAGGTCGTAGATGGCCAGCTTGGCGTCGAGCGCGCGCCCGAAGCCATAGGCCAGCGCCGCCGCGGTCGGCTCGTTGAGGATGCGCATGACCTTGAGGCCGGCCAGCTCGCCGGCGTACTTGGTCGCCTGCCGCTGGGCGTCGGTGAAGTTGGCCGGCACCGTGATGACCGCCTTCGACACGGGGACGCCCAGATGCGCCTCCGCGCAGCGCTTGAGGTGGCTCAGCACGAACGAGGAGATCTCGGGGACCGTGTAGCGCTTGCCGCGGATCACGACCAGCGGCTGCTCGTTGGGCCCCTCCTCGCACTGGTACGGCAACGTGCTCATCGCCAGGCGAACGATCGGGTTGCGGATGCTCTGCCCGATCAGACGCTTGACCGAGTACACCGTGTTGCGCGGGTCGATGTGCCGACGCGCGCGCGCAGGAAACCCGACCACCACCTCGCCGCTCGGAACGAAGCCGACCACCGATGGGTGGAGGCGGTTGCCGCGCTCGTCAGGGATGACCTCGACCCGGTTGTCGCGCAGCGTCGCCACCACCGAGTTGGTGGTCCCGAGATCGATGCCGATGACTGCTTCCACTCTTCCCCCCCGCCGGGCCCCCTGCGCATCACGATAGCAACCAGCTGGCCCGGCGGTCCAGCGTCGTGCCGTCCGGGCTCCAGAGAGGTCAGTGCACCGGCTCGCCCGCCTCCGCGCGGCTGCGCCTGCGCGCCTTTCCCGACCGCCGCGCCGCCTGCTTGGTGAGCGTCACCTCCCGGGCCAGGTTCGCGACGACCGGCCCTCCCGGTCCGGACAGGAACCACTCCTCGGCGCGGACGGCCGCGAACCCGGGCCGGAACCCCTCCTTCAAGACCTTGAGCTGGTAGTCCTGCCCCGCCTCCAGCCCGCTGATGGTCGCGCGCGGCGTGAAGCCGATGAGGAGCCACACCCGCGCACCTGGCGGGTCCGACTCGATGTGCACCACGCCGCGCCCGCGCGGGCCCGCCGGCGGATCCGCACCCTCGCGCGCCTGCGGAAACGGCGGCACCGGCGACGGCGGCGGCCCCGGCACGAGATCCGCCGAGACGCGCGCGCGCAGGGAGCCGCCGTCCTCCTTCCACTGGTAGCCGGTCACTCGCAGGTCGTGCGGCCGATAGCCGTCGTGCTCGAGGCGCAGCTCGTGCACCATCGCCGCCGACAGCGGCAGCGAGTCGACCGGCGTGCTCCCGAGCAGCAGCCACACCGCGGCGTCCGGCTCGGCGGCGGTGACCGTGATCTCACCCGGCCTGGGCTGCGCCGCCTCGTGGCGCGCGAGCGCCTCCTGCCGCTCCCGCTCGGCGTCCCTCTCCTCGCCCGCCCGGCGACTCGCGCCGAACAGGCCGGTGCGCGTGTAGAGGACGGTGCCCAGCGCCGCGAGCGCGAACGCGCACAGCGACGCCCACACGAGCGCGCGCGGCGGCCGCCAGCGCGGGCGCGGCACCAGCGCTCCGTCGATGCCGGCCGCGTCCAGGTGGCGCGTGACCGAGCCGGGTCGCGGCAGCGCCGGCCTCGGTAGCGGCGTGATGTCGTCGTCGACGACGCCGCCGCCGTGGACGCCGCCGTGGACGCCGACGCGGTCGTCGTCGAGGCCGCCCTGGACGCCGCCCTGGACGCCGCCGTGGACACCGACGCGAACGAGCGGGGCGGGCGAGGCCGCGGCGAACGGGGCGAGCGAGGCCGGGGCGAGCGCGGGCGGCGGAGGCGCGGGCGCGGCCGCCACCTGGTACGGCGCGCGATCGCGAACCGGCGCGCTCATGACGTCCACCTCGTCGAGGCGCAGGAGGCCCGAGAGGTCCAGCTCGCCGCGCAGCGGGCGCCGCGGGTCGACCTCGGTCATGTCGGCCGCGTCGCGCTCGCGATCGTCGTCGGCGGCCAGCCGCGCGAGGAGGTCGTCGGTCTCGCCGTGCAGCGCCGCGTCCGCCGCGGCCAGGCGCTCGGCCACGAACGCCGCGACCTCGACCGGCGACGCCACCGGGCAGCGATCGGCGGCGATGGCCTCCTCGAGCAGCTCCTCCAGCTCGCTCGCGTTGATGAGGCGCGAGCCCGGGTGCGTGGCCAGCGAGCGCTCGATGACCTGGCGCAGCGCGGGCGGCGCCCGCAGCTCGCCTGGCGGCGGGTGACCCTCGAGGAGCTCGAACAGGAGCGCGCCCGCCGCGTAGACGTCGCCCAGCTCGCTGGCCTGCTGGCCGAGCGCCAGCTCCGGCGCGAGATGTCCGCTCAGCTCGTGCAGGAGCGCGAGGTCGCCGGTCTCGGCCGCGGTCGCGACCAGCGCCCACGCGACGCCGAAGTCGGCCAGCCTGACCGCGCCGTGAAAATCGATGAGCACGCTGCGCGCGTGCACCGCTCCGTGCACGACGCGCAGGCTGTGGGCGAACGCGAGCCCCTCGACCGCGCCGAGGCCGATGGCGAGCGCGATGTCGGGCGGCAGCCGCCCGCCCGAGCGCGCGACCAGCTCGCTCAGGCTGACCGGGCCGCTCACCGGGTCGGTCACCACGACCATGTGGTCGCCGCTGCGGCCGACCTGGCGCGGTGCGACCACGTGCGGGTGGTCGAGCGGCACCATGCGCTCGCCGAAGTGGACGAGCGCGCGCACGAAGGCCGGCCGGGCGGCCAGGTGCGGATCCACGTGGAGGATGCGGGCCTCCTTGCCGGCCCCGCTCAGCGCCCGGTAGAGCTCACCAAAAACCCCCGTCCCGAGCCGCTGCTGGTAGGAGTACCCCCCGAACGAGCGCTCCGACACCGATCAATGATACAGGAGCCAGAAGTGGATCCGGAGCCAGGGCTCGACAAAGAGATAGGCCAGCGCCGCCGCGGCGAGGAAGGGGCCAAATGGGATCTCGACGTGGCGCAGCTTCTGTGGGGCCGGCCCCGCGTCGCCCTCGGTCCCCTCGTCGCTCGCCTCGCCCGGGTCACCCCCGCCGGCATCGCGCTCACCCGCCTCGCCCTCGTCGCCCACGCCGCCCGCCCCGCCCGCCTCGCCCGCCTGCCCTGCCGGCCCGGTTTCGCGCGCGCGCGACCACACCAGGTACGCGCCGCCGATGATCGATCCCAGGATGGAGCCGAGGAAGAGGGACGTCGCCACCGCCTGCCACCCGAGGTAGGCACCCACGATGGCGAGCAGCTTTCCGTCTCCGTAGCCCAGGCCGCGGCGGCGCGTCAGTAGATGGTAGCCGTCGGCGACCAAGCGGATGATGCCGTAGCCGGCCGCCGCGCCGATGAGGCCGTCGGCCCAGCCGCGCTCGGGCAGCAGCAGGCCAAGCCCGTAGAAGATCGGGATCGCCGGATAGGTGACGAGGTTGAGGATGAGCTTGGTGTCGAGATCGATGAACGAGATCACCACCAGCACGAACACGAACGCGGCGGCGATGGCGAAGCGCGTGAGCCGGAGCTCCATCGGCTCGTCCGGGAACAGCAGCACCACCTCGAGGTGATAGACCGCCGCGAACAGCATCGCGGTGGCCCCCTCGACCAGCGCGTAGCGCCCGGAGAAGCCACCGCCACAGCTGCGGCAGCGCCCGCGCAGGATGAAGTAGCTCGCGATCGGGATGTTGTCGTACCACCGGACGGGGGCGCCGCAGCGCGGGCAGTGCGAGCCGGGTCGCACCACCGAGCGGCCGTGCGGGTGCTCGTCGCTCGGCGGCCAGCGCACGATGCAGACGTTGGCGAAGCTGCCGAACAGCGCCCCCAGGACCGCCGCCAGCGCGTGGCCGGCCCATCCGAGCAAGCTGAGCTCGAGAGCGCCCGCGGGCTCCAGGGCCATCGCGAGCACGGTAGCGCGGTTGACCGGCGCCGTCGAGGAAGCTATTAAAATGAAAGTGATGGCGTGGAGACAGCCCTGATCGCCCCCGCGCGGCGCGCTCGGCCGGCTCTCCTCCGCGCGGCGCTCGCCTGCGCCATCGCGGCTGCACCCGCCGCGTGCGGCTCCGGCGACGGTCGACCCGACGACGAGCTGTCGGGACTGGTCCACGCGCCGAAGCCCGCGCCGGCCACCGTCGATGTCGCGCGAGCGTCGCGCGATCTCGGCGAGCTCATGCGCGCCGCCACCTTCACGCACGCGCAGGTGGGCGCGCTGCTCGGGCCGCACACGGTCACCGGCAAGTCGCACACCGAGGTGCACGAGAAGGGCTCGGTCATCGAGGCGATCGACGACGAGATGGGCATCGAGCTCGACGCCAAGGGAAACTTCCACGCCCAGGTCGACAACTCCAAGGAGTACGGGCGCGACGTCTACCTGGTCGACGGGTGGCTGTACCAGAGGCCGCGCTACGGAAAGTTTCATCGCCGCCGCCCCAACGACGACGGCGAGCCGGCGCGCATCCGCGGCGAGATCTTCGGCAGCGTGGCGGCCACCCTCGACATCCTCGCCCCCGGCGTCGATCTCACCGCCGGCGGTGAGGCCACCGTCGCCGGTCGCAAGGGGCGCGTGGTCAAGCTCTCCCCCGCGCGCGAGCAGCGCAAGGCGCCGCGGCAGGTCCTCACCCAGCGCAAGTGGCGCGAGTCGGTCACCGTGCACGACGCCGGCGGCGAGCTGGTGCTGGACGAGAAGACCGGCGTGGTGCTGCGCGCCGTCCTGCAGGGGACCGTCGCGTTTCAGCGCGAGGGCCGCTCGTTCGAGATGCGCCTCGAGACCCGCCAGGAGCTGGGCAGCTTCGGTGCGGTCGAGGAGGTGGCGCCTCCCGCGCCCGAGCTGGTGGTGATGGAGACGCAGCAGCGCCACGAGCTGGACGAGCGCGATTCCCTGCTCGAGGGAATCGCGCCTCCGGCGGCGCGCACCCGCAGCTCCGGCGGCCCGCAGTAGCCCACCGAGGGCGAGCCGGGCCAGGCCTCGGGCCTGAACAGATGTTACAGTTCGATCGATGCCCGCGGAGCTGACCCACAACCGCGCCTACATGGCCGCAAACCGGCGGCTCATCATCGGGCGATCGCTGGTCGCGGCCGCGGCGGGCGGGCTTCCCGTCCCCGTGGTGGAGGACTGGCTGGTCTCGCGCGTGCAGCGCGGGACCATCCGCAAGATCGCGGACTCGCGCTCGGTGGACGCCGATGATCAGGCGGTGCGCGCGGTGGCCGACGGCTCCCAGCGCCCGCCCGACTGGGCCGAGATCGCGACCGGCACCGTGCTCTCGCGCCTCCTGGCCCGCCAGTGGCGGCGGCTGCTCCTGGTCTACCTCGTGGCGCGGCGCGCACAGTCGGCCACGCGTGCCTTCCTGGTCGGCTCGCTGTTCGATCACTACTGCGCGCGCCTGCACGTCGGCATGGGCCTGGACGGCCCGCGCGGGATCGAGCTGCGCGCGCTCATCGACCGGGCCATCGCCGAGACGCCGGGCGGCATCGGCCACCGCATGTTCCGCCGCGGCGCGCTGGGCGCGGCGCGGGTCGCGGCCCGCGCGCCGCTCAAGCTGGCCGACGCGGTGACCGGCGGCATGGTGCGCCGGCTGCTCAGCAAGAACCACGAGGTCGATGCGGTCCAGGTCGTCGACGAGGCGATCGAGCAGCAGCTCGATGCCAGGAAGAGCTTCCTGTCGCGCTCGGCCGCGGCGCTGGAGCTGCAGCTGGCGGCCGAAGCCAATCCGTACATCGAGCGGCTGCTCGACAACTTCGAACAGATCTGGCGCGAGCGCCAGGCCGCGGCCGCGCCCCCGCCAGGCGGCGACGAGCCCCGCTCCACCTGATCGCGCATCCGGGCGGGCCAGGTGGCGAGCGAGATGAGCGAATCGACCGGAACCGGGCCGGGGTCTGGATCTGGCCCCGGGCCCGAGCGAGAGGCGCTGCGGCGCGCCCGCCGCGTGGTGGTCAAGGTGGGCAGCCGGGTCCTCGCCGACAGCCCGGTCGAGCGTCCGGCCGCGATCGCCGCCGAGGTCGCCGAGCTTCGCGCCGCGCCCGAGCGGCGCGAGGTGGTCGTGGTCAGCTCCGGCGCCATCGCGCTCGGCCGCGGAGTGCTCGGCCTGGCGCGCCGCCCGCGCGACCTGCCCACCCTGCAGGCCGCGGCCGCTGTCGGCCAGACGCGCCTCATGCAGAACTGGGAGCAGGGCTTCGCGGTCCACGGGCTTCACACCGCGCAGGTGCTGCTCACGCACGACGATCTCGGCGACCGCCGCCGCTTCCTCAACGCGCGCAACGCCCTGCGCGCCATGCTCGACGCCGGCGTGGTCCCGGTGATCAACGAGAACGACACGGTGGCGGTGGACGAGATCCGCTACGGCGACAACGACCTCCTCGCCGCGCTGGTCTGCAACCTTATCAGCGCCGACGCGCTCGTCATCTTGACCGACGTCGACGGGCTGCACGACGCGCCGCCGGCCGAGGGCGGCCTCCGCATCCCGCTGGTGCTCGACATCGATCTGATCGGGCAGAGCGGGCTCAGGCCGGTCGGCCGCGCCGCAGACGCCGCCCTGCTGTCCGCGCCGGGCGGCGCGCACGAGCCGCGCACACACGGCGGCCACGATGCGCGCGGCGGGCACGACGAGCGCGACACGAGGTGGCGCACGGCAGGCGCCGATCCGGCCGGGCCCGGCTCCGGCGGCATGGCGTCCAAGGTGCAAGCCGCCCGCAGCGCGGCTCGCAATGGCGTGGCCACGGCGGTGGTGGCGGGCGCGCGCCCGCACATCCTGCGCGACGCCCTCTCGGGCGCCGACGTCGGGACCCTCTTCGTCCCCTCGCGCGATCGCATGTCGAGCCGCAAGCACTGGATCGCTTACGGCCCGCGCCCGGCAGGCCGCGTGATGGTCGACGCCGGCGCCCACGCCGCGCTCGCGCGTCAGGGCAGGAGCCTCTTGCCCGCCGGCATCGTGTCGGTCGAGGGCTCGTTCGATCTGGGCGAGATCGTCAGCCTCGTGAACGAGCAAGGTTTGGAATTCGCACGCGGATTGGCCGGATATGCAGCTTCAGACCTGCGCCGACTCAAGGGCTTGCAATCGTCGGATATCGAGGCAACACTCGGATATAAGTATCTCGACGAGGTAATTCACCGAGACGACCTCGTACTTCTTTGACGCGAACCGCGCTCAAGTCCTCCGGAGTGGCCGACCTGGCCCACGCAGCCAGGGAGGCAGCCCACGCGCTGGCAAAGACCGACGCCGCGCGCCGTCAGTTCACCCTCGACAGGGTAGCCGGCTCGCTGCGCGCCCAGGCCGACGCGATCCTCGCCGAGAACGCGGCCGACGTGGCCGCGGCGCGCGCGGCCGGCATCGCCGGCGCGATGCTCGACCGCCTGCAGCTCGACCGCGAGCGCCTGGATGGGATGGCGCGCGCGGTCGAGGAGATCGCCGCCATGCCGGAGGTGGTCGGCCGGGTCGACGCGCGCTGGCAGCGGCCCAACGGGCTCGAGGTCACGCGCGTGCGCATCCCGCTCGGGGTCATCGCGATGATCTACGAGTCGCGACCCAACGTCACCACCGACGCCGCCGCGCTGTGCCTGAAGACCGCCAACGCGGTCATCCTGCGCGGCGGCTCGGAGTCGTTCCGCTCCAACCAGGCGCTGGGGCGGGTCTTGGCGGCCGCGCTCGAGACGAGCGGGCTGCCGCCCCGTGCCGTGCAGGTCATGCCGACCGCGGAGCGCGCCGCGCTCTACGAGCTGCTCGCGTGCGAGCGCGACATCGATCTCGTCATCCCGCGCGGCGGCGAGGGGCTCATCCGCGCCGTGGTCGAGCACTCGCGCATCCCGATCCTCAAGCACGACCGCGGCGTGTGCCACGTGTACGTGCACGCCGACGCCGACCCCGACCAGGCGCTCGCCATCTGCGAGAACGCCAAGGTGCAGCGGCCGGGCGTGTGCAACGCGGCCGAGACCTTCCTCATCGACCGCGCCATCGCCGCGTCGTTCGCGCCGCGGCTGTGCCTGCGCATGGCCGAGCTCGGCGTCGAGGTGCGCGGCGACGAGGCCACGCGCGCGCTGGGCGGCGCGGCGGTGCGCGCGGCCAGCGAGGCGGACTGGGACGCGGAGTACCTGGCCAAGATCGTCGCCGTGCGCGTGGTCGACGATCTGGCCGCGGCGGTCGAGCACATCGAGCGTCACGGCTCCAACCACACCGAGGCGATCGTGACCCGGGACGCGGGCGCGGCCGAGCGCTTCGCGCGCGAGGTCGGCTCGTCCACCGTGCTGGTCAACGCATCGACCCGCTTCGCCGACGGCGGCGAGCTCGGCCTGGGTGCCGAGATCGGAATCTCCACCAGCAAGCTGCATGCCTATGGACCGATGGGAGCAGAGGGGCTCACGACCACCAAGTTCGTCGTGAGAGGAGACGGCCACATCCGCGGCTGACGACCTGATGGGACAACGTGGTCCCGACCGGAGGCACGTGAGGAATACCCAGCCACAAGATCGAATCCATCCCGACGACCTCGACCACGCGGGTCGTGCGCCATTCGATGCGCTGGAGGGCGCCAAGCTGGCGCTCGAGGCGGCGCTCGACAAGAAGGCGCTCGAGCCGTCGCTGCTCGACGTGCGCGCGCTTTGCTCCTACACCGAGTACATCCTCATGGTGAGCGGGCGCTCGGATCGGCAAGTGGACGCCATCGCCGACGCGGTGACCCAGGTGCTCAAGCAACAGGGGCGGCGCCCGCTCGGGGTCGAGGGCGTGACGTCCGGGCAGTGGGCGCTGCTCGACTTCGGCGATCTGGTGGTGCACGTCTTTCTCCACCCGGTGCGCATGCACTACGACCTCGAGAGCCTGTGGCACGAAGCGCCGCGGGTGCCGATCGAGGTGCCGGACGAGGCACGCGCCACGCCCGACGACCTCTACTAGGAGCACGAGCGGCCGCCGCCGGGTTCAGGGGGAAGCCTGCGAGTCTCGATCCTCGCCGTCGGGCGTCTGAAGGAGGACTACCTGCGCGCCGCCGAGGCGGAGTACGTGCGTCGCCTGCGCCCCTACTGCCACCTCGCCGTCGAGGAGGTGAAGGACGAGGCGGCTCTGCTCAAGGCGGTGCCCGACGGCGCGCTGGTGGTCGCGCTCGACCAGACCGGCGACATCGTCACCAGCGAGGACCTGGCGGCGCGCCTGCTCGGGCGCGAGGAGCTGCACGGCGGCGGCCGCGCGATCGCGTTCGCCATCGGGGGCGCCGACGGCCACACCGACGCCGTCCGGCGCCGCGCCGGTCGCACGATCGCGTTCGGCCGCATCACGATGGCCCACCGCCTCGTGCGCGTGGTCCTGCTCGAGCAGCTCTACCGCGCCTTCACCATCCTGCGCGGCCACCCCTATCATCACTGACGCCGGCGCGGCGGGCGCCGCCGACCGGCCGAGCTACTTCGGCAGGTGGGCGTCGTTGAAGGCAGCCCACACCTCGAGCATGTGCTGCACGTGGGCCGGCTCCTGGAAGCCGTGCGGCTCGCGCGGGTACGCCCACATGGTGACGTCGACGCCGAGGTCGCTGAGCGCGCGGTAGAGGATCTGCGAGTTGACGAAGCCGACCCGCGGATCTTCCTGACCGTGGATGATGAGGGTCGGCGTGCGCGCGCCCTTGAGGTAGCGGATCGGGCTGGACCGATCGAAGGTGATCGGCTGGTTGAACGGGCGCCCCTTGAACTCCCAGTCGGCCACGATGCCGTGGTTGATGTCGCTGGTCACGTACTGCACGGCGACGTCGACCACGCCGGCGCCCACCATGATGGCGCGGTAGCGCACCGCGTGCCCCAGGGTCCAGGCCGAGAGATAGCCGCCCCACGACCAGCTGCCGTAGAAGAGCCGATCCGGGTCCGCCGCGCCGCTGGCGATGAGGTGGTCGACGCCGGACTCGATGTCCATGAACTCGATGTCGCCCAGGCGGCCGCGGTTGGCCTCGTAGAACGCGCGCCCGTAGCCGATGCCGCCGCGGTAGTTGGGGCGGAAGACCGAGTAGCCGCGGGCGGCGAAGTACTGCGACCAGGCGCTCCACGCGTTCGACGAGACGCCGTCGGGCCCGCCGTGCGGGATGACCAGGAGCGGCGGCGCGGCGCCTCCGCCGTTCGATGTGCGGGTGAGCAGGCCCTCGAGCTCGGTGCCCTCGCGGTTCTTCCACCTGACCAGCTCGGTCGGGGCCGCGCTCCAGCCGGCGATCTGCGGGTTGAGCGCGGCCACCACCTTGGCCCTGCCGCTCGCGAGATCGATGACCAGCGCCTCCGACGGATCGCCCGGCCCGGCGGCGTCGGCCACCGCGAAGCGGCCGCGCTGGTCGCCTGCCATGCGCGCCATGATGTGCTCGCCGCGCGGCAACTCGGTCGCCTTGCCGCCGCCCACCGGGAGGCGATGGAGCGCCGTGCGCGTGCGCGCGAGGGACGCGGCGACCAGCGCGCGCGAGCCCGACCAGGCGAAGCCGACCATGGTGAGATCGAGCCCGGCCGCCACATCGACCGGGCGGGCCGACGGCGCCCCGGCCCGCACGACCCGCAGCGCGTCGATGTGGCTGAAGCCGGTCGGGGTGGTGGCGTAGGCCAGGTAGCGGCCGTCCGGCGACCACTCGAGCATCGGGATCGGCGCCCCGACCTTCTCGACCTCGCGCTCGATGTGGCCGTCGGTCGCGCGCACGAGCAGGAGGCGGTTGCGGGTGAAGACGGTGTGCGGGTCGGCCGAGGCCGCGGTGACCAGCGCGAAGGTCTTGCCGTCGGGCGACTGGCGGAACGCCACCACCGTGTCGGTGCCCGGGTTGATGTGGCGCGGCGCGCCGCCCTCGCGCCCGACCACGAACAGGTGCACCTGCTCCCACTCGCGGTCCCAGGCCACCGCGCCGCCTCGCCGCCAGCGCGCCTCCTTCTCCGCGTCGCCGCGCGGGCGCGGGGCCAGGAAGGCGAACCCGCGCCCGTCCGGGATCCAGGTGAACGCCTGCGGCGCGAAGTCGCCGATGTCGACCCGCCGCGCCTCGCCGCCGCCGAGGTGGAGGACGTGGAGCGCCGGCTTGTCGTCGCCGTGCCCGCGCAGGAAGGCCAGGTCGCGCCCGTCGGGCGAGAAGCGCGCCGACTGCACCGGGTCGTCGCCGAACGTGAGCTGAAGCGGCTCGCCGCCGCGGCGATCGACCAGCCACAGCTGCTGCTCCACCTTCCACCCGCCCTTGGTGTCGTCGGGGGACGGCTTCGCCGCCGGATCGAAGCGCGGCGCGCGCACGACGAAGGCCACCCGGCTGCCGTCGGGCGCGATCGCGATGTCGCGCAGGGCGCGCAGCTCGGCGATGTCGTGGGGCAGCGGCCGCGCGTCGGTGCGCAGCCCGGGCGATCGCACGGGGGGCGACGCGGGCCACGGCGCGCCGGTCGCCCCTGCCATCGGGCTCGCGGCGGCGGGCGACGCCGGCGACGGCCCGGCCTCACCAGCGCACGCGGCGACGGCGAGCGCGAGGGCGACGGCCATGGCGACGGTGAGGACGGCGGACAGGAGCGCACGCGGGGCACGCGATGGCGATGGCACGGGCGCAGGATACATGAGCCGCGGCCCGGCGCGGCCGGCTCGTCGCGACCGCCCCGGCGCAGCCGGCCCCGGCCCGGCCGGCCACGACGCGGCCGACGCAACGCCGCGTCATCGGGTCCGACATGGCTGCGTGCGGCCGCTCGCCCTCTTCTCGCGCCTCCTCGACGTCGTGTACGCACCGGCCTGCGCGGCCTGTGACCAGCCCATCGCGGCCGGCGCCGGCCTGTGCGAGGCCTGCGCGGTATCGCTGGTGGCCCTGGCCGCGCGCTGTCCGCGCTGCGCGCGGCCGGTGGCCGGCCCCGTCGACGTCACGTGCCGCAGGTGCCGCCGGCAGCCGCCGCCGTTCGCCGCCATCGCGGCGCCGTTCGTGTACGGCGGCGAGCTGGCCGCCGCGCTGCGTCGGCTCAAGTTCGGCGGGCGGCGCGACGTGGCCCGGACCCTGGCCCCGCTCCTCGGACCGCCCCTGGCCGAGGTCGCGGCCGGCTGCGACCTCATCGTGCCGGTGCCGCTCCACTGGCGCCGCATGGCGCGGCGGGGCTTCAACCAGGCCGCGCTGCTGGTGCGCCACGCGCGGACCTCCTCCTCGCCGCCGGTCGATCAGCTCTCGCTCCGCCGCGTGCGCGCGACCGCGCCGCAGACCGGGCTCGACGCGCGCGCCCGCCGGCAGAACGTCGCCGCCGCCTTCGCGGTCGGGGCGCGCCGGCGCGCCCGCGTGGCCGGCCGCCGCGTCCTCCTGGTCGACGACATCGTCACCACCGGCGCGACCATGGCGGCCGCGGCCGCCGCCCTGCGCGCGGCCGGCGCCCGCTCGGTGGCCGGCTTCTGCGCCGCGCGCGCGGATTCGTGATCGGGTAAGGTCCCCGCCCATGAGCGCGAAACCCGGCAAGGCGGGGAAGAAGCGCGTCCAGGAAGGCGTGAAGGTCCTGGTGCGCAACCGGCGCGCTCGCCACGACTACGACATCGACGAGACCATCGAGGCCGGCATCGCGCTGGAGGGCTCCGAGGTCAAGTCGCTGCGCGATCAGCGGGCCTCGATCGCCGAGGGCCACATCGCCATCCGCAACCGCGAGGCCTGGCTGGTCGGCGTGCAGATCCAGGAGTACCCGTGGGCCCACATCCGCACCCACGCCCCGACGCGCGACCGCAAGCTGCTCCTCCACCGGCGCGAGATCGACAAGCTCGAGACCAAGCTCACCCAGCGCGGCTACACCCTCGTCCCGCTCGCCTTCTACGTCAAGGACGGCCACATCAAGCTCGAGCTCGGCGTCGCCCGCGGCAAGCGCCAGTACGAGAAGCGGGAGAGCCAGAAGGAAGCCGAGGCAAAGCGCGAGATCGATCGCGCGATGCGCCGGCGCTGAGAGGGCCAGCCCGGTCCGCGGCAGCCGAGACCGCCGCGCTGCCGTCCCGCCCTGCCCTCCGCGCCGTCAGCGGCGCTCGACGATCTCCAGCTCGATGCGGTCGTTGGCCCCGCGAGCCCGCGCGCCCTCGCCCGAGAGCAGCGGGAAGCGCGAGCCGAAGCCGACGCCCTCGAGGCGCTCGCTCGCGATGCCCCACTCGACCAGCCACCGCCGCACCGCCTCGGCGCGGGCGACCGACAGCGCCTCGTCGCCGCCGCCGCGCGCCTGGACGTAGGCGCGGATGCGGATGCGGCCGATCTCGCGGTGGGCGCGCAGGGTGGCGCCCACCTGGCCGAGCAGGCGCTGGCTCGCTCGCGTCAGCGTCGACCCGTCGCCGCGGAAGCGAATGGGCTCCTGCATCTCGAGCCTGTCGGAGGTGACCAGCACGAGCCCGTTGCCCGGATCGGGGCAACCGTCGTCGTCCTGGTTGCCGTTGATGGTCTCCGGCTCCCTGGGGCAGCGGTCCTGCAGGTCGCTGATCCCGTCGCTGTCGTTGTCCGGATCGGGGCAGCCGTCCTGGTCCTCGAAGCCGTCGGCGTCCTCCGCCGCGAGCGGGCAGCGGTCGGCCGCGTCGGGCACCCCGTCGGAGTCGTTGTCGCCGTCGGGGCAGCCGTCCTCGTCCTGGAA
>DATFRY010000649.1:0-5123 GCA_035262925.1 Kofleriaceae bacterium | reverse complement strand
GCGGCCAGAGCGCGTTGACCGCGATGCCGTCGCCGCGCAGCTCCTCGGACATGCCGAGCACGCACATGCTCATGCCGAACTTGGCCATCGTGTAGGCCACGTGGGGCGCGAACCAGCGCGCCTCCATGTTGAGCGGGGGCGACAGGTTGAGGATGTGCGGGTTGGCCGCCTTCTTGAGGTGCGGGATGCACGCCTGCGAGCAGGCGTAGGTGCCGCGCGTGTTGATCTGATGCATCAGATCGAAGCGCTTCATCGGCGTGGCCAGCGTGCTGGTCAGGCTGATGGCGCTGGCGTTGTTGACCAGGATGTCGATGCCGCCGAAGGTGTCGACCGCGCGGGCCACGGCTGCTGCGACCTGGTCCTCGAAGCGGATGTCGCAGGTGAGGGCGAGCGCACGGCCGCCGGCGGCCTCGATCTCCTCGGCCGCGGAGTGGATGGTGCCCGGGAGCTTGGGGTGGGGCTGGTCGGTCTTGGCGGCGATGACGACGTTGGCGCCGTCGCGCGCGGCGCGCACGCCGATGGACTTGCCGATGCCCCGGCTGGCGCCGGTGATGAAGAGGGTCTTTCCGCGCAGGCTGGAGGACATGCGGCGACCCTACCGCGGATCGGCCTCAGGCGAACAGCCCGTCGATGCGCACGCCCTTGTTGACGGTGGTGAGCGGCCTGCCCTCCGGCGACATGCGCGAGCGGTCGGGGTCGAGGCCGAGCGCGGCGCAGATCGAGGCGAACAGATCGGGCACCGCCAGCTTGCCCTCGATGACCGCGCGGCCGCGGTCGTCGGTCGCGCCGATCACCTGGCCGCCGCGAACCCCGCCGCCGGCCAGCACGGCGGGCGTGACCTGGGGGTAGTGGTCGCGGCCGCCGCGCGCGCTGATCTCGGGCGTGCGGCCGAAGTCGCCCGCCCACACCACGAGGGTGGAGTCGAGCAGGCCGCGCGCGGCGAGGTCGGCGAGGAGCGCGCTCATGCCCTGGTCGAGCTCCTGGCACAGCGGGCGGATGCGGTTCTGGTGATCGAAGTGGGTGTCCCAGCCCTTGAGCGTGACCTCGACGAACGGGACGCCGGCCTCGACCAGGCGGCGGGCCATCAGGCAGCCGACGCCGAAATCGGTCTGGCCGTAGGACTGGCGCACGCCGGCCGGCTCGCCGTCGAGGTTGAAGGCCGCCACCTTCGCGGCGTTCATCATGGCCACGGCGCGCTCGTTCACCGCCATCTGTCCGTCGACGGTCGGTGAGGTGTGCGCGGCCGCGAACTCTCCGTCGAGCTGGCGGCGCAGCGCGAGGCGCTGGTCGAAGTGGGCGGCGTCGAGGTCGCGAAAGCGGTGGAGGTTGCGGACCGGCCTGGCCGGCGCCAGCACCGCGAAGGGGGAGTAGGCCGCCCCGAGAAAGCCGGCGTCGGCGCCCGGGCCGCCGATCGCGACATAGCCGGGGAGCGGGCCGCCGCCGCGCTCGGCCCCGACGATGGCGCCGAAGGCCGGGTGCTGCACGCCGCCGCCGGGGGCGTAGCCGGTGTGCATGAGGTGCACCGCGCGCGCGTGATTGCCCTCGGCGCTGACGATGGAGCGGATGACCGCCATCCTGCCGGCGTGGCGGGCGAGTCCTGGCAGGAGCTCGCCGAGGCGGACGCCGTCGACGTCGGTGGCGATGGCGCGCATGCCGGCGGCGCCCTCCGCGCCGGGCTTGGGATCGAAGGTGTCGATCTGGCTCGGGCCGCCGGCCATGTAGAGGAGGATGCACGCGCGCGCGCGGCCCGCGCCGATCGGGGCGGCGGCTGCGGCGCGGGGCGAGGGCGGGTCGTGCGGCGCGCGGGGCGAGGGGGCGGCCGCGGCGGTGGGGCGGGCCGCGCGCGTGCACGAGGCGAGCCCGGCGGCCAGGCCGGAGGCGAAGGCGAAGCGGACGAAGTCGCGGCGATCGAGAGTCGACATGGCGGGTCAGTGGTTGGTCGTGAACTCGGTCGAGGTGAGGAGCGCGTGGTACAGGTCCTCGTATGCCTGGCGGGCGGCGGGGGCGCTCGGGCGTGCGCCGCTCGCCGGCGAGTGATCGGCCAGGAAGGCGAGGTAGCGGGCGCGCTCCGCCGCGGTCGGGCTGCGCGCGAGCGCGGCCAGGAACATCCACTCGAGGCGGAGTCCGGGGTCCTCGGTGCGCGCCAGGATGCGGCCGAGCGCGAGGCGCGGCTGCGCGCGCGCGCCCAGGTTGGCGAGCGCCCCGTTCATGAGCAGGAGCGCCTGCGAGACGCTGCCGGTGAAGGCGTCGTCCTGGCGCTCCTCGTCGTCCGGGAAGGTGAACAGGAACTCGCGCAGGCCCAGCATGCGGCGCCGCTCGTCGAGGAGACCGGCCGCGTCGCCGCTGGCCGCGCTGCCGGCGTCGTGGGGCAGGCCGGCCGCGACCAGGAGCGAGCGGTAGAGCTGATCGGCGGAGAGCGGGCGCACCGCGGCCCGCGCGAAGGCCTGCTCGGCCGCGGCCGCGGCCTTCCGCGCCGGCTGGGACCGGGCGGCGGCCGGCGGCGGCCGTGTCGTGCTGGCCGCGGCGGCGGCGTCGGTGGCGGCCGATTCGATGGCGGCGGCCTCGGTGGCGGCAGGGGCGGCGGACGACCGACCATACGCGCTCGAGAGCGCGATGACCTTGAGCAGCCGGCGGTGATCGTATCCGCTGGCGGCGAAGTCGTCGGCCAGGAGGCGGAGCAGCGCCGGATGCCTGGGGTCGCGCTCGGCGCCGAGATCGTCCCACGCGCCGCCGGTGATCGAGCGGCCGAGGAGCTGGGCCCAGATCCGGTTGACGGCGGCCTTGGCGCAGAGGTCGCTCGACAGGATGGCGCGCGCGAGGCGCTGGCGCCTGGTCTCGCCCTCGCGCGGCTCGACCGGCCGGAAGAAGTAGCGCGGCTCGACGAACGCATACGCCAGGTCGGGCTGCTTCTTCAGCCTCTCCTGGAACCTCGGCCGCTGCGCGATCCGGGGCGGCAGCGGCCGGTCCTGCACCAGGAAGCCGGGCCGCCCCATGGCCTGCCGGTCGCGCCTGAGCCGCACGTCGCCGAAGAAGGCGGTGAAGTCGGCGAAGGTCTTCTTCTTGTAGCGCTCGTCGTAGGGGTGATCGTGGCAGCGCGCGCACTGGACTTGCAGCCCGAGGAAGATGCGCGCCGTCTCGCCGGCGACCGCCTCGATGCTGCCGCCCTTGCGCTCCTGCGCGACCAGGAACGCGGCCGCGCCGTTTCCGTCGAGCGGTCCGGCGGCGGTGAGGATCTGGCCGACCAGCCGATCGTAGGGCGTGTTGGCGGCGAACGCGCCGCGCAGATAGTCGCGCGCGTCGGCGGACAGGCGCGGTCGCAGGCGCAGGTCGCGCCCGACCAGGAGATCGAGGTACACGTCCGCCCAGTACTCGGCATAGTCGGCCGAGGCGAGCAGGCGATCGACCAGCCGCTCGCGCCGGCGCGGCGACGGCGACCGATCGCCGAGGAAGGCCTGCGCCTCGCCCGCGGTGGGGATGCGGCCGATGAGGTCGAGGGTCACGCGGCGCAGGAACTCGGCGTCGCTGGCGGGCGCGGCCGGCTCGACCCCGGCGGTGCGCCAGCGCGCCGTCACCTCGGCGTCGAGCTGGGCGACGGCGCGATGCCAGGATCGAGCGCGTCCGTGCGGCCCGGCGGGCGCGGTGGGGATGGCGGGGCCCGCGTGGGCGGCGAGGGTGGCGAGGCCCGCGAGGGCCCCGACGACCGCAGCGGTGAGCCAGAGGATGAGCACGGCGCGAGCGGTCGGTCTCACGCAGCGGTCGACCCGCCCGTCTCTGCCCGGTTAAGCCGGACCGGCAATGCTAGGCTCCGCCGGGTGCGAGCGCTCTTCTGCGGATCTGGCTGGCGAACCTTCGTGGACGTCCTGTCCCGCGCGATGCCGCCCGGCAGCGCCATCGATCTATGGGACCGGAAGCAGCCGCTCGAGCGCGTCGTCGACGGCTATCAGGTGCTGCTCCCGTCCAACGGCCCGATCACCGCGTCGGTCATCGCCGCGGCCAGCGACCTCCGGCTCATCCAGCAGCCGGCGGCCGGCACCGACAACATCGATCTGGCGGCGGCGCGCTCGCGCGGCATCCCGGTGTGCAACGCGCCCGGCCCGAGCGGCGGGGCCGTCGCCGAGCTGGCGCTGTTCCTGATGCTGGCCCTCCTGCGCCGGCTGCCCGACGCGCGCAGCGCCTTCGCCGACGCGCGCATCGGCCAGCCCATCGGCCGCGAGGTGCGCGGCCGCCACCTGGGCATCGTCGGCATGGGTCTGACCGGCTCCGCGCTCGCGCGCCTCGCCGAGGGCGTGGGCATGACGGTCAGCGCGGTCGGCTCGCGCCGCAGCGACGCCGAGTGGGAGAGACTCCTCCGCGAGGCGGACGTGGTGAGCCTTCACTGCCCGCTGACGGCGGCGACCCGCGGCCTCATGGACGACCGCGCGTTCTCGCTCATGAAGCCAGGTGCGCTGCTCATCAACTGCGCGCGCGGCCCGGTCATCGACCGACCCGCCCTCGCGCGCGCCCTCGACGGCGGCCGCCTGGGCGGCGTCGGCCTCGACGTCTTCTGGGACGAGCCGTGGGATCCCGCCGACCCGCTCTACAACCGTCCCGACGTGGTGGTCATGCCGCACATCGGAAGCTCCACCGAGGAGGCGATGGGGCGCATCGCCGCCATCGTCGCCGGCAACATGGACCGCGTCTCCCGCGGCGAGCCACTCGTCCACCGGGTCGCCTGATCCGGCGTGTTAGAGTCGGCCGGTCGTCGCTACCGCGAGAGTGGCGGAACTGGTAGACGCGCGGGATTTAGGTTCCCGTGGATAACATCCGTAGGGGTTCGATTCCCCTCTCTCGCACTTCGCTTCGCTTCGTGCGACGGCGGTCGCTGCGCGACCGCCGCCCGGCGCTTTGCGCCGGGGAGAGGGGACTCGAGCACGCGCCGGGGAACGTGCCGCTTCGCGGCTCGTTCCTTTCCGGCGCGTGGCGATCCCCCTTGGCGCGGGGCTGGAGGTTGCTTCGGGCTCGCGCCTGCGGCGCTCGCACTTTGGTTTCGGGCTCGCGCCTGCGGCGCTCGCACTTTGGTTTCGGGCTCGCGCCTGCGGCGCTTGCGCTGCTTCGGGCTCGCGCCTGCGGCGCTTGCGCTGCTT
>DATFRY010000648.1:0-5570 GCA_035262925.1 Kofleriaceae bacterium | reverse complement strand
CGGAGGCGACCATCGAGACCGCTCACGGCATCGGCTACCGGCTGCTATGAGGCGATTTGACACCCTCCGCGGACGCCTCACGGCGCTTGCGCTGCTGGCCGCGCTCGGCGCGGTCACGGTGCTCACGATCGCGTTCAACGTGCTCCTCGATCGCAGCCTGAACGCCGACGCCAACAGCCGCGCCCACTCGCTCGCCACCGCGGCCGCGGCGACGGTCGGCTACGAGAACGGTCAGGTGCGCGCCCACGAGGCGGTGGACGACGCGCTGGTCGATCGCCGCGTATGGATCTACGACGGCACCCGCGCGGTCGAGCGGGCGCCCGCGTCGGCCGACGTGCAGCGCGCCGCGGACGCGCTCGCGGGCAGCGCGCACGTCTTCGACGACGTGCCCGGCCGCGACGTGCGCCTGTACGCGGCGCCCGTCACCGTCGGCGGCCGCCAGGTGGGCACCGTCGTGGCGGCGCAATCGCTGACGGCCTACGACCGCACCACGGACATCGCCCTGGGCGGCTCGCTCATGCTCGCCGCCGTGCTCCTGGGCACGGTGGGCGTCCTGACCTGGATCACCGTCGGCCGCGCGCTCGACCCGGTGCGCGAGATGACCGCCTCCGCAGCGGAATGGAGCGAGAACGATCCGACCCGGCGCTTCGGGGTGATACCGAGGCCCGACGAGCTCGGCGACCTCGCGCGCACGTTCGACGCGCTGCTCGACCGCGTCGCCGCGAGCCTGCGCCACGAGCAGCGCCTCTCGGCCGAGCTGTCGCACGAGCTGCGCACCCCGCTCGCGCGGATCGTCGCGGAGATCGAGCTGCTCCAGCGTCGCGAGCGCTCGCCGGAGGACCGCGCCGACGCCTACGGCGTGATCGCGCGCAGCGCCGAGCAGATGAGCGGGATCCTCGAGACGCTCATGGCGGCGGCGCGCGCGGAGTCGCACCCACACGTGGGTCGCAGCGAGATGGGCGGCGTGCTCGACGCGGTCGCGGACGAGTGGGCGCCGTCGCTCGCCGAGTGCGACGTGACGCTCGAGGTGCGCCACCCGGACGCGCCGATGATGGCGGGCGTCGATCGCGAGGTCGTGGAGCGCATCGTCGCGCCGCTCATCGACAACGCGCTGCGCTACGCGCGCACACGGATCGTGGTGAGCGCCGCCTCGGACGACGGCGCCGTGGTGCTCAGCGTGGCCGACGACGGCCCGGGGGTCGCCCCGGAGGCGCGCGATCAGGTCTTCGAGCCGGGCGTGCGCGCCGGCGCGGAGAACGGCCACGGCGGCGCGGGCCTCGGGCTGCCGCTGGCACGGCGGCTGGCGAAGGCGGTCGGCGGCGACGTGACGCTGGCGCCCGCGGCAGCGGGGGCTGGCGCGGAGTTCCAGGTCCGGCTCCCCGCCTGAGGGCGAGCGAACCGCAACCCGGTCGCGTGCACGCGCTCGAGGATGCGCGGCAGCGCGGCGGCCGTCCGGGCCCACGACCCCGGCGCCGAGTAGTGGTCGGCGTCGTGGAGGAGGATCACCTCGCCGCCGATGAGCGAGGCGGTCGCCTCAGCGGCGATGGTCGCCGGCGTCGCGTCGGCCCGCCAGTCACGACCCCAGCGCGTCCACAGCAGCGGCATCCATCCCCGCCGGCGGGCTTGAACGAGCGCCGCCGTGGTGAGCACGCCGTAAGGCGGCCGGTAGAGGTCGGGAGCGACATCCGCGGCCCACGCGATCGCGAACTCCGCCCGCAGCAGGTCCATGCGCACCTGTCCCGGCGCGAGCCGCAGCAGGTTGCGGTGGCGGTGACCGTGGACGCCGATCGCATGGCCGGCCGCGGCGATCTCGGCGGCCAGTGTGGGGTAGCGGTCGACCTGCTCGCCGACCAGGAAGAACACAGCGCGCACGCTCGCCGCCTCCAGGATCTCGAGCGTCGCGGGCGTCCCCCGCGGGTGCGGCCCGTCGTCGAAGGTCAGGGCGACCGCGCCCGGGTCCGGCAGGCGGTCGCGTACGCCGAGGGCACGGCGCAGGGCCGCCGAGTACTTGCAGGGCGCCGGGCCGGCGTGGGCGACGGCCAGCGCGGCGAGGGCCGCGGCACGTCTATCGTGGCGCCAGCCCATGTCCTCGGTCGCCCTCGGTGCGGTCGCCGCGTGCGCCGCGTCCTGCCTCTACAACCTCGGCGTCGCGCTGCAGGCGATGGAGGCGCGCCGCATGCCCGCCGAGCAGGCCCTGCAGCCGTCGCTGCTCGGCGATCTGGCGCGGCGCCCGCGGTGGCTTGCCGGTACCGGGATCGGCCTGCTCGGCTGGCCGCTGCAGGCGGCCGCGCTGCTCCTGGCCCCGCTGACCGTCGTCCAGCCCGGGCTCGCCTTCGGCCTGATCCTGCTGCTCGTGCTCGGCGCACGCACGCTGCACGAGCGCGTCGGCCGGCGCGACGTCGCGGCGGTCGTCGCGATCATCGGCGGGGTCGCCTGGCTCGCGGTCGTCGCGCCGCCCGAGTCCTCGCACCATGCCGGCGGCGCCCGGCTCGCCGCGGCGCTGGTCGGCGTGGGCGCCCTCGCGCTGATTCCCTACGCCATCCGGCGCCGGAGCGCGGTCGGCGGCATCGCGGCCGCGCTCTCGGCCGGGACGGCGTTCGCGTGGAGCGGCCTGTCGACGAAGCTCGTCGCCGACGCGGTCAGCGCCAACGCCTGGATGGTCGCCGTCGTGTGGACGCTCGCGACCGGCCTGGCCTCGCTGCTCGCGCTGCTCAGCGAGATGACCGCGCTGCAGCGCCGGCCCGTCACGCAGGTTGCGCCCGTCGTGTTCGTCGTCCAGGTGGCGCTGCCGGTCCTCCTCGCGCCACTCGTCACCGGCGAGAGCTGGGCTCATGCGCCCCTCGGCCCGGCCGGGATCCTCGCCGGGCTGGTGGTCGTGCTCGCCGGCGCGATCGTCCTGACGTCCGCCCCGGCGGTGCGGTCGCTGGTCGGCGAGGCCAGCAGCGCCGAGAGCGACACGGACTGGAGCCTGTTGCCGAGCGAGGCGACCGCCGAGACGGTGTCGCCCGTGGTGCCGTCGGCGGTGACGACGACGACGTCGCCGCTCGACGGGCGCACGGACACGGGGCGCGACGCGTCGACGGTGACGTCCCCGGCCACGGGCGACGCATCGACCGTTCGCCCGACGAGGTACTGAGCCAGCGTGAGGCCCTTCGGCGGCACGAGATAGCGGCGGTCGCCGTCGAGCGGCGTGGCGCCGCGCAACTGGCCTCGGGTGTGGAGCCAGGCGACCTTCCCGGACCCGAGTAGCTCGGGCAGCGCGTCGTCGCCGAGCGCGGCCAGCGCACGCTCGGTGCTTGCCGGCAGCCGCGCGGACACCGCGAACGAGGCGTGCGCGCCGCGCGCCGCCAGTGCCCGGGCGAGGGCGGGCACGGCGGCGGTCGGCGCGCGCACGACGAGCCCGATCTCGGGCCGCGTCGTGCTCACGTGGCTGGTCGGCCGCAGCTCGAGCGGGCTGGCGGCGAGCGAGTAGGCGTCGTCGGTCGACAGCCCGGCGAGCAGCGCGATCACGCAGGCGAGCGCGACGACCACGTGCCCGGCGGCGAGGCGCCAGCGCGGCAGCGGGCGCACCCGCGGCCGGAGGTCCATCACGGCGCTCGCCGCGTCGAATGCCGGCCATATTGGCGTGGACGGCCGCGCGGCGCCGGCGTCCAGGTGGTCTCGCAGCGCCGCGCCGAGCTCGCCCCTGGTGTCGGCGAGCGTCATCAGCCCGAGCGCGGCCATGGCGCGGTTGTGCACGCCGATGTGGCCGACGCGGCTGCCGTATGCGATGACCGGACAGCCGCACACGAGCGCCTCGAACGAGGTCATGCCGCCGGTCGAGTGGACGAGGACGTCCGCCGCCCGCAGCAGGTCGTCCATCTGCTCGCTGAACCCGAGGATGCGGACGCGCGGGTCGCCGGCGAAGCGGTCCTCGAGCTGGGCCCGCGCCTCGTCGTTGCGGCCCGCGACCACCACGATCGTGGCGACGTCGAACGCGAGCGCGGCCTCGGTCGCGCCGCCGAGGTCGCCGACGCCCCAGCCGCCGCCCGAGACGACGACGACGCTGCCGGCGGCCGGCAGCTCGAGCCGCGCACGGGCCGTGCGCGCGTCGCCGCCGGCCACGAAGCGCGATGCGACGAACGGCCGCACGAGCGTGGCACTGCCGGCGCCGGCGACGCGCTCGACACGCGCGATCGCGGCCTCGTGCATCACCAGGTGCAGGTCGGCGCCCGGGTGCGACCAGAAGCCGTAGTCGGCGAGGTCGGTCACCGTCGCGCACACCGGCACGCCGAGCCGCCGGCGCAGGCGCATGCGCCCGAGCACGCAGGTGATCGCGGGATGCGTCGAGATGACGACGTCCGGGCGCTCGCGGCGGACGATCGCGCGTAGTCGTCGCTGGCCCGCCACCGCGAGGACGCGCGCGCCGACGACGCGGGCGGGCGGCACGCTGGAACCGACCCAGTAGACCGCGGAGTAGCTCCACGGCGCCCAGCGCAGCTGCCAGCGGTAGCCGTCGCGGATGACGTGCCCGAGGGCCCTGCCGAACGCCGCCAGGCCGTCGCGCTCGATGACGGTGGCGATGCCGGTGGCGCGCAGGCCATCGCTCACCGCCCGCGCCGCCGCCAGGTGACCTTCGCCGACGTCGGCCGAGAGCACGAGCACCCGAAGGCCGCGCCCAGCGGCGGTCGCCGACATGGCGGGATCATCGCTCCGCCTACCTGAACGCCGCCTGTACACGGCCGTTCAGGAGGTGTTCAGGGCCACGGCGCGATGCTCACCGGCCAGAGGCAATGCGAGTCGCGCCTGTGCCGCGGCAGGTCATTGCCACCCGGGTCGGCGGGAGGCCGGTTTCGGCCGGTCCTCCGTCGACCCGCCCGAACGAGCGCCCCGGCGCTGACGATCAGCGCAGGATGCCCGTGTGGCCGATCGAGTAGCGGCCCGGCTGCGGCCACACGCAGAGTCCGTGCGGGCCGTTGCCGACCGGTATTCGATGCAGCAGGCGCCCGGTGACCGTCGAGATCGCGTAGACCTCGCTGTTGTAGCGGCCGGACAGCCAGAGGACGCGGCCGTCGGCGGACACGCCGCCCATGTCGGGCGATCCGCCCCCGGGGATGTGCCACTTGCCGACCGGGCGGCCGGTCCGGAACGAGATGAGCGAAATCGTGCCCTCACCGCGGTTGGACACGTAGAGCAGCTTCGAGTCCCGGCTCGGATACAGGCCGTGGGCGCCGGCCCCGGTGGGCTGGAAGCGCTCCTTGCGCATGCGCTGCGCATCGATGAGCCACACGCCGTTGGAGGCCATGTCCGCGACGTAGAACGTGCGCCCGTCGGGCGAGAGCTTGACGTCCTGCGGCATGGCGCCGGCGCGCAGCGGGATCGTCTTGATCGCGCGCTCGCCCTGGAGGTCGACGACCACCATCCTGCTCGCGAACTCGCACGAGACGAGGGCGCGGCGGCCGTCGGCCGTGAAGTCCATGTGGTCGATGCCGGCGCACTGCGGCAGGCGCAGCGCCTTGGTCAGCTGCATGGTGTGCGGGGTGCGGAAGTCGAGCTCGCGGTGCGCCTCGGCGACGACGATTGCGCGGGTG
>DATFRY010000647.1:0-8099 GCA_035262925.1 Kofleriaceae bacterium | reverse complement strand
AGAGCCGTCACGAGTCGCGATTGTACTCGCCGCGCGCGCGCGTGATAGGCAATCTCACCGCGGGCGCAACTGCGTACAAGCGGCGCCATCGACTCTTGCGTAGTGTGGGTCTGTCTCCGGAAGGGCGTTCCGCGGCGGAACGCATCCGGTGGCGTGCGCTCTGCGCTCCCGAAAGGAGTCCTGTCATGAGAACCCACACCGTGCACCATCGATGGAGCTGGCTGCTCTCTCTCGTGGCGTCCTGCGCCGCGCTGCTCTACTGCGACGTGGCGGGAGCAGGAGGCAATTTCCCGCCGGTCGGGTCGTTCTCGGCGAGGGGGCCCTTCGCCACCACGATCGATCGACCGTCGGGCGTCGCCTGCACCATCCACCGCCCGACGACCCTCGGTCAGAACGGGGTCACCCATCCGATCATCCTGTGGGGCAACGGCACCGGCGCGACCCCATCGTCCTACCAGGAGCTCCTGTCTCACTGGGCCAGCCACGGGTTCATCGTGGCCGCCGCCAACACCTCCAACGCCGGCAACGGGTCGCAGATGATCGCGTGCCTCAACTTCCTCGTCGCGCAGAACGGGTCGTCGTCGAGCGTCTTCTTCCACAAGGTCGACACGGGCCGCGTCGGCGCGAGCGGGCACTCGCAGGGCGGGGCCGGCACCGTGATGGCCGGCCGCGACGGGCGCGTCACCGCCACCGCGCCGGTGCAGCCGTACATCAACTTCATCCCCGGCGGCGGCCGCTTCGATCGGAACTCGATCGGCCAGCAGCACGCACCGATGTTCCTGGTGTCGGGCAGCAACGACAACATCGCGGTGCCGGCGGTCCACCAGCAGCCGATCTTCAACGGCGCGCCGGTGTTCGTGGTGTGGGGCACGCTCGACGGCGCCACTCACTTCGAGACGGTCGGCAACGCCGGCGACTTCCGCGGCCCGCTGACCGCCTGGTTCCGCTGGCAGCTCATGGACGACGGCGCCGCCCAGGACGTCTTCGACCAGCCGTGCACGCTGTGCAGCGACCCGAACTGGGACGTGCAGATCTCCGACTGAGTGAGGGGGACCCGGGCGCGGCCGCCGCCCACGTGCGAGCGCTCGCGCCAGCTCGAGCGGGTACGTCGAGGCGGCGGCCCGCGACGCGGCGCCCCCGATACCGGGACGACGGCGCTCATGGCGGGCCTCCGGTGTGCTAACACCGGGGCCTCCGCTCGAGGCCGTCACGGATGCGCGCTCGCTCTCCGCTCCTTCCCATCTTTCTCATCGTCCTCGTCGATGTGCTGGGGCTGACCATCGTCATCCCGCTCCTGCCCATCTACGCGGAGAAGTTCGGCGCCTCGCCGCTGGTGGCGACGCTGCTCAGCTCCTGCTACGCCGCCTGCTCGCTGATCTCGAGCCCGGTGATCGGGCGGCTGAGCGATCACCACGGCCGCCGCCCGCTGCTGCTCATCAGCCAGACCGGCACGCTGGCCGGCTTTCTCATCCTGGCCGGAGCCGGCTCGCTCCTGGTCGTGTTCGTCGGGCGCATCCTCGACGGCCTCACCGCCGGCAATCTGTCGCTCGCGCAGGCCTACATCTCCGATCACACCAAGCCGGCCGATCGCGCCAAGGCGTTCGGCATCATCGGCATCGCGTTCGGCGCGGGTTTCATGTTCGGGCCGGCGGTGTCGGGCCAGCTGGCCCGCTTCGGCCTGCACGTGCCGTTTCTGGCCGCCGCCGCGCTGTCGGCGACGAGCATCATCTGCACGTACACGCTGCTGCCGCGCGAGAAGCCGTCGGGCCGCGATGCTCGGCCGGCGCCCGCGGGGGCGCCGGCGCCGGCCGCCGATCGGGGCGAGGGCGCGGCCGTGGATCCCGCCATGGCTCCGGCGGTGGTGGCCGCCGTCGCAGAGGCCGCCGCCGGTCCGGCCGGAGCCGCCACCGCGTCGGGCGCTGCGTCCGTCTCCGTCTCCGCCGACGCGGAGGCAGAGGGCCCTCCACCTCCGGCGGGGCGCCGGGTCGGCGTGCTCGACTGGCGCGTCTACGTCGAGTATTTCCGCCGCCCGCATCTGCCGTCGCTGCTGGCGCAGTTCTTTCTGTTCCAGTTCGCGTTCTCCTGCTTCACGCAGAACTTCACCCTGTTCGCGGAGCGGCGCTTCACCCATGACGGCCATCCCTGGGGTCCGACCGAGGTGGGATGGCTGTTCGCCTATACCGGGTTCCTCGGCGTGATCATCCAGGGCGGGCTCATCGGCCGGCTGGTCAAGAAGTTCGGGGAGGCCCGCCTGGTGGTGGCCGGCTTCCTGGCGACGGCGGCAGCCTACGTCGGGCTCGGGCTCACGTTCTCGCTCGACCCGCTCATCGCGGTCGCCACCGTCGCGGCCTTCGGCAACGGCGTCCTGCGGCCCAGCCTGACCAGCCGCATCACGCGCGCGGTCGGTCGTCACGAGCAGGGCGTCGTGCTGGGCATCTCGCAGTCGCTGGCGGCCATCGCCATGACGCTGGCACCGCCCACCGGGGGCGTGCTCATCGATCAGGCGCCGCGCGGCCAGGGCTGGATGGTCGCGTGGGCCTGCGTGTGCGCGGCGGTGAGCGCGATCGCGTTCGCGGTGTCGCTCCGCGGTCGGCCGGCCCCCGAGCCGGCTGTCTGATCGCGGGCGGCGGCGGGGCGGCCGCGGCGATCAGCGCGCGGCGCGGTAGAGCGCCTCGACCGCGCGCGCCGCCGCGGGTCGTCCGGTCGGGGCGTGAAACGCGTCGATCGGGTGGCCTTGCAGGAAGAAGCCGTCGTCGCCGTCGACCACGTAGAGGTCCTCGCGAATGTCGGTGGCCACGGCCATCGGGCCGGTCGGCTCCTCGATCCATGCGGCGGTGGCGAGAGCGACCAGCCGAGCGATCGCCGCGGCGGGCAGCTTGCGGGTCCTGACGCGCGGCCGGGGCTTGCCCATCAACGACGCCCAGGTGCGCAGCGTCCCGGCGTCGGCGTCGATCGTGATGGTCGACTCGCCGGCCATGCCGAAGGTGTGCAGGACGATCCCGTGGCGGGGGAGCTTCTCGCCGGTGCCCAGGTCCGCGCGGGGCACCGTGTGGGGCCGACGTGCCGGCGCCCCGACAGCCGGCGCCCCGACAGCCGGCGCCGAAGGCGACGGCGGGGGCAGTGCTGCCGCGGCCGCGGTCGCGGTCGGCGTGGCCGGCGCGGTCGGCGTGGCCGGCGCCGCGTCGCGCGGCGTCCGTTCAGACCGCTCCTGCGGCGCGGTCTGTTGGGGGCAGGCGGCGAGGACGAGGGACACGAGCGCCAGGATTCGACCCATACCGCCTCAACGCACGAGCCGGCCGGCCGGTCGCTCGATGTCGCTCTTGCTCCGCGCTGGCGCGCGTTCGCGGATCAGAGCGCCTTCTTGAGCTGGTCCTGCGCGGCCGCGTGGAAGCCGACCGTCACCACCTTGCCGGCCACGACGATCGGGCGCCTGAGCCGCGCGCCGTCGGCCGCCAGCCAGGCGATGAGCTTCTCCCCGGCGAGGCCTTCCGCCTCGGCGCGCCGCTTGGGGGCGACGAGCTCGGCCGGGCCACCGACCCTGGCCGCCAGCTTCCGGATCTCGTCGGCCGTCAGCGGCTCCTTGATGAGATTGCGCAGCGTGAATCCCTCGGCACCGGCAGCGCGCGCGAGAAACTCTCGCGCCTTGACGCAGCCGGTTCAACCGGGCTTCCAGTAGAGGTCGACCTTCGCCTTCGCCATGGTGTCCAAAGAATACACGGCAGCGGCGCCGCAACGGGCGTCGGAGCGCGCCCGTCAGCGAGGAGATCGGCACGCGCTCATGAGGGCGCGCGGGCTCCGAGCGTGGCCCATCGCCCGGAGCGAAGCCGCAGGAGGAGCGCGGCCAGCCGGATGACGATGAAGAGAGTCAGCCCGGCCCACACTCCGCCGAGGCCGAGGTCGATCCACCAGGCCAGCCAGACCGCGGGCAGGAAGCCGCCCAGCGCCGCGACGATGGTGAGGTTGCGCAGGTAGCGCACGTCGCCCGCGCCGACCAGCACACCGTCGAGCGCGAAGACGACGCCGCACAGCGGCTGCATGGCCGCGAACCAGGGCCAGGCGAGCATGGCCTGCGCGACCACCGCGTCGTCGGCGCCGAACCAGCGCGGCAGGAACCCGGCCACGGCGGCGATGAGCGCGCCGAGCGCGAGGCCGCAAAGCCCGCCGGCCGCCGTGATCCGCCGGACCAGCCAGCGAGCCTCGTCGGCGCGCGATCCGCCCAGCGCGGCGCCGACCAGCGACTGCGCCGCGATGGCCACCGCGTCGAGCACCAGCGCGGCGAACATCCAAAGCTGGAGCGCGATCTGGTGCGCGGCCAGCGCGGCGGTGCCGAAGCGGGCGGCGACCGCGGCGGCCGACAGGAAGCAGGCCTGGAACGCGAGGCCGCGCACCAGGAGGTCGCGGCCGAGGACGAGCAGCCGGGAGATGGTCTGGACGTGCGGCCGGAGCGAGACACGCTCGGCGACCAGCGCGCGCGCGAACAGCAGCCCCGACGTGGTCTGCGCGGCCGCGTTCGCGACCGCCGAGCCGGGCAGGCCCCAGCCGGCGCCGTAGACCAGGACCGGGCAGAGCACCGCGGACAGCCCGTTGGCGCCGAGGATGTAGAGGAGCGGTCGCCGGGTGTCCTGGACTCCGCGCATCCAGCCGTTGCCGGCGGTGGCGAGCATGAGGCCGGGCGCGCCCAGCGACGCGATGCGCAGCCAGCGCGCGGCGGCGCCCGCCACCGCCGGGTTGTGCCCGGAGATCGCGCCGGCCAGCGGACCGGCGAACGCCTGCGCGCCGAGCGCCATGGCGAGCCCGGCGGCGAGCGCGAGCCACGACGCCTGCACGCCCTCGGCGACGGCCGCCGCGCGCTGCCCGGCGCCGAACTGGCGCGCGGCGCGACCCGTCGTGCCGTACGCCAGCACGTTGCCGAGCAGCGCGAGCAGCGACATCACCGTGCCGCCGATGGCGAGCGCGGCCAGCGGCGTGCGGCCGAGGTGACCGATCACCGCCGTGTCGACGAGCACGTAGATCGGCTCGGCGGCGAGCACCACGAGCGCCGGCAGCGCCAGCGCGGCGACCCGGCGCAGCGACGGCTCAATCGCGGCGGCTCCGCCGTCGCCCGGTCGTTCGTACCCGTCCGCCGTCATGCGGGCCGCTCCGTCCGCCGCGCGATCTCTGGCCCGCTCGCCGCCGCCGGCTCTGGCCCTGTCGGGGCCGAGGCTCTTGCCCCACGATATGGACCTGGAGGAGAGACCATCATGGAGCTTTACATCTTCGCGCGGTTCCACGCCCGTCCCGGCAACGAGTCCGCCGTCGCGGAGGCGATCCTCGCCAATCTCCCTCCCACCCGAGCCGAGCCGGGCTGCCTCGCCATCCACGCCTGCCGCGGCGTTCGCGACCCGCAGCTCTTCTTCATCCACTCACACTGGCGGGACGTCGGCGCCTTCGAGACGCACGCCGTCCTGCCGCACACCGTCCGCTTCCTCGCGCGCGTCGAGCCCCTGATCGACCACCCCCTCGACATCCACCGCGCCGAGCGAATCGGCTGACGCTACGGCGTCACCCCGTGCTTCTTCAGCGCCGCAGGCAGCCGCTGCGGCAGGATCTGAGCCATCTTGGCCCCGACCTCGCCCATGAGATCGGGCAGCAGCCGCGCCGCCTTCCGCCCGGTGGGCGTCCTGTAGAACGCGAGCAGGTCGCCGAGCTCCTTCGGCGTGAAGTGCCGGGCATAGATGTCGGCCGTCCAGGTCAGGAGCTCGTCGTACGGCATCACGTCGATGACCGCGTCCTTCATCTTCTGCTCCGCCCCGTCGGCGATCTTCTGCCCCTGCGCCCGCAGCGTCGCCAGCATCTGATTCGTCATCTGCTGGATGCTCCGCTCGTACGCCTCCCGCGGCATCACCAGGATGACCAGCTCCCGCGCCTTCTTCTGGCCCACCCCCTGACCGCCGGCCGTGCCGGCAGCAGACAAGGACACCAGACCGACGACCAGCAAGACCAGGACATGGCGCATGGCCGCGCAGTATCGCCCAGCCGCGCCCCCCTCCGCCACACCGACGAGCCGACCGCCGCGCCCGACCACCCAGGAATCGCCGAGCTCGGCCGCCGGCCCGGCCACGTTCCCGCCGCCCCGCACGGTCCGGGATCTCGGGCAGGTCAACGTCCCTGGCGCCACGTCCTCACTCGATCCCGACCGGGCGGCGGACCCCCGCTCGCCCTCCCGAATCCATGCCGCCATGCACGATGGGGCACCTGCGACCTCTGCTGCGCCTCTCGCCTCCGGTTCCTCGCGCAAGACCTGATCGAGCTCCCAGTCGCCGACGAGCGGTTCGTTCGCCGCCCCGGCCGCGACCCCGCGACCCCGTGACCCCGTGACCCCGTGTCCACGCCACCCCGTGTCCACGCCGGTGCCGGCGATCTACGCCCGACCGCCCGACCGCCCGACCCCGCGACCCCGTGTCCACGCGACGCCGTGTCCACGTCGGTGCAGGCGATCTACGCCCGACCGCCGGACGGCGCGACCCCGTGTCCACGCGACCGGTGTCCACGTCGGTGCAGGCGATCTACGCCCGACCGCCCGACCGCGCGACCGCGCTACCCGTGTCCACGCGACCGGTGTCCACGTCGGTGCAGGCGATCTACGCCCGACCGCCCGACGGCGCGACCGCGCGATCCCGCGACCCCGCGCCCACGCGACCCGTGTCCACGCCGGTGCAGGCGATCTACGCCCGACCGCCCGACGGGGCGACCGCGCGATCCCGCGACCCCGCGACCCCGCGACCCCGCGACCCCGCCCGGACATGATCTCGATCGCCGCGGGCGCAACTCCGCCCAGAACGAGTAGGCAACGCCCATCCCAGACGTCCTCTCCACATCCGGAACTCTCCTGTTGTGTGTTCAACACCGAGCAAGGCAATCAGAGGCGCTGGGAACGTTGTGGTCAACTGGCGCCCCCACAGCCATGTACGCCAGCGCGCCAGTTGTCCATAACGGGGTCCCAAGCGCCGAGCCTCGCGGCCTCCCCGAGCCGGCCACGCCTCGCGGCTCCCCCCCCCAGCGCGATCCATGGGTCGCGGACCCGGCGAGATTCGGCACGGGCGGGACGATTCGACTTGACGGTCTGACGGGCGTCGTCGACGGCCACTCGCCTGTGTCGCCGCGATCTCGCGCCTGGCGCATCGAGGCGACGCACGAGCGACGAACTCGGCGAAGACGGGCGCGCCGTCGAAATCCCGGAGATCGTGGCTCCTGGCGCGGCTGGCGGGGCCGAAAAGCACCCGTGCTATGGAAGGAGTATGAAACTCGAGGTCTGCCTCCAAGCGCTCTCCGATGACATGCTGATTGCGCGATTGGTCGACTTGCTGGGCCGCAGTCGCCAGGTCGACGCCGAGCTGATCGCTCACCTGGCGGAGGTCGACGCCCGCCGGCTCTATCTGCGCGAGGCGTGCCCGTCGATGCACGCGTACGCGACCCTGCGGCTCCACCTTTCGGATGCCGAGGCGTACCTGCGCATCACGGTGGCCCGGTTGTCGCGGCGATTTCCCGTCGTGCTCGACATGCTCGCCGCCGGCAGACTCCACCTGAGCGGGATCGCGCGGCTGGCTCCGCACGTGCGCGACGGCGGCGGCGAGGCGCTGCTCGCGCGGGCAGCCTTCCTGACGAAGCGCGAGATCGAGCACCTCATCGCCGAGATCGCGCCGCAGGCGGATGCGCCGGCGGTCATGCGCAAGCTCCCGACCCGGGCTGGCTCGGCACCATCGACCGCCCAGCCGGTCGCTGCTGCCGCGGCATTGGTTCCCGGCGTGGCGGCCCGCGATGCCGGCGGCGACGCCGGGGCCAATTCCGGCCGTGATGCCGGAGCCGATGCCGGCCGCCCGTCGGCCGGCTGCGAGTCGGCCGGTCGCGAGTCGGCCGGCCGCGAGTCGCCGACTTTCGCGCCGGTGGGCGTTGCGGCGGTGGGCGTTGCGGCGGTGGGCGTTGCGCCGGTGGGCGTTGCGCCGGTGGGCGCTGGGCCGATGCGCGCCGCGGCGGTGGGCGCTGGTCCGATGCGCGCCGCGGCGGTGGGCGTTGCGGCGGTGGGCGTTGCGGCGGTGGGCGTTGCGCCGGTGGGCGTTGCG
>DATFRY010000646.1:0-18165 GCA_035262925.1 Kofleriaceae bacterium | reverse complement strand
CCCAGGAGGTCGCGGAGCTCGTCGAAGAGCTCTCGTGACTCCGGGTCGGCACGGAATTCGTCGAGCTTGGCGCCGGCCGCCGCGAGCGGCTGGCGCGTGGTCGGCGTGATGTCGTCACTCATCGCTGCGCCACAAAATAATGAGCCGTTCCCCTCTCTTAGGAAGCTAAAGGCCCACGCCACGTTACCACGGGACCGCGCGCGCGCGAAAGCAGCCCGGACACGAGCGATGCTCTGTCCGGCCGCCTCGCGACGAACGGCGGACGGGCGCGAGCGATCCCCAGGTCACCCGGCGGCGGCCGCTCGTCGGAGGCGTCGACGGGCGAGACCGATCCCCGCGTCGCCCGGCCGGAGCCCGGCGATCCGCTCACCTGAGGCACCGTCAGGGCTGCCGTCCCGATCCGGCGTCGCCGGCGCCCCGCGGCTCAGTTGCCGAGCGTGGAGATGAACTCGCGCGCCAGGCTGCGGGCGACGTCGTGTCCGTTCTCGCCGGCCTGGGCCTCGGCGCCGGGCTCGGCCGGGGCGGCGTCGCTCCGGCGGCGGGCGGGCTTGACCGCCTCGACGCCCGACCGGGCGAGCACGAACTCGGCGGCGCGCACCCTCTCCTGCATCGAGACCGACTCGACGGGCAGGTAGGACAGCCGGTGCTGCTCGAGCAGGAGCTTGATCATGCCGTCGATGCGCAGCACCGACTCCCAGGACACGCCGGCGCGCACCCCGTCCTCGCGCAGGAGCGAGGCGTGCGGCCGCAGGAACAGGACGACCCCCTCGGACACCCACTTCATGTACTCGGCGAAGCGCGGGCTGGCGAGCAGCTCGGCCGCGATCGTGGTGTGCTCGGCCGCGTAGGCCAGGTTGTCGAACGCGCGGTCGCTGACGAAGTGGCCCTGGTGCAGCTTCTCGACCGCCACCTGGCGCGCGAACACCTGCATCTGGTACTCGGCCACCAGGTCCATGTCGGTGCGCAGCGCGTCGAACGACGCCTCCATCTCGGCGAGGACGGCCCGCGCCACCTCGGTGATCATCGGCAGCCCGTAGCGGCGGCTGATGTAGCGGCACAGCGTGGTCTTGCCGGTGGCGTGGCTGCCGACCAGATAGATGCGCATCCACAGCTGAATATCAGAGAGGGCCGACACTCGAGCGGCGGGCGGTTTTTCGGCCATTCGACCTGTCGGCTCTTTCTTGGTGTCCCGGGCTACGCGCTCCCGCTGCGCCCGTGCGAGGGACGTCACGTTCGGCTGCCACCGACGGCCCGCGCGGAGCTCGCGGCGATCGCACGCACCCGGCGGGCGTGCTAGATGTGCACCCATGGGTTGCGGGTGGGGTGGGGTGGGGACCGCCAGCCGGTCGTGCGCGCCGGGTCCGCCGCCGGTCAGCGCGGCTGCGAGGAGATCGCCGCCCCGGGGGCGGTGCTCGTCGATACAGCTCGCGCGCGCGGCGGGCCGGGCCGCCTGCCTCGCCCTCGCGGTCGTCCTGGTCGCGTGCACGCCGACGCTCGACGGCGAGAAGTTCCTGCGGCCGTCCGACGACGCCGGCGCGGGCAGCTCGGTCAACCCCGACGCCGGCTCCCCGCCCGACGCGCCTCTCGGCCCGCGCTGCGGCGACGGCGAGTGCAACGGCGGCGAGAGCGTCTGCACCTGCGCCGAGGACTGCGGCCGCCCGACCTGCGGCGACGAGATCTGCTGCCGCGAGCTCGAGGACAGCGGCTCCTGCGGCCAGGACTGCGCGCCCAGCTGCGGCGACGGGCTGTGCGTCGAGACCGAGAACCCGTGCTCGTGCCCGGCCGACTGCGGCGGCCCGACCTGCGGCGACGGCGTGTGCTGCGCCGGCGCGGGCGAGGACCGCTGCACCTGTCCGGAGGACTGCGGCGCGGGGACCTGCGGCGACCAGATCTGCTGCGGCGCCGCCGGCGAGGACAGCTGCTCGTGCGCGGCCGACTGCGGCGCGTCGACCTGCGGCGACCAGGTCTGCTGCCCCG
The DNA here is from genome assembly GCA_035262925.1 of Kofleriaceae bacterium. GTDB lineage: Bacteria > Myxococcota_A > Polyangia > Haliangiales > Haliangiaceae > DATFRY01. The sequence goes on along the minus strand of DATFRY010000646.1, from coordinate 16,188 downwards.
GCGCCGGCGAGAACGGCTGCGCGTGCGCGGTCGACTGCGGCGTCGGGTCGTGCGGTGACGGGCTGTGCTGCGCCGCGGCCGGCGAGACCGCCGGCACCTGCCAGGCCGACTGTGTCGCGACCTGCGGCGACGGCGTGTGCAGCGGCGGCGAGGACCTGTGCAACTGCCCGGGCGACTGCACCGGCGCCGTGTGCGGCGACGGCCGCTGCTGCGCCGCCGCCGGCGAGAACGCCTGCTCGTGCCCGGGCGACTGCGGCCCCGGCCAGTGCGGCGACGGGGTCTGCTGCGCGGCCACCGGCGAGAGCCGCTGCTCGTGCGAGGCCGACTGCGGCCCGCCGGTCTGCGGCGACGGCGCCTGCTGCGGCGGCGAGACCACCTGCTCGTGCCCGGCCGACTGCGGCGCGGGGACCTGCGGCGACGACATCTGCTGCGCCGCCGCCGGCGAGGACGTGTGCTCGTGCAGCACCGACTGCGGCGCCGGCTGCGGCGATGGCTGCTGCAACGGAAGCGAGACCACGGCCACCTGCCCGTTGGACTGTGGCGCGCGCTGCGGCGACGGCACCTGCAACGGCGGCGAGACCACGGCCACGTGCCCGGACGACTGCGGGACGGAGTGCGGCGACGGCGCCTGCAATGGGGGCGAGACCACGGCCACATGCCCGGCCGACTGCGGCGCGCGCTGCGGCGACGGCGCCTGCAACGGCGGCGAGACCACGGCCACGTGCCCGATGGACTGCGGCGCGCGCTGCGGCGACGGCGCGTGCAACGGTGGCGAGACCACCGCCACGTGCCCGATGGACTGCGGCAGCAACTGCGGCGACGGCGCGTGCAACGGCGACGAGACCACGGTGACGTGCCCGGCCGACTGCGGCGCGAGCTGCGGCGACGGCGCCTGCAACGGCGGCGAGACCGCGTGCACCTGCGCGATGGACTGCCCGGCCAGCTGCGAGGCCGGCCACGTCTGCTGCGGCGACGGCATGTGCTGCCCTCCGGGCGAGGACGGCACCACCTGCGCGGCCGACTGCGGAGGCGGCGGTGGGTAGCGGAGGAAGCCGCCAGCGGCGGCGCCCGACGGTACGTTCTGGGCCCGCCGACGGACTCGCCGTGCGAACATCGCGTCGAGCGATCACCACGCGGCGCCTCTTCGCGCTGGGCGCGGCGCTGGCGGGGCTCGCGCTGGCGGGCGGCGCGGCCCGCGCCGACGTGTCGCGGGTCGGCGTGGTGGTCGCGAGCCGCATCCAGCTGAGCGAGCGCGACGCCGACGCCGTCGCGGGGCGGCTGGGCGCGGCGCTGCGCGCGCAGCTCGAGGTCGAGGTGGTCGCCGGCGCCGAGGCGCGCCGCCTCCTGCCGGCCCGCGGCATCCCCGAGGCCTGCGTGGCGACGCCCGACTGCCTGCGCGCGGTGGCCGACCGCCTGCGCGGCGACGAGCTCCTGCTCCTCTACATGGTCCGCACCGGGCCGCGTCTCCAGGTCGATGTCACGTGGTGCGATCCCGACATCGGCGTCGTCATCAACCGGACCTCCTTGCACCTGCCGGCGCTCGTCGGACCGGCGGCCGACCGGGTGCTGGCCGCCGCGCCGCGCCAGCTCCTGCCCCACGCGGCGCCGCGCGGCGACGCGCTCGAGGTCGCCGCCGGCTCGATGGCACCGGCCCGTGGCGGGCGCCGGCTCACCGCGCCGGTCATCGTGACCGGGGCTGTCGCGGTCGGCGCGCTCGCCGGCGGGGTCGGCTTCGCGGTGGCCGCGCGCGCCGAGTACAACGCGCTCGAGGACGACGGCTGCGCCCGCGCGAGCTGCCCCCAGGCCCGCCGCCGCGTCGATCAGATGGACCGCCGCGCGCTGGTCGCCGACATCCTGTTCGGGACGGCGGCGGCGGCCGCGGCCACCAGCGCCGTCCTCTACCTCTTCTCCTCCCGACACGGGGCGGAGTCGCGCGTGGAGGTCGGGGCGGCGCCGAGCCCGGGCGGCGGTGCGCTGGTCTCGCTCGGGGGAGTCTTCTGAGGCCGGCCGGAAGCTTGGGGTGGTCTGAAGCGCCCCCTCGTGGTAGGTAGGCCGCCTCATGTCATCGGTCGTGGATCTGCGCGCCGCCACCCTCGACGAGGTCGTGGCCTTCATCCAGGGCGAGCTGGGTGAGCCGCGCTACCGCGGCGAACAGATCTGGCGCTGGGTGCACGGGCGCGGCGCGACGTCGTTCGAGCAGATGACGGACGTGTCGCGGCCGCTGCGCGCGCGGCTGGCCGAGCGGGCGAGCATCGGCACGCTCGAGGTGGCCGAGGTGCAGCGCTCGGCCGACGGCACCCGCAAGCTGCGCCTGCGCACGCGCGACGGCCGCTCGATCGAGAGCGTGCTCATCCCCGACGGCGACAAGCTGACCCAGTGCATCTCGTCCCAGGTCGGCTGCGCGCTCGACTGTCAGTTCTGCGCCACCGCCAAGCTCGGCCTGGTGCGCCACCTCGACGCCGGCGAGATCGCCGACCAGGTCTACCGGGCGCAGGCGCTGCTCGCCGCGCCGGACGGCCGGGCCGCGGCCCCGGGGCGGCGCATCACCAACCTGGTCTACATGGGGATGGGCGAACCGCTCCACAACTACCAGGCCGTGATGAAGTCGATCGCGCTCCTCTGCCACGGGCTGGGCGCGAACCTGTCGCAGCGGCGCATCACGGTGTCGACGGTGGGCCTGGTGCCGGGCATCGAGCGGCTCGGGCGCGAGGCGCTGCGGCCCAACCTGGCCGTGTCGCTCAACGCGTCGAGCGACGACGTGCGCGATCGCCTGATGCCGGTCAACAAGAAGTGGCCGATCGCCCGCCTGCTCGGGGCGCTGCGCGCCTTCCCGCTCGAGCACCGGCGCCGCATCACGTTCGAGTACGTGCTCCTGGCCGGAGTCAACGACTCGATGGAGGACGCGGAGCGCCTGGCCCGGCTGCTCCGCCCCATGCGCTGCAAGCTCAACCTCATCCCGTGGAATCCGCACCCGGGCGCGCCGTTCGCCCGGCCGTCGCGCGAGGCGATCGAGAGCTTCCAGAACCGGGTCAAGGAGCTCGGCCTGGCCGCCTATCTGCGCACGCCGCGCGGCGACGACATCGACGCGGCCTGCGGCCAGCTGGCCAACCGGGGCGGGGCGGCTCCCGAGCCGACGGACCGGCGCCTGCCGCTGGCACGGGGATGATCCGGCAGGGGAGGGTGGCAATGGTCAAGACTCACGGCCTCACGCACATCAACCTGGCGGTGCGCGACCCCGAGCGCTCGATGCGCTTCTACCGCGACGTCTTCGGCGCCGTGGAGTACTACCGCGACGAGAGCAGCATCCAGGTCAAGGGGCCGGGCCACGACATCCTCGCCTTCGAGCGCGATCCGGAGGCGGCGGGCCGCGCCGGCGGCATCTCCCACTTCGGCTTCCGGCTGGTCTCGCCCAGCGACATCGACGAGGCGGTCGAGGCGGCGGTGCGCGCCGGCGGCCAGCTGCTCCGGCGCGGCGAGTTCGCGCCCGGCTTCCCGTTCGCCTACGTCAGCGATCCCGACGGCTACGAGATCGAGATCTGGTTCGAGTAGCCGTCGCCGGGACCCGGCCGAGCCCGGGCTCGCGCCCAGGCCCGGGACGGACGCCGGGCATCCCTACCGCGCGGCCGCCTGCGCCGTCGGCAAGGTCAGAGTCGGTAGACCGAGCAGCTCGCGCAGCCGCGGGTGCACCACGTCGCCGCCCTGGCACAGAAGTGTGCCGCTCGTGATCTCGTCGGCGGCGTCGACCACCAGCTTCCCTTCCTTGTCGATCATGTTGAGCAGGAAGGTCGCGATGTTCTTGGCGTACATCTGGCTGGCGTGATACGGCACCGTCGTCGCCAGGTTGAGCGGGCCGACGATGGTGACGCCGTGCACGACGACCGTCTTGCCCGACTGGGTGAGCTCGCAGTTGCCGCCGCGCTCGGCCCCGAGGTCCACGATGACCGAGCCGGGCGCCATCGCCTTGACCATGTCCGCGGTGACGAGGATGGGCGAGCGCCTGCCCGGGATGGCCGCCGTGGTGATGACGACGTCCGAGTCCGCCACCACCTTGGTCATCGCCTCGCGCTGGCGGCGCAGGAAGTCCTCGCTCTGCTCCTTGGCGTAGCCGCCGGCCCCCTCGGCGCTGGCGGTGTCGAGGCCGAGCTCGACGAACCGGGCGCCCAGGCTCTGCACCTGCTCCTTGACCACCGGCCTGACGTCGTAGGCCGACACCAGCGCGCCCAGCCGCTTGGCGGTCGCGATCGCCTGCAGGCCGGCGACGCCCACGCCCATGACCAGCACGCGCCCCGGCTTGAGCGTGCCGGCCGCGGTCATCATCATGGGGAAGATGCGCGGCAGCTCCATGCCGGCGATGAGCACCGCCTTGTAGCCGGCGATCGACGCCATCGACGACAGCACGTCCATGCTCTGCGCCCGCGTGATGCGCGGCATGAGCTCGAGGCCGAACGCCGTCACCCCGCGCTGCGCCATCTCGCGCGCCCGCTCCGGCGCGCCCAGCGGATCGGCCAGCCCGATCACCAGCTGGCCCTGGCGCAGGAGCATGAGGTCGCCGCGCCCGGCTTCGGGGTTGTTTCCGAACGTGTTGACCTGGGCCAGGATGTCGGCCTGGCTGAACAGGGTGCGCCGGTCGGGCACGATGGCCGCGCCCTTCTCGGTGAACTCCGCGTCCGGATAGCCCGCCGCCTCGCCGGCCCCGGCTTCGACCTGGATGGTGAGCCCCTTCTTGACGAGCGGCTGGAGCGCCCCTGGAACCAGCGCCACCCGCCTCTCGCCCGGCAGGGTCTCCCTGGCAACGCCGACGATCATGACGAGCTCCTCAGCGCCTGAGCGCCGCCAGCTCGGCGCCGCTGAAGAAGAAGCCGACCTCGAAGCGCGCCGTGTCGGGCGCGTCCGAGCCATGGACCGCGTTGCGCTCGATGTTCTCGCCCAGCTCGGCCCGGATGGTTCCCGCCTCGGCCTTGCCCGGATCGGTCGCGCCCATGATCTCGCGGTTGCGCGCGATGGCGCCCTCGCCCTCGAGAACCTGGACCACCACCGGCCCCTCGGTCATGAAGGCGCATAGCGCCCTGTAGAACGGGCGCTCGCGGTGGACGGCGTAGAACTCGCCGGCCTGGTCCGGGCTGAGCCGCACCATCTTCTGCGCCGCGACCCGCAGGCCGCCCGCCTCGAGCTTGGCGATGACCCGGCCGACGGCGTTCTTCGCCACCGCGTCCGGCTTGATGATCGACAGCGTCCTCTCGATTGCCATTTCTATCGACTCCTCTTGCTGCTCCGGGCTCCGCGCCTAGAGAACCGACTTGAGCGTGGCACCCATCTCGGCCGGGGTCTTCGCCACCGCGATGCCGGCCGCCCGCAGCGCCGCGATCTTCTCCGACGCGGTCCCCTTGCCGCCAGCGATGATCGCGCCGGCGTGGCCCATGCGCTTGCCCGGGGGCGCGGTCTGTCCGGCGATGAAGGCGGCGACCGGCTTGGTCACCTTCTCCTTCACGTAGGTGGCCGCCTCCTCCTCCGACGACCCGCCGATCTCGCCGATCATCATGATCGCGCGGGTGCCGGGGTCGCGCTGGAAGAGGGCCAGGCACTCGATGAAGTCGAGCCCCTTGACCGGGTCGCCGCCGATGCCGATGGCGGTCGACTGGCCGAGCCCGAGCCCGGTCAGCTGGTGGACGACCTCGTAGGTCAGGGTGCCGGAGCGCGACACCACGCCGATGTCGCCCGGCTTGTGGATGTAGCCCGGCATGATGCCGATCTTGCACTCGCCCGGCGTGATGACGCCCGGGCAGTTGGGCCCGACCAGCACCGCGTCCGGGTAGTCGCTGTTGAGGAGCGCCTTCGCCCGCACCATGTCGCGCGTCGGGATGCCCTCGGTGATGGCCACGATGAGCCGGATGCCGGCCGCGGCCGCCTCGAGGATGCTGTCGGCCGCGAACGGGGGCGGCACGTAGATGACCGTGGCGTTGGCCCCGGCCTCGCGCACCGCCTCCTCGCAGGTGTCGAACACCGGCACCTTCTCGAGGCCCTCGACTTTCACGCCGCGGCGGCCGGGCGTCACCCCGGCCACCAGCGCGGTGCCGTACTCCAGCATCTGGCGGGCGTGAAAGGCTCCCGTCTTGCCGGTCATGCCCTGGACGACCAGCCGCGTGTCCTTGCCGCACAGGACGCTCATCGCTTCGCCGCCTTTCCGCCGGCGAGCTCGGCAAGCGCAGCGATCTGGCGCGCCCCGTCGGCCATGTCGGCCGCCGCGTAGAGGTTGAGGCCGCTGTCCTCGAGCAGCTTCTTGCCCAGCTCCACGTTGGTCCCTTCCAGGCGCACGACCAGCGGCACCTTCAGCCCGACCTCCTTGACCGCGGCGATGACGCCGTTGGCGATGGTGTCGCACTTCATGATGCCGCCGAAGATGTTGACGAAGATGCCCTTCACGGCCGGGTCGCGGGTGATGATCTTGAACGCGGCCGTCACCTTCTCGGTGGTGGCGCCTCCACCCACGTCGAGGAAGTTGGCCGGGCGGCCGCCGTAGTGCTGGATGATGTCCATGGTGGACATGGCCAGGCCGGCCCCGTTGACCATGCAGCCGATGTTGCCGTCGAGCTTGATGTAGGACAGGTCGAAGCGCTTGGCCTCGGTCTCGGCCGGGTCCTCCTCGCTCGGGTCGCGCCAGTCGCGCAGCTCGGGGTGGCGCTCGAGCGCGTTGTCGTCGAACGTGAGCTTGGCGTCGAGCGCGACCAGGTGGCCGTCCTTGAGCAGCACGAGCGGGTTGACCTCGACCAGCGCGCAGTCCATCTCGTCGTACATGCGGCACAGGTGGGCGAGCATCCCGGTCAGCTCGGCCACCTGCTTGCCCCCGAGGCCCAGCCGGAAGCCGAGCCGGCGGCCCTGGTAGTCCTGGAAGCCGAGCGCCGGGTGGAGCGCCTCGCGGTGGATCTTCTCCGGGTGCTTCGCCGCCACCTCCTCGATGTCCATGCCGCCCTCGGACGAGGCCATGATGGTGACCCGGCCGGCGGCGCGATCGAGCGTGATGGCGAAGTAGAACTCCTTCGCGATGTCGAGGCCCTGCTCGACCAGCAGGCGCTGGACCTTCTTGCCCTCCGGCCCGGTCTGGGCGGTGACCAGCTGCATGCCGAAGATCGAGCGGATGGCCTTCTCGGCGTCGTCGCGGGTCTTGCAGACCTTGACGCCGCCGCCCTTGCCGCGGCCGCCGGCGTGGATCTGCGCCTTGACCACCACGATGTCGCCGCCGCTCTGCCGCTGCACGCGCGGCACCGCGCCCAGCGCGTCGTCGATCGACAGCGCCGGCTCGCCGATCGGCACCGGGATGGCGAACTTCTTGAACAGCTCCTTGGCCTGGTACTCGTGGATCTTCATCAGTTGACCGCCATCAGACTTTCTTCAGCGTCTCGACCAGCTCGCGCACCGCGCGGGCCGAGTTGTCGAGCAGCTTCTTCTCGTGGTCGCTGAGCTGGAGCTCGATCACCTTCTCGACGCCGCCGGCGCCTAGCACGCACGGCACGCCGATGAACAGGTCCTTGTGGCCGTACTGCCCGTCGAGCAGCGCCGCGCAGGGCAGGACGCGCTTCTTGTCCTTGAGGATCGACTCGACCATGGCCACCACCGACGAGGCGGGCGCGTAGTAGGCCGACCCGGTCTTGAGCAGGCCCACGATCTCGGCGCCGCCCTTGGCGGTGCGGTCGACGATCGCGTCGATGCGCTCCTTGCTGACCAGCTCGCGCAGCGGGATGCCGCCGATCGACGTGTGGTTGGGGAGCGGCACCATGGTATCGCCGTGCCCGCCCAGCACCATGCCGTGCACGTCCTCGACCGAGCAGCCGACCTCCATGGCCACGAAGGTCTTGTAGCGCGCGGTGTCGAGCACGCCGGCCATGCCGATCACCCGCGCGCGCGGCATGCCGAGCGCGTCGTAGGCGACGTGGCACATGGCGTCGAGCGGGTTGGACACGATGATGACGATGGCGTCGGGCGAGGACTTCTTCACCTCGGCGCACACCGCGCCGACGATCTTCTTGTTGGTGGCGATGAGGTCGTCGCGGCTCATGCCCGGCTTGCGCGGGATGCCGCTGGTGATCACGACCACGTCCGATCCGGCCGTCTCGCCGTAGCCGTTCGAGCCCAGCACGCGGCAGTCGACGTCCTCGACCGGCGTGGCCTGCATCAGGTCGAGCGCCTTGCCCTGCGGCATGCCCTCGACGATGTCGACCAGGACGACGTCGCACAGCTCCTTGGCCACCAGCCAGTGGGCGCAGGTCGCCCCCACGTTGCCGGCGCCCACCACGGTCACCTTGTATCGGCGAGGCATCGGTTCCTTCCTCTTCCTGTTCCTGTTCCGGTCGTTCGAGTCCGGACGATCACATGTTGTCGATGATGGCCTGGCCGAACTCGCGCGAGCCGACCAGCGTGGCGCCCTGCATCTGGCGCTCGAAGTCGTAGGTCACCACCTTCCTGGCGATGGCGGCCTCCATGCCCTTGTAGACCAGCGCGGCGGCGTCGTCCCACCCCAGGTGCTCGAGCATGAGCGCGGCGCTGAGGATGAGGGAGCCCGGGTTGACCTTGTTCTGGCCGGCGTACTTGGGCGCGGTCCCGTGGGTGGCCTCGAACACCGCCGCCTTGTCGCCGATGTTGGCGCCGGGCGCGATGCCGAGCCCGCCGACCTGGGCCGCGCATGCGTCGCTCAGGTAGTCGCCGTTGAGGTTGGTGGTGGCGATGACCGAGTACTCGTCGGGGCGCAGGAGCAGCTGCTGGAACATCGAGTCGGCGATGCGATCGCCGATCTTGACCTTGCCCGGCTGCGGCTCCCACTCCACACAGGTCGCGGGCGCGAACTCCTCGCGGGCCAGCTCGTAGCCCCAGTCCTTGAAGGCCCCCTCGGTGAACTTCATGATGTTGCCCTTGTGCACGAGGGTCACGCTGGGCAGCTTCTTGGCGACGGCGTACCGGATGGCGCGCCGGATGAGGCGCTTGGAGCCGAACTCCGACACCGGCTTGATGCCGATGCCCATGTTCTCGACCCCCTCGACCAGCTTCTTGCCCTCGGACGCGATCGAGTTGATGAACTCGATCACCTTCTTCGACTCGGCCGAGCCGCCCTTCCACTCGATGCCGGCGTAGGTGTCCTCGGTGTTCTCGCGGAAGAGCACGACGTTGAGCTTGTCGGGCTCGCGCATGGGCGAGGGCGTTCCCTTGAAGTAACGCACCGGCCGCACGCAGGCGTACAGGTCGTGGATCATGCGCAGCGCCACGTTGAGCGAGCGGATGCCGCCGCCGATCGGCGTGGTCAGCGGGCCCTTGATGGCCACGCAGTAGTCGCGGATCGCGCGGTTGGTGTCCTCCGGCAGCCAGACGCCGTCGCCGTACAGCTTGACCGACTTCTCGCCGGCGAAGACCTCGAACCAGACCACCTTGCGGACGCCCCCGAAGGCCTTCGCCACCGCGGCCTCGACCACGTCGTGCATCGCGGGTGTGATGTCGATCCCGATGCCGTCCCCTTCGATGTACGGGATGATCGGGTCGTCGGGGACGCGCAGCGACCCGTCGGGCCCGACCGTGATCTTCGAGCCCTTGGTCGGCGGCGTGAGCTTGTCGTAGGTGGCCATCGCGAGCTTCCTTTCACCGGGCCCGGAGCAACATCGCCCGGCACAACGCACCGGGCCACAGCAACATCGCCCGGCACAAACCGCTTCCCATGAGGCGGGCTTTCGTATCGCGTAAGCCCTCTATTTGCAACCGCAACGCGTTGCGGTATGGTGCGTCGGGCCGACCTATCGCCGGGTCGTTGGAGGCACGCGTGTCGGAGCATATTTCTGCCCTCACCCGATGGGCGCTCGGGTGGCGGAAGGACGTCGGGGCGCTGAAGGCCGCGCTGTCGGCCGAGGCGGCGAGCGCCGAGCTGCGCCGCTACGCCGCCGCCGGGCTCAACTATGTGGTGTCGCGGATGGACCTGGTTCCGGATTGGGAACCGGCGGTGGGTCTGTTCGACGACCTCATGGTCGTTCGACTGTGCGCGGCCCGGGCGATGGGCGCGTCCGGCGCGGGCGCACCCCCCGCGGGGCTCGACGGCGAGACCGCCGCCGAGCTCGGCCGCCTGGCCGGCGACGCCGACACCATCCGCGCGTTCCTCGGCGACGATCTGTTCGGCAAGCTGCGCGACTACTGCGACCGCCAGACCACGGAGCAGGTCCGCGGCCGCGCGCCCGACCAGCTGCTCTCCGATGCGAAGGCGCGCGGCCAGCTCTTCGCCGAGGTCGACGGCGCGGTCGCGCGGGTCGGAGCGGTGTCGGTGCCCGACGAGGCCCAGGCCGAGGTGCGGCTCAAGGCCTACCTCGGCCACAAGCTGAAGTAGCGCCCGGTCCTCCGTCCGACGCGGCGTCCGGGTCGGCGCCTCGCGTCAGATGCCGAACGACCAGTTGATCGCGACCGACCGATCGAGGTCGTCGGCGTGGTCGGCGCGGAGGAGGCGGACTTCCAGCTTCACCGCGCTCCACACGCTGGGATCGATGCGGGCCCCGAGGCTGAGCGCGGTCGAGTCGACCGGGGTCGAGGTGGTCGGCATGTCGGGCACCGGCGTGTAGAACGGATCGACGCCGCTGCGCGCGTCGGTGCGCTCGATCAGCGTGTAGGGCGTGAGGCGTCCGACCCGGTAGCCGAGCACGACGAAGGCGTCGGTCGTGCTGGTGGTGTCGAGGTCGGAGCGGTGCCAGATCGAGTAGGCCTCGGCGATCATGGTCAGCTGGGCGCCGCGATAGGCGGCGTAGGCGTTGGCGATGTACTCGTCGATCTCCATGTCGGGCAGGGCCGGGCGCAGGTCGACCGGCTCGGGCGCGATCCGGTCCATCAGCCCCGCCACGCCGACGCGCAGGTCGGGCCAGCCCAGCCCCAGGACCTCGAGCTTGAGCTTGAGCGCCTTGAAGTTGTTCCGGTCGCGATGGATGGTGATCTCGGCCTCGTCGCCGCCGCGGCCGTTGCCCACGCCGCCGGCCACGGTCAGCGCGCCGGTGCCCGCGAGCGGGACGATGACGCCGCCCTCGAGGCCGATCCAGTGGATGGGCAGGAGGCCGCCCGAGTCGTCGCCGCGCAGCACGCGGGGCCGCGCGATCGGCAGGTGGAGCCACGCGCCGTGGTGGAACGCGGTGTTCCAGTAGCCGATGTCGGTGTGGGTTCGCCCGCCGACCAGGTAGAAGCGCTGGGTCTGCCAGCGAAGGTGAAGGCGCTCGAGCGTGACGGTCTGGTGGTTCTGATCGTCGGAGTCGAACTTGACCTCGGCGGTGCCGAGCAGCGACCGGCTGAGCTGGCCGTTGATGAGCAGGGCGAAGGCGCCGAGCGCAAAGTCCACGCGCTCGTCACCCTGCGCGGGAGAGCGGCCGGTCACGCCCACGTCGCCGAACACGTTGAAGGCGAAGCGCAGCGGCGTGGCCTCGAGCGTGGCGTCGGCGAAGCTCTGCACGTCCTGGGGCGGGAGCTCGGGCTGCACCGGCGGCGGGCGCGGGGGGATGGGCTCTTCCGCCTCCGGGTCGCCTTCGAAGGTCTGTTCGGGCGGCTGCGGCGCAGGCTGGGCACGGGCGAGCGCAGGCGCGCCGGTGACCGCGAGCGCGATCGCCAGCGCGATCGCACGGGCAGGGGGACGAACCATCCGCGACTCCTTCGCGAGGGTGGGGTGGTGCTTCTCGGTGCTTCTCGGTGCTTCTCAGTGATACGAGAACGGATACGTGATGGTGGCGGCGGCGCCGCCGGCCGGCGCGGGGAGCGTCCAGCGCTCGATGGCCGACACGATGCACGACTCGACCAGCTGGCTGCGCACGTCGCTGCGCGACACGCTCGCGGAGGTGACCTTGCCGGTCGGCGAGACGGCGATGCGCACGAGCACGCGTCCGGCCAGCTGCGGGTTGTCCATGCGGCCGCGCTCGAAGCAGGTGCGGATCTCGGGCAGGTGGCGGCCGACCGCGTCGCGCGTGGCCTGGCGATCCATGGTGCCGGGCGGCGGCCGGGCGGTGGCCGGCTGCGCGGGCGGCGCCGGAACGGTGCGGCGCGGTGGCGGCTCCTCGCGCGCGGGCGGCGCGGTGGGTTTCGCGTCGGCCGGCTCGGGCCGCGGCTGCGGCTCGGGCTCCGACGACTCGGTCGACGACTCGGTCGACGACCCGGCCGGCGATGGCGAGACCGCCGCAGGGCCGCGGCGGGACGCGTCGGCGATATCGTCCGGCTCGCGGCGGGCGGTCGCTCCTCGCCGGCTCCGCTCCGGCTCGAGGGGCAGGGTCCGGTCGCGGTCGAGCGTGACCCAGGAGCGCCTGGTCGCGTGGCCCGGCGCGCTCACCTCGATCGGCTCCGGGCGATCGCGGCGCGGCAGCCGCTCGTGCATGGGCAGGCGGTAGGTCTCGCCGCGCAGCGTGACCCGCGCTCCCCGCGTGGTCGACGTGATCGCCAGCTCGACCGTGCCGGTCGCGGCCGCCGGCGCGGTCGGCGCGGTTGCCTCGGCCCCCGCCGGCGCGGCCGTCTTCGCCGGCGCCGCCGGCCCCGCCGGTGCGGCCTGCGTGGTCGGCGCGGCCTGGCCCGTCGGCGCGGCGGGCCGGGACGCAGCCCGCGCGGAATCGTCGGCCTCGCCCGCCGGCGCGGGGCCATCCGCGGCGCGGGGCCACAGGGCCACCGCCACGCCGATCCCGGCGCCGGCCAGCACGGCCGCGGTCACGCCGGCGATCACGGCGCGCGGTCGTCCAGGGCGCGGAGGGGCGGGCACGCTGACCGCGCGCGCCGGCCCCGGCGTCTCGGGCCACGCGCGGCCGACGGCGGCGGCCAGCGCGCGGCCGAGCTCGGCCATGCTCGCGGTCCGCCGGTCGAGCGACCGGGCCATCGCGGCGCGCAGCACCGCGGCCAGCTCTGGCCGGATGTCGGGGCACAGGCTCTCGATCGGCTGCGGCTCCTCGCTCAGGATCTTGACCAGCACCTGAGGGAACTGCGAGTCGGCGAAGGGCACCTGCCCGGCCAGCATCTCGTAGAGGATCGCCCCGAGCGCGTACACGTCGCAGCGGGCGTCGACCGAGCTGGGATCCTCGACCTGCTCGGGCGGCATGAACCACGGCGTGCCCAGCACCCGGTCGCGCTGGGTGTGGCCGCTCTGCTCGGTGAACTTCGAGATGCCGAAGTCGAGCACCTTGACGTGGTCGCCGCCGCCCGGCCTCGCGACCAGGAAGATGTTGTCGCTCTTGAGGTCGCGGTGGATGATGCCGCGCGCGTGCGCGGCGGTCAGCGCCGACGCGATCTGCAGCGCGATGGCGACCGCGCGATCGATCGGGACGCGGCCCTCGCCGCGGATGACGTCGTTGAGGCCGCGCCCCTCGAGCAGCTCGAGCACCAGGTAGGGCGCGCCGCCCTCGGTGTAGCCCATGTCGGTCGACTCGACGATGTGCGGGTGGCCGAGCGTGCCCGCCGTGCGCCCCTCGGCCAGGAAGCGCTGCACGTGCTCGGCGTCGACCGCGTACTGCGGGTGGAGCACCTTGATCGCCACCGCCCGGCCGATGAGCGTGTGCTCGGCGACGTAGATCGTCGCCATGCCGCCGACGGCGAGGCGGCTGACGATGCGGTAGCGACCCTCGAGCACCTGGCCGGCGAGCAGGTTCTCCATGACCCTGTCCCCGTCAGCCTCGCGCGCCGGCGGACAGGCGGGCGGCGGCTCTGGCCCGGGCGTCCGCGGATCGATCAGGTGTCGCATGGTCGCGTCCAGGCGATGAGCAGGCGACATGCCAGCGCGCCGCGCCGGCGGCCGCGGCGCAAGCTCGCGCAATCGGGCCCCGGTGGCACGACGCGCGCGGTCCGCGCCCCCTGTAACAGGGCGTGTCATGGAACAGCTCCACCCCGTGGCGGGCGGCTCCACCGCAACCGACTGGCCGGGCCCCTACGCCGCTCGCGGGCGACATCGGGCCGACTCCATCAGAACCAGAGCTCGGCGCCAGCGAAGCTCGGCACGGTGGTCCCGTGGTCCTTGCCGGCGTAGCTCACCCAGGTCTCGATGCGAAGCGCCAGCGCGCGGGTGGCGGCGATGCGAAGGCCGAGGCCGCCGGCGCCCGCCGCGAAGGTCTCCGAGGCGTCGCCGTCGCGGAAGGAGACCGGGACCGCGGCGACGGCGTGGAGCGAGATGGTGTCGCCGAACAGGCGGAAGCGCGCGGCCGGCGCCGCCGCCAGGCCGGTGAGCATCACGTCCACGCCGAGCGAGAAGCGATCGGTGATCGCGAAGCCGACCCCGACCACCGGCGCCCCGGTGTCGCTCACCTCGAGGGCGTTGGCCCCGTAGCTGGCGCTCACGCCGAAGCGGCGCAGCTCGGGGGGCGGCGGCCGTGTCGCGGTGGCCGAGACCTGCGCGGGCGCCTCCTCGGGCGGCTCCGGCTCGGCCTCCGCCGGTGACGCCGCCGCCACCGGCGCGGCGTCCGACTCGGCCTCGAGCGCGAACTCGACGCGCAGCGTGTCGCCGGCCGACACGCGGATCTTGCGCTCGGACTGGCGGTACCCGCTCAGGCTCGCCACCACGGTGTGGTCGCCGGGGCCGAGCACGAGCGGGTCGTCGAGCGGGGTGGCCCCCATCGAGCGGCCGTCCACGTGCACCTGCGCGCCCTCCGGCGCCGAGATCACCTCGACGCGCGCGACCAGGCGCAGGAGGTCCTCGAGCTCGGCGCGGCCGCGCGCGAGCTGCTCGGGGCTGAGCTTGCCCTCGCCCTCGACGAGGAAGCGGTTGTAGAAGTCGACCGCCTGGTCGTACTGCGACAGGGCGCGGTGGGTGGCGGCCAGGTTGTTGAGCACCAGCGGATGCGGCTTGAGCGCGTAGGCCTGCTCGAACTCGGCCAGCGCCTCGGCGTACTTGCGCTCGTCGAACAGCTCCACGCCGGTCTTGAAGTGGCGGTCGGCCTCGCGGTCTGCCTTGTTCCTGGCCGCCGTGTCGGCGGCGCCCTTCTGGGCCTGCTTGGCCTTCCGCGCCTTGCGCGGCTTCTTCTTGTGGTGATGGTGCGACGCGCCCTGTGCCACGACCTGAGCGGCGGCCGGCGAGGGCGCGGCGGACAGGCCGGCGGCGGCGACCGCGGCCGCGAGCAGCCACATCGCGATGGAGCAGGGACGGAACGGAACGGGCATGGCGCTCTGCTTCGCTTCTCCGCGGGGGGCGCGGTCTCGTCAGTCGTAGGGGCTGTCGGTGATGATGCGCTTGTCGGGCCGGCGATCGTCGGTGGGCTTGCCCGGGCGCTTCGAGCCGCGCGGCGGTCGCTTGGCCTGCGGGGCTCGCTCGAGCACGATCTCGATCTCGCGGTCGGAGTCGAACGCCACCGTGCGCTGCTTGGAGACGTAGCCGGCGCGCGCCACCTCGATGACGACCTCCGGGCTGGAGCGCGGCGCGGTCATCCGGTGGCCCTCGATCGGCTTGCCGTCGGCGCTGATCACCGCGTCGGGCGGGGTCACGATGAAGGAGAGGGTCACCGGGTCGGTGGCGGCGGTGTGGGCCGGGGGCGCCGCGGCCGGCGCCTCGGACGCGGCCGGCGCGGGCGGGGCCGCGGCGGGCGGGACCGGCGCCGGCGCCGTCGTCGAGGGCGTTGCCGATGACGATGACGATGCCCGGGTCGCGCCCGCGCCGCCCGCGATCGCGGCGGCCGGCTCTCCCCCCTGCGACCGGTGCAGGAGGGCGAGCGCGGCGCCGGCGCCGCCGAGCACGACCACCGCGGCGATGGCCGCGATCGCGCGCCCGCGCCGCCGCGGCGCCGTGTCGAGCGACGGCGGCAGCACCTCGGCCGCGCCCGGTCGGTCGAGCGCGCCCAGCGATCCACTCTGCGACGGGCTGGTGTCGGCCAGGGTGGACGCGTACGCCTCCTCGCGCGGCCCGCTGCGCGCGGTGACGGCTCCGGTCGACACCGCGTAGCTGGCCGACGCGCTCGCCGCGTTCGCCGGGATGAAGCCGCCCGCCGGCGAGGGGCTCCAGTGCACCAGCTGGAACGGCTGCGACGGCGCGGCCGGCGGGATGAAGGGCTCGAGCGCCTCCATCATCTCCAGCGCCGAGCCGAACCGGTGCTCCGCCTTGAGCGCCATGGCGCGGACGACGATGTGCTCGAGCGGCTCGGGCATGGCGACCAGCGCGCGCGGCGGCGGGAACTGGCCCGACAGCACCTTGTAGATGAGCGAGTTGTAGTTGGTGGCCTCGAACGGCACCTTGGCGGT
>DATFRY010000645.1:0-5034 GCA_035262925.1 Kofleriaceae bacterium | reverse complement strand
GAGCAGCGCTGCGAAGATCTCGCCCATGCCGCCCTGTGCCAGCTTCGCGAGCAAGGTGTACTTGCCGAAGCGATACGGGCTGGCGGCGGAAGAAGGGCGCGCGAGCGGGCCGCCTATCTGCGGACTCAGCGACAACGCGGGGGAATTATAACGGCGAGATCGCGGGTTTCTCCGGCCCCGGGGGCAGATCCTTCGATCGAGTCGGCGAGCAGCGACCGACCTCGCACCACCTCGTGCGCGCGCCGCCCACATGGCGTGTAGCGACGACCGCGAAAATCGCAGGCCGAGAGCAGCGCGCGCGACTCGCGCACCGCTCTCGGCCCGATGTGTCAGCAACAGTTCAGTGTGACGGATGGGTCTCGGTCGCCGCGCCGCGCGTCAGTTGCCGGCGGTGAGGCAGTCGAGGAGGCCGTAGGCGCACTCGATGAGGGCCTCCTGGCTGTCGCTGGCGACGGCGCAGTCCTCGAAGTCGGTCACGCACACGTCGATGTCGCCGCCGCCGTCGCCGCCGTCGCCGGGGTCGCACTGGTCGGCGCAGTCCTGCCAGGCGGCCTCGCACGCGGCGAGGTCCTCGTCGGTCTGCGCGCTGGCCTCGCAGTCGTCGAACTCGAGGTCGCAGGTGGCGCAGTCGCCGCCGCCTTCGCCGTCCCCGCCGCCGTCGGCCCCGCCATCGTCGTTGCCGCCGTCGCCGCCGCCGGTCGCCTCGCACACGGCCGTGCAGACCTCGAAGATCTGATCGCAGAGCTCGTTGCCGCCGCCGCCGTCCGCGCCGTCGTCGTCGCCCGCGCCGTCGTCATCGGCCCCGTCGTCGGCGGTGCCGTCGTCGCCAGGATCCGTGCCGTCGCCCGCGCCGTCGTCGGCGGTGCCATCGTCGCCCGCGCCGTCGTCGGTGGTGCCGTCGTCGCCCGCGCCGTCGGTGGTGCCGTCGTCGCCCGGATCCTGGTCGCCGGGATGGCCGGCCTGCACCTGCTCGCAGAAGTCCTGGATCGCCGCGCAGCCGCACTGATCGTCGGCGGGCGGCTCGGCGCCGTCATCCGCGGGGTCGCCCGCGCCCGGGTCCTGCTGGCCCTCGGCGACCTCGCCTTGCCCCTGGCCGCCGGCCTCGCTCGCGCAGCCGCCCGCTCCGGCCAGCACCAGCGCCGCGAGGAAGGGGAGGCTCAACAGAGATGAGTGAACTCGAGACATGATCGCTCCTTTCGCGCCCGGTCCGGCGGAGGCCCGCTGCTGCAGCTCGGGTGCCACGGCGCCTGGAGCGGCTTCCGCTGCGATTCGGGCGTCTTGCCCGCGCGCTGTGCAGATTCCACACGCGTTCCGAATGGGCTCTGGGGGTGCGGGCGCGATCGAGTTTCGGCGAGTGATGCCGGCCATGAGCAGCCGAGGTAACGTAGGCCCGCCATGGGGGTCGACGACGTGCGCACCGGCACCTGGGTCACCTTCGACGGCAGCAGCGCGAGCTCGATGCAGGTCCGTCGCTGCCGCCTGGTCGTGGTGAGCGGACCCGATCGCGGGGCAGAGGCCGAGGTCGGTTCCACCTGGATCCGGGTCGGCGCGCAGAGCGGCTGCGACCTGGTGCTGAGCGACCGGCTGGTCTCCGGCCACCACTTCGAGATCCTGCTCGACGAGGCCGGCTATCGCCTGCGCGACCTGGAGTCGACCAACGGCACCTTCATCGCCGGCCACCGCGTGCGCGACGTCTACCTCAACCCGGGCACCGCGATCTACGCCGGCGAGTCGCGCCTGCGCTTCGAGCCGCTCGACGACAGCGTGACCGTCGAGCTCTCGCACCGCGACAGGTTCGGCGGCATGGTCGGGTCGAGCGTCGCGATGCGCGCGCTCTACGCCCGGCTCGAGCGCATCGCGCCCACCGACGCGAGCGTGCTCATCACCGGCGAGACCGGCAGCGGCAAGGAGCTGGTGGCGGAGGCGGTCCACCAGCACTCGCAGCGGGCCAGCGGCCCGTTCGTGGTGGTGGACTGCGGATCGATCCCCGACAACCTCATCGCCAGCGAGCTCTTCGGCCACGAGCGCGGCGCCTTCACCGGCGCCATCTCGAGCTACGCGGGCGCCTTCGAGCGCGCCCACGGCGGCACCATCTTCCTCGACGAGATCGGCGAGCTGCCGCTCGAGCTCCAGCCCAACCTGCTCGGCGTGCTCGAGCGGCGCCAGGTGCGCCGCATCGGCGCGTCGCGCAGCATCCCGCTCGACCTGCGCGTCATCGCCGCCACCAACCGCGATCTGGCCAGCGAGATGAACCGCGGCACGTTCCGCTCCGACCTCTACTACCGGCTGGCGGTGGTGCAGGTGCGGGTGCCGCCCCTGCGCGAGCGGCCCGAGGACATCCCGCCCCTGGCCGAGCACTTCCTCGAGCTGCTGGCGGCGGGGGAAGCGCGGGTGACGCCGCTCTCGCGCGAGACCCTGGAGAGCCTCCGCAATCACCGGTTCCCCGGCAACGTGCGCGAGCTGCGCAACCTCATCGAGCGCTCGGTCATCCTGGCCGAGGCCGGCATGGAGCCGGACCAGGGCACCATGGCCGAGCCGCCGGCCGACGACGCCGGGATGGAGACGGGCGCCGAGGCGCGCGGCGGCGGCGAGGCGCTGGATCCGCAGGCCGATCCCGTGCCGGCGCCCGGCCGCCTCCCGGTCGTGCAGATGGAGGTGGACGACGCGGTGCCGTACCGCATCGCCAAGCAGCGCCTCATGGCCGAGTTCGACTCGCGCTACCTCAAGCAGCTCCTCCGCCGCCACGGCGGCAACGTCTCGGGGGCGGCGCGCGCGGCCGGCCTCGACCGCATGACCGTGCACAAGATGCTGCAGCGGGTCGGCCTGGGCGGCTGGCGCGGCCGCGCGCTCGACGACGACGACGACGCGTGACGCGTGAATCGATGCGGCCGGTCAGCTCGCGGCGACCGCGCACTGGCCGTCGCCGTCGCAGCCGGACGTGCAGCTGTCGAACAGGTCCTGGCAGATCGCGTCCTGGCAGGTGTCGTAGTCCTCATCGCACGCGGTGAAGCAGCCGTCGTCCCCGGCGGAGCAGTCCTCCGCGCAGCTGTCGAAGTCGAGCTGGCACGCTCCGACCGGGCTGGCCGTGACGCAGCTGGTGTAGTTGCTCTCGCACTGGGCGTCGCACAGGTCGTCGTCGGGCGAGCAATCCTCCTCGCACAGATCGAACTTGTCCTCGCAATCGGCGAGCTCGCTGTCGTCGTAGCAGTCGTCCTGCTCGCCCTTGCAGTCGCTCTCGCACGCGGCGGCGTCGCCGGGGGCGGCGATGGGGCCGCAGGCGAGCTCGACCTCGATGAGCGCGGGCGACGCCGACAGGTCGACCCCGCCGGAGCTGCCGGACACGACGACCTGGGTCTGCGCGTCACCTGACGCCGCCACCTCGTCGAGGGTGGGGCAGCCGCTCGCGCTCTGCCACGGCGCGTAGACGGCGACGTCCACCGAGACGTCCGCGCTCGACGCGGTCGCCAGGTCGACGTCGGCCAGGAGGGAGGGCAGATCGGCCAGCGTGGGCGCATCGCCGCCGAAGTCGACGCACGCGCGCTCGAGCACCTCGCCGGTCGACGCGCGGCGCAGCCACACCCCGGCGGTGGCGGCGCACGTGAGGTCGAGCGCCGACGGATCGGGGACCGTGCCGCAGGTCGCCGGATCCAGCGCCATCTGGACCGAGACGGCGACCGGATCGCCGCCGCCGCCGCAGGCAGCGAGCGGGGCCGCGAGCCCGGCGAGCGCTGCCTGCGCGGCGATCGCGGCGAGCGAGCCGACCAGGCGGGCGGAGGCGGATCGGAGGCGCATCGGCCGGGCCATCAGCAGTCCCTCCCTGCAAAACAGAAGCCGCCGACCGAGTAGCCCGGATCGTCGCCGCCGCTGGTGGCGGCGAGGATGATGGCGCCCCCGACCACCACGCCGCCCGCGACGATCAGCGTCCGTCCCCACCATGTCGTGTACCAGGACGGCGCGCGGTCCGCGGCCGGCGCCGAGCCCGACAGCCCGCCGGCGGCCATCGGATCCGCGCCGGGAGCGAGGCCGCCCGGGCTCGCCCCCGCCGCGAGCGTGTGGCTGAAGCGCTCGGACGGCATCGCCAGCCACGGCGACAGGAGGCCGCGGCGCGCGTCGAACACGGCGGCCTCCACCCGGTTGGCGTGCGCGCGCACCAGCACCAGCAGATCGACGCGCGCGGCGCCGGCCAGCGCGGCGGAGGCGGTGCGGCGCGCGCGGTCGTCGGCGCGCCCGACGGCGCGGCGCAGCTCGGCGGCGCTCTCGGCGGGCGGGCGCTCGTGGAGCGACAGCGACCGCTCGGCGGGCCTCCGCTCGTCGGCGACGTCGATCATGGCGCCGCGCGGGCTGCGGCCGGGCGCGGCCGCGACCACCCAGTGCGGCCCGGACGAGACGTGCTCGAGGTCGAGCGGCGCCACGCCGGCCGGCCGCCCGTCGACGAACACGCGCGCGCCCGCCGGCTCGGCCGCGATGTGCAGCGCGCCGTGTCCGTCGTCGCGCGCCGCCTGCGCGAACAGCGCCACCACCTGCGGCCGGTACGCGCCCGCGTCGAGCGCGCGCCGATCCGGATCGAGGTGCTGGACGGCGCGGAAGGCGCGCCGGGCCTCGACCGGGCGCCGCCGCCCCTCCTCCACCAGGCCGGCCAGGAGGTGGCGCTCCACCATCAG
This sequence comes from Kofleriaceae bacterium, assembly GCA_035262925.1. Taxonomy (GTDB): domain Bacteria; phylum Myxococcota_A; class Polyangia; order Haliangiales; family Haliangiaceae; genus DATFRY01. The sequence continues at coordinate 373 of DATFRY010000645.1, read as the reverse complement.
GCGGACGACAGGCGGCGTCGGCTCGCGGTCGACCACCAGGCGATCGACCTCGCCGAGATCGGCGAGCGCCCGCTCGTAGTCGAAGCGCTTGTAGGCCTCCTCGGCGGCGCCGAGCTGGCGGCGCGCGCGAGTGAGCGCGACTTCGCGCTCGCCCTCGGGCGGCAGCGGCTCCTCGAGCGCGGCGCGCAGCTCGCCGCCCACCGGGGCGAGGCCGAGCCCGGCGCACTCGGCGCGGGCCGACTCGACGGCGGCCCGTGACCGGGCCTCCGATCCGGCAAGAACGGCGAAACCGACTCGCCTTTCGCCCGCGTGGGCCGATGCTGACGCCAGGACGACACCGGCCAGGACCGCGACACGGTGCGCCGACATCGGC
>DATFRY010000644.1:0-2421 GCA_035262925.1 Kofleriaceae bacterium | reverse complement strand
TGAGGAACAGGACATACCCGGGATATCCCGGCGGCTGCGGCTGCCGATCGAGGATGTCGAAGCGCTCCGCCGCGAGCCCGAAGTTCACGACATCGACGTCGAGCACGCCGCCGGAGTCGATGCTCCAGCGCAGGAGCAGCGCTAGCCAGGCCAGCACGGCGAGCGCCGCCCACACGACGCGGCGGCGGCGAACCGGGTCCGCGAGACTCTCCCGCCAGCCGCCCACGCGGCGATCGTACATCGCGCCTGCTCGGGCCGTGTCGCGCGGGCGCGCCGCACCCGCTCCGGGTGACCTGTCGGGATTGGCCGCGGCGCGCGGAGGCGCGCGACACGCCGGATTTTGCTAGGATGGCGAGATCGAGCGCGTGGAGGGGAGAGTGGAGCGTCCGGCGGAGCCAGCGCGCGCGGGCGCGAGCCGCGGCCGGTGGTGGGCCGCGCACCGGTGGCGGGTGCTGGTGCCCGACCGGTGGGCGTGGCCGCGCCTGCTCGCCTCGCCGTCGAGCTACCTTCTCCTGCTCGCGTTCGCGGTCACCGCCGCGGCCAAGCTGCGCGTCCTGCGCGACATCGACGGGGTGCGCGACTGGCCCCTGTGGTGGATCGTGACGGCGGCGCCCGACGCGGCCCTCTGCGCCGGGCTCGCCGCCCTGTTCGCGCGCGGCGAGCGCCGGGTGCCGAAGCTGCTCGCCATCACGGTGCCGCTGTCGCTCGTCATCGCCGGCGTCTCGTTGATCAACGGCGCCTACCTCGGCATCACCGGCGAGCAGATCACCTGGCAGACCATGTCGCTGGGACTCGACCGCTGGGGCGACGTGCACGGCATCGTGGGCGAGGAGGCCGCTCGCCTGGGCTGGCGCGTCGCGGCCGCCGCCGCGTTGCTCGTCGGCGTACCGGCGATCGCGCTGTGGGGACTGCGCCGGGCCGGCAAGTCGATCCACCCGGTCGCCGCGCCCGGTCGCGCCCACGCGTCGCTGCTCGCCGCCGTGGTCGCTCTCGGCGTGGCGCTGGCCTCGCCCAGCTCACCCGTCTTCGCGGTCGACCAGCTGGGCGCCAACGCGGTGCTGCGCACCTACTTGGGCTGGCTCACGCAGGAGCAGACCGGGCAGTCGGCCGACGTCTGGTTCGAGGGCTACAGGCCGATCGATCTCGTGGCGGCCGACGCGGTGACCGGGCTGCGAGCCCGCCAGTCTCCCAACGTGGTGCTCGTCGTCATGGAGTCGACCGGGCGCGCGGTGACCGAGCTCGCGGGCCCCGGCGCTCCGGCGCGCACGCCCGTCCTGAGGCAGCTCGCGGCCCGCGGCCTCGAGATCACGGGCGCGCGCACGGCCGTCCCGCACACCACGAAGTCGCTCTTCACCATCATGTGCGCGCGCCTGCCGCTCATGCAGCTCGCCCTGCTCGAGACCACCGCGGCCGTCCAGGTCCAGTGCCTGCCCTCCATCCTGCGCGCGGCGGGCTGGCGGACCGGTTTCTTCCAGAGCTCGCTCGGCGTCTTCGAGGACCGGCCGCGCCTGGTGCGCCAGTTCGGATTCGAGTCGTTCGCCGCGTGGGAGGACATCGGGGGCGAGCCGCTCGGCTACCTGGCCTCCGACGATCTCAGCCTGGCCAGCGCCCTCGGCGCATGGCTCGACCGCGCGCCCGTCCCGGGCCAGCCCTTCTTCGCCGCCCTGCTCACCTCGGCCACGCACCATCCCTATCGCCTCTCGGAAGCGGCCGCCGCGCGCGCCCGGGCGGCCGGTGCGCCCGCCATCTCGGCCGAGGAGCGCCACGCCCGCCTCGTCGAGGAAGAGGACCGCCTGCTCGGCAGCGTGCAGGACATCCTCCGCCAGCGCGGCCTCGACCGCCGCACCATCATCATCGCGCTCGGCGACCACGGCGAGGGCTTCGGCGAGAAGGGCATCCGCCAGCACGACAACAACTTCTTCGACGAGGGCCTGCACGTCCCGTGGGTCATCGCCGGCCCGAGCGTCCCGCACGCGCGCATCGACGGGCCGACCAGCCTCATCGACGTGACGCCGACCGTCCTCCAGCTCCTCGGCGTGCCCCTGGCGCCCGGAGCCGCCCGCGCCATCCCCGGCCGCGGCCTGGTCGGCGGCGCCCCGCGCTCACGCCTGCTCGTCTTCTCCTGCTGGTACGACGAGCGCTGCCGCGGCTTCGTCCAGGACGGCCGCAAGGTCGTCTACGTGCCGGAGGAGGACCGCGCCTTCTGGTTCGACCTCGCCGCCGATCCGCACGAGAATGTCCCGCGCACCCTGGACGCCGACCTCGAGGCCCGCCTGCGGGGGGCGCACCGCGTGATCGACTCGCACCGCACGCCCGACTGGACGATGGCCGGCGCGCCCGTCACCGACTACGCCCCGTGGCTGTGCCCGGCCGACCAGCCCTGCCGCCACCCGCGCAGTCCTACGGCGGGGCTGTTCCGGG
>DATFRY010000643.1:0-14703 GCA_035262925.1 Kofleriaceae bacterium | reverse complement strand
CGCCGCGATGTCCTGATCGTGGCGCTGGCGCTCGCGGTCCCTTCCGGGTGTCGCTGCGGAGGTGAGCGCGCTGGCGGATCGGCGAGCGCGCCTCGCGTCGAGGGGCTGAGCGGCAGCGCGGCCGGTGCGACGGGCGCCCGGGTGCCGCAGCCGTCGGCCGAGTCGGCCGCGCCCGGACCGCGGGACGCGCCGGTGCTGCCGACCGCCGAGGAGCGCGCCGAGGCGATGGCCGAGGAGCCAGAGCAAGCCGCGCCGGGTGACGTCGGCAAGGCCGGTGCCGCGGGAAGCAGCGCGGGCGGCGGTGGCGCGACAGGAAGCGGCGCGGGCGGCGGTGGCGCGACAGGAAGCCGCGCGGGCGGCGGTGGCGCCACAGGAAGCGGAGCGGGCGGCGGTGGCGCGGTCGCGGGAAGCGCGGCGGCAGGCGCGGCTCCCGCGGCCGGGCCGATCCGTGTGGGGGCCCTCCCGGCGGGGGCGGACGAGCGCGCGTTCCTCGGCTCGGTCGACGCCGTGTCGGCCTGGAGCGCGGTGCGCGAGCGCGCGCGGCTGCTCGCGCGGCACGGCGACAGCGGCGCGGCGTGGGGGCGGCTGAAGAGGGCCGACGATGGACAGGTGTGGCTGCTCGACGAGACCGAGACCGCCGCGGCGCTGGGCATCCGCCTCGTCGGAGCCGGCGGGCGCGAGCTGGACGTGCCGCGCGCGGGTGGCCGCGCCGTGGCCTGGGGCGCGTGGAGCGCGGACGCGCGGCGCGGCTGGGTGTGGCAGGTCGGGCGCCTGGTCGCGCTGCCGGCGAAGAAGAGCGCCCGGCCCGGTGCGTCACCGGCGGTGCCGCTGCCGGCCCAGCTGGTCGGCGAGCTGCCCGAGCGGCCCGAGGCGGCGCTGCCGCCATCGCAGCTCCAGGCGGCCGATGTCATCCTGTTCGTCGTGCGAGCCGCGCCGGCCAAGCCGGGCGACGGCTGGCTCATCGCGGACCAGCCCAAGGGTCCTCCGGCCGCGTACCTGGTGCTGCCGGGCGAGGCGCCGATCTACGGAGGGCTCGACTACCTGTCGGCGGACGAACACTGGCCCCTCGAGCCGGGATCCTGGTACGCGGTGCGGGCGACTCCGCCCGGCAAGCCACCCAGGCAGGGCGACCTTCCGGTCCTGCGCGCCGGCGAGCCCCCCGCGCGCGTGCCGAAGCCGGCGCCGCCGCCCGCGAAGAAGAAGACCCGGGCGAAGCGGAAAGTCTGATTCGCCCGCCGCCCGCCGCCCGCCGGCCTGTCGCCCGAGCCCTGGTCGCCCGTCGCCGGTCGCCCGGCCGGCAGCATCGGTCCATCCACGGCCGGGCTTCTGACCCCGCCCTCACCAGGTGCTACATAGTAGGAAGCGATGATCGTCGAGTGCCCCGGATGCAAGAGCCGCTACGACGTCAGCGGCCGCCCGGCCGGGACGCGGGCGCGCTGCCGCTGCGGCACCGAGTTTCGCCTGCCCGATCCGTCGGCCGCGGCGGGCTCGCTGTCCTGTCCGGGGTGCGGCGCGGTCGTCGCCACCGGCGCCAGCCGATGTGCGTACTGCAGCGCCGAGCTGCTCGTGCGCGCCTGTCCGCGCTGCTTCGCCCGCATCTTTCACGGCCACACGCACTGTCCCCACTGCGGCGTGGTGGTGGGCGTGCCGGCCCGCGCCAACCCGGACGGCTCGACCACGGCGCGGGCCTGCCCGCGCTGCGACGGCTCGCCGCCGCTCATCGCTCGCGTCGTCGGCGACGTCCTCCTCGACGAGTGCTCCGGCTGCCGCGGCGTGTGGCTCGACGCCGCCGCGGTCGACCGCGTGGTGCGCGAGCGGCAGGCGAGCTCGCTCTCGCCTCTCCGCCAGATGACGCCGCCGGCGCCGGACCTCCAGGCCGGCGCGTCCTCCACTTCGCCCGCCGAGGCCACCCCATCCGCCGGGACCACCGCGGCCACCGTATCCTCCCCGCCCGCCGCGGCGACCGCTCCTCCGCGGGGTCGCCTCTACATCGCCTGCCCCGACTGCGGCCAGCTCATGAACCGGGTCAACTTTGCCCGCCACTCGGGCGTCATCCTCGACGTCTGCCGCGGCCACGGCACCTGGTTCGACGCGACCGAGCTGCCGCGCGTCGTGGACTTCGTGATGAAGGGGGGCGTCGAGGAGAGCCAGCGCCGCGAGGTCGACGAGCTGCGCGAGCAGGCGCGCCGGGCCGCGGCCGACGCGGAGGCGGCGCGCGCGCGCGCGGCCTGGTCCGGCACCGGCGGCCACGAGCCCCACATCGATCTCTTCGGCGCCGCGCTCGGCATCATCGGACGGCTCCTCCACTGATACACAAGACCGAAACCGAAACCGAACAGAAAGACGCACCCGGCCCTCCCGTGCTCGTTCCCGTCGTCCTACTCACCGGATTCCTCGGCAGCGGAAAGACCACCCTGCTCAACCAGCTCCTGGCCGAGCGCCGGGCGCCGGGTGCGCTCGGCGGCAAGCTGGCCGTCCTGGTCAACGAGCTCGGATCGGTCGGGATCGACGCCTCGCTCCTGCCGGCCGGTGCGGCCCGCCAGGTGGAGCTCGCCGGCGGCTGCATCTGCTGCACGCTCGACGAAAATCTGGCCCAGAGCCTGACCGACCTGCTCGACGCCGAGCCGGCGATCGCGTGGGTCATCATCGAGACCACCGGCATCGCCGAGCCGCTGCCGATCATCTGGACGCTGACCGGCGAGGCGCTGAGCCAGCGCGTGCGCCTGGCGGCCGTCGTCACCGTCGTCGACGCGCTCGAGCACGAGCGCCATCGCCCGCTGGCCCCGGCGGTCGACGCCCAGGTCGAGCACGCCGACATCCTGGTGGTGAGCAAGGGCGACGCGCTCCCACCCGAGCGTGCCGGCGCCGGGCTGCAGCAGCTGCAGAACGAGCTGCGCAGGCGCAACCCGAGCGCCGCGGTGGTCGCCGGGGCGAGCCCGGCGTCCAGCGCGCGGCTCTTGTGGCAGCTCCTGTCAGATGCTCAGGCCGACACGGCTCTCGCCCGAAGTGGGCTCGCTCACAGCCAACACATCGAGACATCCAGCCTCACCCCGCGTGGCGGCGTCGCTGCACACCACGCACCGTCACACGGTCCGGTCGGGGAACCGACCCACGGTTTCGATTCCGTCTCGGTCATGATCGAGGGGACATTGGATTTCGAAGAGTTGACGACGCAGCTGGAGGCGCTGCCCGCGGAGTACGTCCGCATCAAGGGCATCTGCCGGGCGGTAGACCCACAGACGGGGTCCCGCGAACCGGCCTTGATTGCTTTTCACCGGGTCGGTGCCAGAGTCTCGGCGGAGCCGCTGGCGGAGCAAGCGGCGCGCGAACCGATTGCGCGCGCGGTCGCCCTCGGCTTCGGCGTCGACGCGGATCGACTGGCTGCATGCCTGCGCGCCGCCATGGTACCGTACGAGAGTTGAAGCGCGCTGCTGCGCGTCGACCAGGGACGACGCTGCTGTGCAGATTGATCGACCGAACTCTGCCACGCTTCGCGAGCTCCTGGCGGAGCTCAAGGCGGGTTTTGCGCTCCACGCACCGGTCCTCATCCGCGTGCAGGATGGAGCCGGCGAGAACCGCGACAGCACGCTCGACCGCACGATGACCCTGCGCGAGCCGCTCGACTGGGCCGACCACTACACGCGCGAGTACGGAAACGAGCCGTACATGGTGCTCGGGCCCAACACCCTCATGACCGGAACCGGCGCGGCGGTCACGATCGGCCGCAGCCGCCAGTGCGACGTGAAGATCGACAACGAGTCGGTGAGCAAGCTACACGCCAAGCTGGTCTGCGACCCCAACACCGGCGGCTACTACATCATCGACGAGAGCTCGCGCAACGGCACCTGCATCAACGGCGAGCCGCTGGTGGCCGGCGTGCGCATGGCCGTCTGGTCCGGGGCGTACGTCAGCTTCGGCGACGCGGTGTTCGTGTTCATCGACCCGCCGACCCTGCGCAAGCTGTCGCGGCTGGCTGGCTGACGTGGACGCGGCCATCATGCGCACCGGGAAGAACCTCGCGCTGGCGCTGGCGCTCGCCGCGACCGGCGCCGCCAGCACCGCCTGCCAGCGGCGCCAGATCGACGTGGTCAAGACCAACGGCGATCGCACCGGCGACTACGGCCGGCAGGCCCTGCGCGCCGCGGTGCAGAAGTTCCGCGGCGCGCCGCGCTCGCCCGAGGCCTACCGCGCGATGGCGGTCGAGATCGAGCGCATCCGCCCCGCCTTCAACCAGGACGTGGCCGACGAGGCCGAGCGCGGGCTCTCGTTCCTGGCGCTCGGCCCGATGGCGGCCCAGCTGGACCGGCCGTTCGAGGAGCAGATGGCCGCGCTGGCGCTCACCGTGTGGCCGACCGCCATCCGCCTCGAGCCGCAGGCGAGCGAGGCGGCCCGCGCGTACCTCGAGCGCGCATGCAGCTCGACGATGTCCGCCGAGTGCAAGTACGTCGTCCCCGAATACTGGCCGCTCGTCCTGTCGGCGCGCGTGTGGAAGCGCATGAAGGACCGCGCGCGCGACGCCTACAGCGAGTGTCGCCAGTGCAAGCAGGACCCGACCTTCGCCGCGCTGCTCGAGGAGTACGAGCAGGACGCGACCCGCGTCATCCACCTGGCCAAGGCCGAGGAGGGCCGCGTCGAGCGCAGCGCCTGGCCCGAGGCCGGCACCAGCGCCAGCGACTGGAGCGGCGCCCCGGTGCTCGACCTGGTGGCCGATCCACCGCTGTTCATGGGCGAGCCTGTCGAGGGCAGCTGGCGCGCGAGGCTGCGCGCGAGCCGCCGCGGCAACGGCCACGACAAGGTGCTCGCCGTGCACCTCCGGCCCCGCAGCGAGGTCCGCCACCTGCGCGACGCCGTGCGCTCGGCGGCCGCGGCCGGCTACCAGGCGGTGGCCCTCCAGGTGCGCGGCCACGCCTATCCCTATCCGCTGCGCGAGTACCGCATCGCGACTCGCGGGGGCGGCCGCGCGATCGACGTCCGCGACGTCGACACCATCCAGTACCTGGTGCGGACCCTGGACGCCGCGGCCGCGCGCGGCGGCGGCGCCTTCCGGCTGACCGCCGCGCGCTGACTCTCGCCCCGGCCCGACCCTACGGCGGAGGCAGGGCAGGCGCCATGCGGCGGCCCATGGCGCTCGGCAGGAGGTCGAGCTCGCGGAACAGGAGGTCGGGCGCCGCGATCGAGCTCTCCACGCCGGCCGACGGCACGTAGCCGGGGCCGGCCCCGTTCACCTGGAGGAGCAGCGGGTCCTCGCTCCCCGCCAGGTAGTTGCGCACCGAGCGGCGGCGGCCGGCGGCGATGACGTCGCGCCACGCGCGCACCGGCACCGGCTTGAGCTGGACGCCGCGGACCAGCTCCTCCTTGCCGTCCGGGTGGACGCGGTAGGCGAGCAGCGCCAGGGGCGGCGCCTGCTCGTCGGCCGATTGCAGGAGCTGCAGGCGCTCGAACCGGGTGATCTCCGAGTTGGCGGTGATGGCCGAGTCGTCCATCAGCCGGATGATCATCCCGTACTTCAGACCCTGGGCCTTCGCCTCGGTCAGGAGGCGTCGCACCAGCGCCTTGTGCTCGAGGCCGTTCTTCGCGCTGACCAGGAGGTTGGTGGAGCTGCCGCGGTAGACGCCGCCCGGCATGGCCAGGCGCGCGTGGCCGTTGCTCTCGGCGATCTGCTTGGACGGGGTGCGGCTCATGAGCAACGTGTTGAGCTTGCCGTCCTTGACCACCTCGACCTTCTGGCCCGGCACACCCTCGTCGTCGATCCGGTAGCCGCCGATGACCGCCACCTTGTCCGCGCTGTCCACGGTCGGGTCGTCGACCAGGGTCAGGAGCGGCGCCACCACGCGCAGGCCGATGCGATCGGTCAGCTCGCCGCCGAAGCGCGCCGCGTCGCGGCCGCCCACGCCCACCGGCAGCGGCGTGCCCGAGAGCTGCAGGGCCAGGAGGTTGCGCACCGCGCCGACCGCCCCGTCGCCCTCGAACAGGACCGGGCCGGTGTAGGCCTCGACCAGCGGCGCCTTGATCAGCCCGTCGAGCTGCTCGGCCAGCTGCGTGGCCTCCTTCATCAGCTCCTCGTCCCGGGGCAGGTCGCTCGCGGTGTGGCCGTAGCGCGAGTAGTAGAGCGTGAGCTCCTGCCCGTCCTGGGCCTGCGCGCTGGCCACGATGAGGACGCCGCTCACCCGGCGCGTGTCGTGCACCGCGTTGCCCTCGCTGTTGAGCAGCCAGCGCCGCTCGAGGAAGCTCGTGAACGCCACCCGCGAGTCGCGCACGTGCTGGTGCTTGCGCAGGACGGCCGAGATCTTCTCGGCCCGCCCCTTCATCTCCTCCACCGTCTCCAGCTTCGGCACCAGGACCTGCTCGTTCATGGCGGCCGGCTTGAACTTGCTGTAGCTCGGCACCTTGCTGACTCCGCCGGCCGCGCCGCTCTTGAGCGCCTCCTGCTTGGCCCGGATCTGCTCGATCGCCTCCTTGTAGGCCTCGTCGGTGGCGAGCCAGGCCGCCCGCCGCGCGCTGGATGGGTTGGGCTCGAGCGGCAAGCTCTGCTCGGAGCGGCCGTCCAGCTCGTCGCGCTGCGGCGCGATGAAGTTGGAGTTGTCGAACTGGTAGTCGCCGACGTGGACGTGGGCCTCGAGGTTGGCGAAGTGCCGCTCCTTCTGGGTCGTGGTCGAGCCCAGCGTGGCCACCGCGTCGTTGACCTCGACCTCGGTCACCTTGTAGAGCATGAAGTAGGGCCGGAACGCCCCCTCGATCTTCAGCCCGTTCAGCGACCGCTCCATCTCCGACGCGACCGCGTCGAGCACCGCGTCGTTGATCGCGCGCGAGCGGGTCGACTCGTCGGGCTTGGGCTGCTCGCTCCTGGGCGCGGCCGCGGCGAGGCGGGCGGCCCCGCACAGCGAAAGGAGCGCGGCGGCGACCGCCGCGCCCGGCTTGCACAGACGGGTCACTCTACACCTCCTTGACCATGACGCGCGATCGACGGCGGCGGCAGCTCGGGCCCGCGGTCGTTCGGGGTGAAGCTGCGGTCGAGCTCGAGCGCGCTCAGGAGCAGGCTCGGCGCCGAAGCCGACACCGGGACCCAGCCGCTCTCGGCGCCGCACACGCCGTTGAACGTCTCCACCGGCCGCGCCGCGCTGATGATGTTGCCGAGCGCATTGAGCGGGGTGCCGGAGATGTCCACGCCGCGCACGACCTCCTTGCGCCCGTCGGGATAGACCCGGTAGGTCATGACCGGGTTGACCTTGAAGCCCTGGAACGACACGCGTGTGGTGTTGGTGAAGCCGCCCGCGATGTCGGTGAAGATGTAGCCGAACGGCTTCTTCTGCCGCTTGATCTCGGCCAGGAGCTGCTGGAAGAGCTCGTCCTTGGTCACCGAGCGCTCGGTCTCCACGACCAGGTTGCCCTGGCGCGCCACCGCCACGTTGCCCGGCTCCTTGCGCCCGTGGCCGTTGGACGCGTCGAAGCCCGGGATCGGGTTTCGCCCCATGAGGAAGCCCTTCAGCACGCCCTTGTCGACCAGCAGCGCGCGCCGGGCCACCACCCCCTCGTCGTCGAAGCGGTAGTAGCCGTTGAGCGGGAAGCCGTTCAGCCGCTGGATGGTCGGGTCGTCGTAGACGGTGAGCCAGGTCGGCATGATGTCGTTGCCGACCTGCTTGGTGAAGGTCTGCCCCTCGAGATCCAGCTCCTGCCGGTGCCCCTCGATGCGGTGGCCGAACACCTCGTGGAAGAAGACCGCCGCGGCGCGGCCCTCGAGGATGGCCGGCCCGTAGAACGGGTCGGCCAGCGGCGCCCTGTGCAGCGCGCTGAGGTCGCGGTTGACGATGTCGATGAGCTTGTCGATGTGGGCGTCGTCGGGCAGCTCGCCCGGCGTGGGCGCGAACGCCTGCTCCACGCGCGAGAGCGGCATCCCGTCGTCGTGCTTGACGCCGACCTGGACCAGGAAGCGCGAGTTGGTCCACGAGGTCTGCAGCTGGCTGCCCTCGGAGTTGACGTAGTAGACGGTGTTGAGCTCGAAGTCGGCGCGGCAGTTGGAGCGGGTGGCCACCCCCTTCGCCGCCCGCCTGGAGCAGTCGCGCACGCGCTTGGTCCACAGGGCGCGGTCGTAGGTGAGCGTCGCCTTCTTCTGGTAGAAGCGCTGCGGCCCCGCCGACGTGAAGTCGCCCGACTTCGGCTTCTCGTCGCGCGCCGACACCTGCCTCTCGGTCATCACCATGTTGAGGAGGAGGAGCCCTTCGCGGTAGCGCCGGTCGGTCTCGAGCCACAGCTGGTGGCGGATCGCCTCGTCGTCCTCGCCGAACGGCGCCGGGCCGATGCGCGCGAGCGAGGTGAAGGCGGCCAGGCGCGGGTCGCGCAGCGGGTGGCGGCTGTCGATCTCGTTGGTGCCGACGCGCACATCGACGTCGAGCGCGCGCTCGGTGTCGTCTTCGTCGGCCAGGAGCACGCCGTCGACCGCGTCGATGGTGACCGATCGCCGCTCGTGGATCTGGTAGGCGATGAAGTGGGCGGGCGCCGGCTGCGCGGTCTTGAGCTGGTTGAACCAGCGCTGGTTCTCGCCGGCCATGATGTCGATGATCTTCGACTTGGCCGACGGGTCGTTGCCCGCCGTGGGCGCGAGGTTCTGGGCCTCGAGCCTGGCAGGGACCGCGGGCGGGAGTGCGCGCGCCGACTCGGCGTCGCCCTTGCCGCGCCCTCCTCCGCACCCGGCCGCGAGCGCCGTCGCGGCCAGGGAAAAGAACAGAGATGGCCCTGCCTTGCACACTGTCATGGTGACAAAGGGTAGGTGGCAAGCTCGAGCGCGTCAACGCCGCGCGTGGAACATGACTCGGGCGCGGCGCCGACGCGGCCGGCTCGAGCGACCTCCTCGAGGATGCGGATTCCGACCCTTCCAGGGCGTTTCCAGGCCCCCGCCGCGCGGCTCTACGAGGGGCCGGTCGCGCTCGCCGGCCGCTCCGCCAGCGCGCGGCGGATGGCGGCGAGCGTCTCCGCGTCCACGCGCCGCGCGCGGTGGACGATCGCGCCCCGCCGGTCGAGGACGAGGACGAGCGGCAGCTCGGCGGCGCCGAGCCGGTCCGCGAACGCCAGATCCGGGTCGAGCGCGATCGGATAGCGGATGCCGAGCGCGTCGGCGGCGCTCTGCGCGACACCGTCGGCGTCGCCGGCGTTGACGCCGACCACGACCAGTCCGTCGCCGGCGAACGCGGCGGCGACGCGCCCGACCGCCGGCACCGAGCGCTTGCACTCGGCGCACCAGCTGGCCCAGAAGTCCAGCACCACGACCCGGCCGCGGTAGCGCTCGGCGGGGGCGAACTCGGCCCCGCTGCCCGGATCGCGCAGGACCGCCCCGGGCGGCAGGCGCGCGGCGGCGGGCCGGGCGGGCGCATGGGCGCAGGCCGGGGCGCCCGCCAGCGACGCGGCCAGTGCGGCCACCGCGGCCACCGCGATCATCTGCGGGGCGCTCGCCACACCAGGCCACCGGCGCGCCATCAGAACCTTCGCCCCAGGCCCACGGTCACGATGTTCATGGTGAGATCGTTGGTCCGGTGATAGCGCCCGACCTCGGCGATGATCGAGAAGCGGCGCAGCGCGCGCGGCGCGCCGTCGGGCAGGAGCACGGCGCCGAGGCTGAGCTCGTGCGCGTCGAAGCGGGCCAGGTCGGAGTCGGCGGTGCGCGGCTCGCCGACCACCGGCAGGTGGTCCATCGCGTCGGTGTAGAAGTCGACCGCGCTCTGGCGATGGAAGCGGTACCCGCCGCGCAGGTAGAGCCAGGGCACCAGGTACTGGTAGCCGGTCACATCGACGGTGTGGGCCGAGAGCCCGAAATCGTCGCGGTAGTAGCGGTACCAGACCTTGATGGTCGAGCGGGTCGGCGGCACGTGCTGCGCGATGCGGCCGGTCAGGGCGTGGCGCAGGCGGTCGCGCGGAAACACCTCGCGGGTGGCTCCGGCGCCGGCGACCGGCACGGCGTTCCAGGTCTGGGCCAGGGTGCCGTGCTGCCACGTCACCCCGTAGCTGCCGTCGATCACCGTGGTCGGTGACAGGAGCTGGCTCACCGTCAGGTTGGCGTTGGTGGTCTCGCGCGCGCTCTGGCGGATCTTGTCGCCCTGCTGGTCGCGCATGTCGAAGCCGTCCACGGTCAGGTTGCCGGTGACCGCGATGGTGGCGTTGTCGTCGGCCACCGATCGCTGCCACCCGGCCCCGAGCGTGCCCGACGACAGCGGCTCCTCCCAGTGAAACGCCGCCCGCGTGGTGAGCCGGTCCGCCTCGGACACGTCGATCGCGCTGCGCACCTCGAAGCCGGCCGACTCGTTCAGCCGCGACGCGGTCGACACGGCGTCGAGCGCGTCGGGCGAGGCGGCGCTGACGACATCGACCGGGATGGTCACCTCGTGCCTGACCCGCGCGCTCTGGCGGATGACCACCTCGAGCCAGGGCTCGAGGATCCACGCCTCCTCGCTGCCGGGGCCGCCGACCGGACCGGCCTGCGACTGGTAGCCGAGCCCGTCCTGATCGAAGAAGGCGGTCAGGAGATCGACCGACTCGATCTTCCACCCGTCGTCGGCGCCCAGGATCTCCTCGTCCGACGGCGATGCCACCACATCGCGCGGCGCCGCCGCCAGGCAGAGCGCGAGCCCCGACGCGAGCGGCAGCGCGGCGGCCGCGAGTCTCGCCAGGTCAGTTCGAGCAGCCACAGCCGCCCCCGGCCGGTTCGCCGTCTCCGCCGGCGGCGCCCTCGCGCGCGGTGTGCATCTTGGCCGACGCGCGGCCGCGCAGCCGGCTCTCGTTCGGCTGCATGGTCGGGTCGGCCAGGTACTGGCGCCGGTTCTTCGGCACCACCGCGCACCCGCTCGCGGCGGCGGCGGCGACGACGAGCGCGACGAGCGCGATGAGAGAAGCGGCGCGGCCGCGGCGGCCACGCCGATCGCGGCCCGGAACCGGGACAGCCTCGCCCCACCCCATCGCGAGAGTATGCACTGGAAGGCAGCGCGCCCACCAGATCGCGCGCAGCGGCGGCCCGCGGCGTCTCGATGTCGCAGTGCGACGCACGCATGAGACGCGGCCCGCGCGCGGCGCACCCGCGCCGACCGGCCGACCGGCGATCACGGCGCGGCGCGGGCCAGGGCGATGGCGACGCGGCCGCCGCCGACCTCGACGGTGGCGGCGACCAGCGGGGCGGCGAGCGGCGTGGCGTCGACCGAGTCGGCCTGACACTGCTCGCGCAGCCAGGTCCCGTGCTCGTCCAGCGCCGCCGCCAGCTCGGCGCCACCGCCCAGCGAGAGGACGATGCGCTGGTCGTAGGCCAGGCCGGCCTGCTTGCGCAGATCCTGCACCGCGCGGTTGAGGTCGCGGGCAAGCCCCTCGCGCACGAGCGCGGCGTCCACGGCCAGGTCGAGGACGACGACCAGCTCGCCGAGCGCGGCCACGCCCTGCTGACCCTCGCGCGCGGCGAAGCGGACCCCGTGCTCGTCGGGCTCGAGGACCTGCCCGGCGGCGTGCAGGCGGCCGTCCTGGTCGACCGAGAAGCGGCCCTCGCGGACCTCGCGGGCGACGGCCTTGACCTCGCCGCGGAGGCGCTTGCCGAGCCGCGCGTAGTCGAGCACGACCTCGCGGCTCACCACCGCCGCCGGGTCGGCCATGTGGTCGACTCGCTTCACGTTGAGCTCGGCCTCGAGCACGGCGCGGTTGTCGGCCACCGCGCCGGCGGCGAGTCCGGCGATGCGCGCGCGCCGCAGCGGATGGCGGTGCTTGACGCCGTTCTGCTCGCGCACCCGCCGGGCCAGGCGCACCACCGCGCGCAGCGCGCGCATCTCGTCGACCAGCTGGTCGTCGCGCCACTCCGGGCGCGGCGCCGGCCAGTCGGCGAGGTGCACCGACTCGTCCGCGCCGAGCGCGGCGTGCAGCGAATCGGCGAGGAACGGCAGGAACGGCGCCGCGACCAGGGCCAGCTGCGCGAGGGCCGCGTGGAGCGCCTCGTAGGCCGCGCGCTTGGCGCCGCCCTGACCGTGTCGCCACAGGGCCGGCTTGACCAGGCGCAGGTGCCACGTGCTGAGGGTGGTGACGAAGTCCTCGATCGCGCGGTAGGCGGCGGCGAAGTCGTACCGCTCCATCGCCTCCTCGAGGTCGCCGCGCAGGCGCTCGGCCTCGGCCAGGAGCGCGCGGTCGAGCCGGCTCGCGCCGCCGAGCGCGCCCGCGGGCTCGAACCCGTCGATGGCCGCGTACGACGTGTAGAGGTGGAGCGCGTTCCAGAGCGGCAGGTGCAGGCGGCGCACGCAGTCCTGCACGCTCGCGCCCGAGAACGAGATGTCCTGCCCGGCCGCGGCGCCCGACATGAGGAGCGCGGCGCGCAGCGCGTCGGCGCCGTGCTGCTCGACCAGCTCGAGCGGGTCGGCGTAGTTGCGCAGGCGCTTGGCCATCTTGCGGCCGTCCTCGGCCAGGAGGACCCCGTGACAGACCGCGGCGCGGAAGGGCGGCCGGTCGAACAGCGCGGCCGACAGCGCGACCATCGTGTAGAACCAGCCGCGCGTCTGCGCGATGTACTCGACCACGAAGTCGGCCGTGAAGTCGGCGCCGCCCGCGCCCTCGGCCGTGACGCCTCCGTCGCCGCCGCCCGCGAACGGATGATGGAGCTGCGCGAACGGCATCGCGCCCGACTCGAACCAGCAGTCGAGCACGTCGGACACGCGCCGCATCGACCCGCCGCAGCCATCGCAGGGCAGGACGACCTCGTCGATGCGCGGGCGGTGCCAGTCGACCAGCGGCCGCCCGGACCGCTCCTCGAGCTCGGCGCGGCTGCCGACGACCGCGGTCGCGGCGCAGCCCGCGCATCGCCACACCGGGATCGGCGCGCCCCAGAAGCGGCTGCGCGACACCGCCCAGTCGCGCGCGCCGGCCAGCCAGTCGGCGAACCGCTTCTCGCCCACGTGGGCCGGCACCCACCGGATCTGCCGGTTGGCGGCCAGCATGCGGTCGACCAGCGCGCTCGTGCGGACGAACCACGACGGGATCGCGCGGTAGAGGAGCGGCCAGTCGCAGCGCCAGCAGTGCGGGACGCTGTGCCGGTGCGTCTCGCGGCGCACGAGCAGCCCCGCCGCCTCCAGCGCGCGCGCGACCGGGGCGCCGGCGTCGAACACCGACAGGCCCGAGAGCGGGCCGACCGTGTCGTCGAAGCGGCCGTCGTCGCCGACCGGGCTCGGACCCGGCACCCCGTGCTCGGCGCAGGCGGCCTGATCGTCCTCGCCGTGGGCGGGGGCGAGGTGCACGACGCCGGTGCCGTCGGCCGCCGACACGAATCCGGCGGTCACCACGCGGAAGGCGCCCGGCAGCGCGGCGAAGAAGTCGAACGGCGGGCGGTAGCGCGCACCGGCCAGCTCGCGCCCGCGCCGCGCCTCGACCGGGGCGAAGCCGTCGAGCTCGGCCGCGTAGCGCTCGCGCGCCGCCGCCGCCAGCCACACCGACCGGTCGCCGCGGCGCATGCGCACGTACTCGAGGTCGGGGTGGACGCCGAGCGCGGCGTTGGCCGGCAGGGTCCACGGCGTCGTGGTCCAGGCGATCAGGGCCTGGTCGGGCGCGTCGTCGAGGACGAAGCGCACGGTCAGCGCCATGTCGTCGCGCGGGCGATAGGCGTCGTCGAGCCGGGCCTCGAAGCTGGACAGCGCGGTCTGGCAGCGCGCGCAGTAGGCGACCACCTTCTGCCCCTCGTGGACCAGGCCCCGCTCCCAGAGCGCCTTGAAGCACCACACGACCGACTCGATGTAGTCCGGATCCATCGTGCGGTAGGCACCGGCGAAGTCGACCCAGCGGCCGAGCCGGTTCATGGTCGACTCCCACTCGCGCGCGTAGCGCATGACCAGCGCCCGGCAGGCCTCGTTGAATCGATCGACGCCGTGCCCGACGATCGCGGCGCGCGAGCCCAGGCCGAGCGCCTTCTCGACCTCGAGCTCGGCCGGCAGGCCGTGGCAGTCCCAGCCCCAGCGGCGCGGAGCGTGGTACCCGCGCATCGTCGCGTAGCGCGGGACGACGTCCTTGATGAAGGAGGTCAGGATGTGGCCGTGATGAGGCAGGCCGGTGGCGAACGGCGGACCGTCGTGCAGGGTGAATCGCGGCGCGCCGGCGCGGGCGCGCCGCTCGAGCGAGCGCTCGAAGGTGCGCTCGCGCGTCCAGCGCTCGAGCACCTCGAGCTCGAGGGCGGAGAACGAGACGGCATTGGGAACTGCGCGCAATCGGGGCATCGACACCTCGCGGCCTGTCCCGTGACAGGCGCCAGCGAACGACCACACAGCGGGGAGGACTAGCTGCGAGGCGCGATGATGGAGCGGCCGCCGAGACGCGCCGCGGCACCGTCACTCGGGACGGTGGCATCGAGGGCTCGATGCGCGGACGGGCTCGGCAGCGCGGGGGACTCCATGTCGGACCAGTCTTCACCGTAGCAGCGGCGTGTGGGGCGAGCAAGCCGGCCCTCGCGAGCGGGTCGGCGCCGTCCGTCGGGAAGGCGGCGCGATCCCGCGCCACAGCCGCGCACTGTGTCGAAACGCCTCGACCGCGGCGGCCCTCGAGCGCGCCTCGCCGCGGGGCCGACGCGGCGCCCGGGCACGTGGACTGCAGTACGAGAGTGCATGCGTTTCGTTCAAACCCTGCTCGCCGGCGTCCTGTGCGTGAGCGCGCTCGGCGCCTGTACCGAGAGGACCCGCGACAAGACCAAGGACGCCGCTCACTCCGCCGGCG
>DATFRY010000642.1:0-5678 GCA_035262925.1 Kofleriaceae bacterium | reverse complement strand
CGAACTCGAGGTTCTCGACCACCGTCCTGGCCGTGGCCTCGAGGTTGTCGGCCGTGCGCAGGACGCCCTTGGGATCGCCCAGCGAGTCGGCGGTGAACAGAACGACCAGCGCCCGCACCCCGAACTCCGGGTTGGACGTCTTGAACACGCTCGAGGTCAGGAGCGTGCCCTGCAGGCGGCGGCGGATCTCCGGCGCCTCCTCGGGGTTGACCGGTGGAGCAGGGCGCGGGCGGACCTCCTCGACTCCCGTCGTGCCCGGGCCGCCGGTCGCCTCGCTGCCGCGCGGGCGCGTGACCAGCGCGCGCAGCGGCGCCGCCGCCATGATGAGCTCGAGCTCGCGCGCGCCGGTCGTCGGATCGATGGGGACCGGTGTGATGTCCAGCTTGGAGAGAGCCAGCGCCAGGATGACGAAGTCGGGCACGTTGCCGAGCATGAGGCCGACCCAGGCGCCCTTGCGCAGCCCCATGGCGCGGAACTCCTGCGCGCGCCGGTCCACACGGTGGAGAAGGCCGCGCCACGACAGATAGTTGTCGCGGTACACCAGGGCCTTGTTGTTGCCGCGCGAATCGGCAGCTCGCTTCAACCAGTCGTAAAGAAGAGTCATGGGGGTTAATGGCTTCCAGCCCGGAACCGTCGAGGAAAGCGTGTTCTTCCGGGGCGCCAGACTGTAGCAGGCGCAGGGAGGCCCAGCAAGGGCACAACCCAGCGATTTCTCAGCCTTTGTGTTGCCATCGGGCCCCACCGCGCGGGCCTGCTGGGCCTTGATCGGCGCACTTTCATCGAGCTATGGGGAGGGAGTGAAGGACCGCGAGCTCCAGGCGTTCGAGAACCGGCTCGAGTCGCTGACAGAGCGGCTGGGCGAGGTGGAGGACGCACAGGCGCGGACCGGCCAGCCCGGCGGGGCGAGCGGGGAGCTGGCCGCCGCGGTGCGCGAGCTGGGCGGGCTCCACCGCCGCCAGGTGCGCCTGCTCAGCCTCCACTCGTTCGCCGCCTACGTCATCTTCACCGTGCTCCTGTGCGCGGCCTTCTACTTTCTTTACGCCGGTCGCGCCGGCGCGGCCGACGCGGAGCGCGACCGCGCGCTTGAGGCACGCGACGCGGCCCAGGCCCGGGCCGAGCGCGCATCGCGCCAGCTCGCGGCGCACGACGCCGCCGATCGCGCCAGCGCGCAGCTGCTCGAGCTCCTGCGCCAGCGCCGCTATCGCGAGGCGCTCGCGGCCGAGGCGGGGCTGGCCAAGGTCGAGCTCGGACCTGCGCAGCGCCAGTTCCTGGCCGATGCGGTCGCCGGCGCGCGCGCGGAGCTGGCCGCCGAGGTCACGGTGCGCGCTCGCCAGGCGCTCGATCGCCGCGACTTCGAGCGCGCCCACGACGCCGCCGTCGACGGCCTGGCGATCACGGCGGCCGGCGGTCCCGCGCTGGCCGGCCCGCCGTCGGCCGAGCTGCGCTACGTCCTGGCCGCGTCGCTCGACAAGCTCGGCCGCTCCGACGAGGCGCGCGAGGCGTACAGCGCATTCCTCGCCGCCGCGCCCGACCACGAGCAGGCGGGGCGCGCGCGCCAGCGCCTGGCCCACCTCGACCGGCTGGCCCCGCGCCCCGGCGAGTGAGCGACCGCCGGTGTCGACGGGGAGGCCCGCCGACGCCGCCGGCACCCGCCCTGGCGTCACTCGAGCGTGATGATCGGGACGGTGCCGAACGGCGTCGCGAAGCGATAGGTGTAGCCGAGCGCGATGCCGAAGGTGGAGTGGGTGACGTCGAGGCCGAACTCCGACGGGTCGCGGCCCTCCACGTCGCCGCTGGCCGGGAAGTAGACGTTGAGCGCCGGCGTGAGGCTGACCGCGTGCTCGCCGCCGCGGCCGAACACGAACGAGAGGCCGAGCTCGGCGCGCGTGCCGAACGCGATGAAGCCCTGCGACAGCTCGTTGGGCTGCTGCACCGACAGCGCGGGCCCGATGAGCGGGGTCACGAACAGGCGGCTGCCCAGCGGCAGGTGGAGGAACACCGCGCCGCCGATGTCCGCCAGGATGAGGTTGTTGTCGACGTCCTCCTCGTCGGCGGGCGCGATGCCGCCGAAGCCGAGCGACGCCTGCACGCCCAGGCGGGCCCGCTCGCTCACGATGAAGTTGGCCCACAGGCGCAGGTCGGCGCCGGCCTTGTCGTAGATCTCGCGGCCCTCGTAGTCGCCGCGGCGGCCGGTGTTGATGTTGGCCAGCCCGCCGATCGATCCGCCCAGCGCCCACTTGTAACTGCCCGCCGGCCGCGCGGCCGCGGCGAGGAACGGATCCGGTGCGGCCGGCGGCGGCGGAGTCGGGCCGCCGCCGCCTTCGACGCGGCCGGGGCGGCCGGGGCGCGGGCGGGCGGGCGGTCCGGCGGGCGGGGCCTCGCCCGCCGGCGGCTCCTGGACGCCGACGCCGGCTGCCGCGGCCGGCGTGACCTTGCCGCGCCCGGCGGCCTTCTCGCGCAGCGAGGCCAGCGCCTTGCGCGTCTTGGCGACCAGCGCCGCGTCGGCGCCGGCCGGCTCGACCTGCTCGCAGGCCTGGATCGCCTCGTCGTAGCGCTGCAGGAAGTTGAGCGCGTAGCAGACGTTGAAGAAGAAGCGGCCCTCGGGGCTGAGCGTGGCGGCCTCGTGAAACTTGCCGTACGCGCCCTCGTAGTCCCTGTCCGCGAACAGGCGCTTGCCCTCCTCGTTGAGCTTCTCGGCCTGCTGCGCCGGCTGCGCCGGCTTCTGCGCGGCGGCCGTCGCCGCGGGGAGGGAAGCGGCCGCGAGCGCGGCCAGGGTCACGGTGCGCTGCCAGGCAGACATGGGACGCAGTGTGCCCCATGCGGCGACGGGCGGCCAGGCAGCGGCGCGCCGCTTCAGTCGCGCGGCCTGGGGCGGTGGGCCATGACGGCCTCGAGCATCAGGCGCGCCGCCGTGTGAGCCTTGAGCCACCACAGCTCGGCGTTGCCAAACACGACGGCGATGATCACTTCCGGCCGGTCCGCCGGCGCGTAGCCGACGAACCACGAGTAGCCGAGAAAGCTCGGCGTGTCGCGATCGAGCGACCCCGTCTTGCCCGCCACCTGGATGTTGGCCAGCGCGCCGCGGCCGTGGCGGTCGTGAAACGCGCGGTACGCGGTGCCCATCTCGGTCGTCTGCACCATCATGCGGCCGATCTGTCCGGCGACGCGCGCCGGGATCGCGCGCTGGGGCGCGGCCGACACCACGCGGTGGCGCCGGCCGTCCGGCTCCACCACCTCGGACACGATGCGCGGCGTGACCCGCATTCCGCGATTCGCCACCACGCTGGCCAGGAGCGCGCCGTCGACCGCCGACAGCTCGCTCGACCAGAAGCCGGCCGCGAAGCGAGCCCGCTCGAGATCGCCGTCCGGAACCTGCACGCGGCTCGACTCGCACGTGAGCGAGAAGTCGGCCGCCACGCCCAGCCCGAACGCGCGCGCCGCGGCGGCCAGCTTGCTCGAGTCGAGGAACTTGTGGGCCAGCTTGGCCACGATCGCGTTCTGCGATCGGGCCACCGCGAAGGTGAGGTCCTCGCAGCTCCGGTCGCGGCGCGGGTTGTCGATGAGGTTCGACTCCGCCACCGAACGCAGGCCGCCGTGGTAGCAGACCGGCTGGTTGGGGCCGACGCCGGCCTGGAGCAGGGCCGCCGCCGTCACCAGCTTGAACACCGACGCGGCCGGCGCCCACACCGTGGTGGCCAGGTCGTACGCGCTCTCGACCGCCGGCGGCCCCTGCTTGCGCCCGGCCAGGGCCAGGATGCGCCCGTCGGGGGTCATGAGCACCATGGCCGCCATCGGCGCGCGCGCGCGGACCAGGATGCTCTCCGCGTCCGCCTGCAGGCGCGGGTCGAGGGTGAGCAGGGCGCGCCGCCCGCCCTCGAGCCGGATCTCGTAGCCGCCGTCGCCGCCGCGCTGCATGGCGGTGAGGTCGATGCGCCCGCGCAGGGCGGCGTCGCCGACCAGCCGGTCGGGCAGCTGGTCGAGCGGCACCGATCGATCGACGGATCGGTCGACGGATCGGTCGACGGATCGGTCGGCCGGGCCGTCTCCGTCCCCGCCGCCGCGGGTGTCGGTTTCCTTCACGGCGGGCGATCGCGCCGCGCTCGAGCCGACGCCGAGCGTCGGGTGCGGCCCGTCGTCGCCGGCGGCGATGCCCGCGGCGGCGCCCGCGCCCACAAGCACCAGCACCGCGAGACCGACGGCGCGATGACGCAGCTGGCGCGCGGACAGTCGGCCGCGAGGTGGAGTGGGAGAGTCGGTGCGAGGGCGCGTGCGCGGGCGCGAAGGGTTGCGTCGGTTCATGGTCCTCGTCGAAGCGGCTCGGACATTTTGGACCACTCGGGCCGCGCGGCAAATAACAAGCGCGCGCGCCCGGCTGCGAGTCGCCCGGCCGACATGGCGAGGCGCCCCGATCCGGGTTACGGTGGCCGCCCGTGGCTGACGCAACTCCTCGTCTCACCGTCGACTACACCAATCTGATGGCCGCCGGCGTGGCCGACTGCGGCCTGTCCGAGAGCGATCTCGACCGCTGGTCGCCGCCTGCGACCGCGGCGGTGGCGGAGACGGCGGAGCGGCGGCGGCGGGGCGACATCGGCTTCCTCGATCTGCCGGACGATCGCCACCAGGTGCGCGCGGCGCTCGACTACGCCGCCTCGCTCGCGCCCGAGATCGACACGATGGCGGTGCTCGGCATCGGCGGCTCCAGCCTGGGGCCGCACTCGCTCTACTCGGCGCTGGCCCGCCCGCTCGACGCGCTGCGCCCGCGCGCGCCCGGCATGCCGCGCCGCCTGCTCTTCCCCGACAACGCCGACCCGGCCACCTTTCAGGCCGTGCTGGAGCTGTGCCGCCCGGAGAAGACGGTGTGGAACGTCATCACCAAGTCGGGCGCCACCGCCGAGACCGCGGCGCAGCTCTTGATCCTGTTCGAGCACCTCGAGGCAGCGCTCGGCGCCGACGCGGCGCGCGCCCGCGTGGTGGTCACCACCGACCCGTCGCGCGGGCCGCTGCGCCGCCTGGCCGAGCGGCTCGGGCTGTCCTCGTTTCCCATCCAGCCGTCGGTGGGCGGGCGCTTCTCGGTGCTCTCGCCGGTCGGCCTCCTGCCGGCGGCGGTCGCCGGGCTCGACGTCATGGGCCTCCTGGCCGGCGCGCGCGCGATGCGCGACCGCGTGCTCGAGCCCGACGTGCGCAGGAACCCGGCCCTGTTCCTCGCGGTCGCGCTCGCCTGCCACCACGTCGACCGCAAGCGGCCGATGGTGGTCATGATGCCCTACGCCGACGCGCTCTACGACACGGCCGACTGGTTCCGCCAGCTCTGGGCCGAGAGCCTGGGCAAGGCGGTCGACGTCGAGGGCAAGCCGGTCCACGTCGGCCCCACGCCGATCGCTTCGCGCGGCGCCACCGACCAGCACTCGCAGCTGCAGCTCTACGCCGAGGGTCCCGACGACAAGGTGTTCCTTTTCGTGACGCCGGCCCAGCGGCCGGTGCGGCTGCCGATCCCGCGCAGCGAGCCGGCGGTGGCGGAGCCGGAGGACTACGGCTACCTCGCCGGACGCGACATGGGCGAGCTCATCGACGCCGAGCTGCGCGGCACTGTGGCATCGCTCACGCGCCGCGGTCGTCCCAACGCCACGCTGACCCTGGATCGCATGGCTGCACCCGCGCTGGGCGAGCTGCTCATGCTG
>DATFRY010000641.1:0-11724 GCA_035262925.1 Kofleriaceae bacterium | reverse complement strand
CCTACCAGCCCGCGTCCTGGGACGACGTGGCGCGGAGCATCGGAGCCCTCGAGCAGGGCTTCGCCCGGTGGCGCGAGACGCCCGTGGGCGAGCGCGCCCGTCTGGTCGGCGCGGCGGCGCCCATCCTGCGCCGACGCGCGCGCAAGGACGCCGAGATGATGGCGCGCGAGATGGGCAAGCCGGTGGCGCAGGGCCGCCAGGAGGTCGAGAAGTGCGCCTGGCTGTGTGAGCACTTCGCCGCCGCCGGTCCGGCCATGCTCGAGCCGCAGGCGGTCGCCACCGAGGCCAGCCGCAGCTTCGTGAGCTTCCAGCCGCTCGGCGTCGTGGTCGCGATCATGCCGTGGAACTTTCCCTTCTGGCAGGTCTTCCGCGCGGCGGTGCCTGCCCTCATCGCCGGCAACACGATGCTCCTCAAGCACGCCTCCAACGTGCCGTCCTCGTCGCAGGCCATCGAGGAGATCCTGCGCGAGGCGGGCGTGCCGGCGGAGGCGTTCGCCGCCGTGCTGGCCGAGTCGGACCTGGTGCCGCGCATCATCGCGCACCCGGGCGTCGCGGCGGCGACGCTCACCGGCAGCGTGCCGGCCGGGCGGGCGGTGGCGCGCGTGGCCGGCGAGAACCTCAAGAAGACCGTGCTCGAGCTGGGCGGCAGCGACGCCTACGTGTTGCTGGCCGACGCCGACGTCGACGCGGCGGCCGCGATCTGCGCGAAGAGCCGCCTCATCAACAGCGGTCAGAGCTGCATCGCGGCCAAGCGCTTCGTGGTCGACGCCTCCATCCGCGAGCGCTTCGAGATCGCGATGGCCGACCGCATGCGCGGCGCGGTCATCGGCGACCCGATGGCCGACGACACCGTCCTGGGCCCGCTGGCGCGCGAGGACCTGCGCGACGAGCTGCATCGCCAGGTGCGGGACAGCATCGCGCGCGGCGCCCGGCTCCTGTGCGGCGGCGAGGTGCCGCGCCGCCCGGGCGCGTGGTATCCGTCCACGGTGCTGGCCGACGTCGCCCGCGGAATGCCGGCCTACGACGAGGAGCTGTTCGGCCCGGTGGCGGCCATCATTCCGGCCGCCGGCGAGGCGGACGCGATCCGCATCGCCAACGACTCGCGCTTCGGCCTGGGCGCGGCGGTCCTGACCGGCGACAGCGAGCGCGGCGCGCGCATCGCCGAGACACAGCTCGCCGCCGGCAGCTGCTTCGTCAACGCGCTGGTCAAGTCGGATCCGCGCCTGCCCTTCGGCGGCGTGCGCGACTCCGGCTACGGCCGCGAGCTCTCCGAGTTCGGCATCCGCGAGTTCGTCAACATCAAGACGGTGTGGGTGGATTGACGCCGCTGGCCGCTTGCCTCGCGGCAGCCTTCCGGTATCATCCCGGGCCAAAGTGCTCCGGCCCCACCCGCGAAAGTCGAGGTTCTTCGCCCGGGTGCGCGCCGGCTGCGCGAACGAGCCCGAAAGAGAGTGATGAGTAAGGACGACCTGATACAGCTGCAGGGCGAGGTGGTCCACGTCGGCAAGGGCGGCAACTTCCGCGTCCAGTGCGACGGGGGCCACGAGGTCCTGGCCAAGCTCTCCGGCCACACGCGCCGGCATCGCATCCGCGTCGTGCTGGGCGATCGCGTCACCGTCGCCGTCTCCCCGTACGATCCCAGCCGCGGCTTCATCGTCTACCGCGAGCGTTAGCGGAGGACGCCGCCAGGGGCGGCCCCGACTCCCGCCGGAAGGCGGCGCTCGCCGAAAATGCGGCGCGGCCACCAGCGATTCGCTGGCAGCCGACAGCCGGTCTCACACTCTTCCTTCGAGTCAGCCGAGGTCGACTGGCGACCTGGTCATTCGGCGGAGCCGGTCAGCTTGTCCTTGATGCGCTGACCGAGCGGCACCTTGCGCGGCTTGGCGGACTCGCGCTTCGCCACCTTCACCTCGAGCACGCCGTTTCTCAGGGCGGCCTCGACCGAGCTGGCGTCCGCCGTCTCGGGGAGCGCGAACGCCCGGCTGAAGTTGCCGGCGCGCCGCTCGTAGACGAAGTAGTTCTCGCCTTCCTTGCGCTCCTCGGACTTGCGGCTGCCGCTCACGATCAGGTGATTGTCGTGCACGGTCACGTCCAAGTCCTCCTCCGCCACGCCCGGGAGGTCGGCCGTGATGAAGTAGCCCTCCGGCTTCTCGACCACGTTGAACGCCGGCGCATAGGCGGCCGGCCCCTGCGAGACCAGCGTGCGGGCCGGCCAGTCGAGCCGGAAGAAGGGATCCCAGCTGAACAGCTCGCGCGCGAACGCGAACGGGTCGCGCGAGCCGACAGCACCGCCGTTACCGCCGCGAGTGATGTTGGCCATGTGTTCTCTCCTTCATGTCGCGGGTCGCCATGCGACCCGTTGGTTCTGTTCGTTGAACTGCTTGTTTCGTTGAACTGCCAGTCGTCGATTCGACGTCCCACGTTGTAAACACGGAGACGTTTCGCGCAACGCCTTGACTCGCGCCGGCCGCGTGCTTACCGGGGGATCGATCGGCGCTGCGCGCGGAGATCACGACAGCGGTTCGACGTCGTTCAGCTTGCGCAGGTCGATCTCGCGGCGCCCGTCGGGCAGCTCGCGGACGACGTCCCTGAAGCGCACACCGAAAAGGACGTCCTCGGGCGCGTAGATGTGAAAGGCATAGACGGTCTGCCCGTAGGTCCCGTCGATGCCGGTCACGCTGGCGAAGATCTGGATGCGCCGGCTGCGCAGCTCGGACGCGCTCATGCCGAAGAGCGGGCTCTGCTCGTCGATCTCGTGGATGACCAGCCAGCTCATCAGCAGGACCGGCGTGGTGGAGCGCTGCAGCCGGATGTCGTGAAACCGGCCCAGCCGATCCCCCTCGGCCGACACCTCGCTGATGAGCGCGGTCACCCGCATGGACGCGTCGGCGATCTCGGAGCCGCGCGCGTTGGCCACGCGCAGCATGAGGCACGGGACGCGGTTTCGCGGCGTCACCACCGCGCGCCGGCTGAACAGGAAGCCTCCGCGCGGCCGCGCGAACTTGGCGAACACCAGCCCCGTGGTCAGCGCGAGGCCGAGGAGACCGAGGAACGACTCGGTGGCGACGATCGCGTTGCCTGCGATCCCGCGGGGCGACATGGCCCCGTACCCGATCGTGGCCAGCGTCTGCACGCTGAAGGAGAAAGCGTCGAGGAAGGACCCCGGCCGCGCGCTCTGGATCGCATCGCCCACGAGGAGGTAGAGGCTGGCGAAGACGGTGTTGGTCGCCAGATAGGCCCCGGCGAGGAGCAGGATCAACGTGCTCCAGCGGGCGCGCAGCAGGCGGGCGTACGCGTCGTGGAACGGGCCGCGCCGGTGGCCCAGCCTGACCAGCCGCAGGCGCATGTCGAGGGCGCGGCGCGCGTCGCTGCCGGCGGAGCCGAGTTGCGGCGGCCCGTCGGTGGCGGAGTCGTCGGGGGAGTCGTCGGGGGGGAGCGGAGCTGGAGAATCGGCCATCGCGGCCGCATTGTCGGCGGCGGCCCGGCCGCGGTTCAACCGGCGGCGGCCGCCTGCGCCGCGCCCGGCTGACCGGCGAGCGCCGACAGCGCGGGCTCGAGGGCGGCGCGCAGGCGGGCCAGCGCGCGCATGTGGACGCGACAGGCCCAGGAGCGCGAGCGGCCCAGGTCGCGGCCGATGTCGTGCAGCGTGTCGCCGCCGAAGTAGTGGCGGAGGATGATCTGCCGGTCGCGCTTGTCGAGGGCGTCGAGGGCGCGGGTGAGGCGAGGGGCGAGGAGGGCGGCATCGACCGCGCTGGTCACCTCCTCCTCGACCTCGGTGCAGCTCTGGGCGGCGCCCACGCGCCGCTCGTCGAAGCGAAAGACGCTGGGCGGGCGGCGCTCGGGGCGCCCGTGGCGGCGCCGCACCATCCCGCGCGTGAGCGGGCCGACGACGCCGATGCTCTCGCACATGGCGCCGCGCACGCGCAGATAGGCGAAGGTGCCGAAGGCGACTCCGCGACCGGGATCGAAGCGCTCGGCCGCGCGCAGCAGGGCCTCCACGCCGACGGCGACCAGGTCGTCCATCTCGAGGTAGGGATGGGCGCGGTGGAGCATGCGAGCGGCGACGTGGCGCACGAGGGGGAGATGCGATTCGACCAACCGGCGGCTCTGGGTTCGACTCATGGCGCCCGACCACAGCAGCGCTCGTGCCGTCGCCTGCCTGATTCAAGTGGTTGATATCAAAGCATAATTCTGCCGGCTGGGCTCGTTCCAGCCGATCCACCCCCCGTCCAGGGCGTTCCACCTCCACTCCACCTGATCCACCTGTTCCACCGCAGTAAAGTGCCCGGGTGGAGGCGGAGCGGACCCTCTCGTACGTCGACGACCGCAGCGAGGAGGAGCGGAGCTTTGCCTCGCCCTACCTGGTGGTCGCCCTCGAGTGCGAGCGTCCGCTGGCACTCCCGGTCCGGCTGTCGCTCGCCGAGGTGGACCGCGCGGCGATCGGGCGCGCCGATCTGCGCACCTGGCGCCGCCAGAGCGAGGAGGGATGCCCGACGCTTCGCATCGGCCTGTGCGACGGCTGGATGTCGAGCCGGCACGTGGTGATGTCGCGCGAGTCGGGCGGCGGCTGGGTCCTGCGCGACGAGGGCTCCAAGAACGGGACCTTCGTCAATGGCCACCCGGCCGGCGAGGCGCTCCTGTGCGACGGCGACCTCATCGAGGCGGGCAGCACGATGTTCCTGTTCCGCGACCGGGTGCGGCGCACGCTGCGCGAGCCACCCGATCTGGACGTGGCCGCGGGCGGGGCCGCGCACCCGGCGCTGGTCACGCTCAGCTTCGAGCTGGCGCGCGCGATGGCGTCGCTCGCGCGCCTGGCTCCGGCCGGCGTGTCGATCGTGCTCGGCGGCGAGAGCGGCACCGGCAAGGAGCTCACCGCGCGCGCGGTCCACGACCTCAGCGGGCGGACGGGGCAGTTCGTGGCGCTCAACTGCGGTGCGCTGCCCGAGACGCTGGTCGAGGGCGAGCTGTTCGGGGTGCGCCGCGGCGCCTACTCGGGCGCCGCCGAGGACCGGGCGGGGCTGGTGCGCGCCGCGCACCGCGGGACGCTGTTCCTCGACGAGATCGCCGAGCTGCCGCCCGGGTCGCAGGTCAAGCTCCTGCGCGTGCTGCAGGAGGGCGAGGTGACGCCGCTGGGCGCGACCCAGCCGGTCCCCGTGGATGTGCGGGTGGTGGCCGCCAGCCACCGATCGCTGAGCGAGATGGTGGAGCGCGGTGCCTTCCGCGCCGACCTCTATGCCCGCCTGGCCGGAGCGCACGTCGCGCTGCCGCCGCTGCGCCAGCGCCGCGAGGACATCGGCTTCCTGGTCGCGGTGCTGCTGCGACGGCTGCTCGGGACCACCGCCGAGGCGGTGCGGTTCGAGCGCGAGGCCGCGCGCGCGCTCTTCGTCTACCCGTGGCCCCACAACATCCGCGAGCTGGAGCAGGCGCTGCGCGCCGCCGTCGCGCTGGCCTCGGGCCTCCGCATCGCGCCCGTCCATCTGCCCGAGGTGGTGCGCGGGCGCCCCGCCGCCGAGGGCGACCAGCGCGCGCGCGACCAGCTGGTGCGCCTCCTGGCCGAGCACGGCGGCAACATCAGCGCCGTG
Source organism: Kofleriaceae bacterium (assembly GCA_035262925.1). Classification (GTDB taxonomy): domain Bacteria; phylum Myxococcota_A; class Polyangia; order Haliangiales; family Haliangiaceae; genus DATFRY01. The sequence continues at coordinate 6,142 of DATFRY010000641.1, read as the reverse complement.
GCCCGCGCGATGGGCAAGGCGCGCGTGCAGATCCGCCGCTGGTGCCGGCGCTTCGGGATCGATCCGGACGCCTACCGCGCGTAGAGCCGTCGCCTGGACCGGGCGCCTGGACCGGGCGCCTGGACCGGAGCGCCTGGCTGCCCGCGACTACCGGCGCAGGACGCCGCGCGCGGCGAGGAGATCGACGACGCGGGCGACCGAGTCCTCGACCGCGATCTCGTGGGTCGGCAGCGCCAGGTCGGGCGCCCGCGGCGGCTCGTACGGCGCGCTCACCCCGGTGAAGCGCTCGACCTCGCCGGCGCGGGCCCTGCGGTACAGGCCCTCCTGGTCGCGCGCCTCGCACACCTCGACCGGCGCCGACAGGTAGACCTCGATGAAGCGCTCGGCTCCGACGATGGCGCGGGCCGCGGCGCGGTCGGCCTCCCCGGGGGAGACCAGCGCGACGACGGTGATGAGCCCGGCACCGCTGGCCAGCTTGGCCACGTGAGCCGCGCGGCGCACGTTCTCGCTGCGCTCGACGGCCCCGAAGCCGAGGTTCTCGCTGATGCCGAGGCGCAGGTTCTCGCCGTCGAGCACGTGGACGAGATAGCCGGCGTCGAACAGCCGCCGCTCGAGCGCGTAGGCGATGGTCGACTTGCCCGAGCAGGGCAGGCCGGTCAGCCACACGGTGGCGGCCTGCTGGCCAAGCCGCTCGGCGCGCTCGCTCGGGCCGACCCGGCTCGGGTGCGGCCGCAGGAGCCCGCGCGCCACCGCCGACCGGGCGCCCGCCGCCCCGCTGGCTGCCCCGCCCGCGCCGGCCGCCGCCGCATCGTCCTCGTCGCGGCTGCGGTCGAGGATCATCCCGGCCGCCACCGTCCCGTTGGTGACCGGGTCGATCAGGATGAAGCTGCCGGTCGACCGGTTGCGCCGGTAGGGGTCGTAGGCGAGCGCCCGGCTGACCTGCACCCGCACGCGGCCGATCTCGTTGAGCGCGAGCGAATCGGCCGGCAGCCGGTGCAGCGTGTTGACGTCGAAGCGATAGCGCAGCTCGGACACCTCGGCGTGCGCCTCGCGGGTCGTGTGCTTGATGCGGTAGGTGCGCTGCCGGTCGAGCGGCGTCTCGCTCATCCAAACCAGCACCGCGTCGATCTCCTGACCGACGCGCGGCAGGTTGCGCGGATGGACCAGCATGTCGCCGCGGCTGATGTCGACCTCGTCCTCGGTGGTGACCGACACCGCCATGGGCGGGAACGCCTCCTCGATCTCGCCGGCCCAGGTCACGACCGAGCGCACGCGCGTGCGCTGGCGCGACGGCAGCACCATGACCTCGACGCCCGGGCGCAGGATGCCCGACGCCAGGGTGCCGGCAAATCCCCTGAAGCTCGCGTCCTGGCGCAGCGCGAGCTGGACCGGGAAGCGGAGGTCGATGAGGTTGCGGTCCGACGCGATGTGCACCGTCTCCAGGTAGTCGAGCAGCGGCACGCCGCGATACCAGGGCATGCGCGCGCTCGGCTCGACCACGTTGTCGCCCTCGAGCGCCGAGATGGGGATGAAGTGCACGCTCCGCACCTCGAGACGGGTCGCGAATTCCACGAACTCGGCGCGGATGCGCTCGAACACGTCGCGCGACCAGTCGACCAGGTCCATCTTGTTGACCGCGACGACGACGTGGCCGATGTCGAGCAGCGACGCGATGAAGCTGTGGCGCCGCGTCTGGGGCAGGATGCCGGCGCGCGCGTCGCACAGGACGATGGCCAGGTTCGCGGTCGACGCGCCGGTGACCATGTTGCGCGTGTACTGCTCGTGGCCCGGGCAGTCGGCGATGATGAACTTCCGCCGCGGCGTCGAGAAGTAGCGGTACGCGACGTCGATGGTGATGCCCTGCTCGCGCTCCGCCTTGAGCCCGTCGAGCAGCAGGCTGAAGTCGATGGCCCCGCCGGCCGAGCCCACCCGGCGCGAGTCCGCCTCCAGGCTGGCCAGATGGTCCTCGTACAGCGTCTTCGAGTCGTGGAGCAGCCGTCCGATCAGGGTGGACTTGCCGTCGTCGACGCTGCCGCAGGTGAGCAGGCGCAGGAGATCGGAGCGCTCGTGGCGGCGGAGCAGATCGGCGATGCTGGAGGCGGGTGCGGTGTCGGCCGGCGGGCTCAAAAGTATCCCTCGCGCTTCTTGAGCTCCATCGAGCCGTCGCGGTCGTGATCGATGACGCGCGTGATGCGCTCCGAGTGGCGCGCCACCATCAGCTCCTCGATGATCTTCTCCAGCGTGTCGGCCTCGGAGCGCACCGCCCCGGTGCAGGGGATGCAGCCGAGCGTGCGGAACCGGCACATGACCCGCTCGGCCCGCTCGCCCGGCTGCAGCCGCGAGGTGCCCTGGCCCTCGAGCGGGATGAGCTGGTGGCCGCGCACCACCACCTCGCGCTCGCTGGCGAAGTACATGGGGACGATCGGGATGTGCTCCTGGTAGATGTAGAGCCAGATATCCAGCTCGGTCCAGTTGGACAGCGGGAACACGCGGATGTTCTCGCCCTGGTCGCGGTGCCCGTTGTAGAGGTTCCACAGCTCGGGGCGCTGGTTCTTCGGGTCCCACTGGCCGAAGCGGTCGCGGAACGAGTAGACCCGCTCCTTGGCGCGCGACTTCTCCTCGTCCCGGCGCGCGCCGCCGAACGCCGCGTCGTAGCTGCCGCGCCGGAGCGCCTGCAGCAGCGCCTGGGTCTTGAGCAGCCCGCAGCAGCGCTGGGTGCCGAGGTCCCACGGGTTGGCGCCGCCCGCGATCGCGTCCTCGTTGCGATAGACGTCGAGCTCGGCGCCGATCTCGCGGCAGAAGCGGTCGCGGAACTCGTACATCTCGCGGAACTTGTAGCCGGTGTCGACGTGGAGGAGCGGGAACGGCATGCGGCCGGACGGGAACGCCTTCTGGGCAAGGCGCACCATCACCGACGAGTCCTTGCCGACCGAGTACATCATCACGGGCCGGTCGAACTCCGCCACCACCTCGCGGATGATGTGGATGCTCTCCGCCTCGAGCTGGCCGAGGTGCGACAGGCTGTAGCGCGTCACCCCGCCGCTCCTGCCCCGGCGCCGGAGGTCGGGTCGCCGTCGGCGCCGGCCCCCGCCCCGGCCTCGCCGTCCGCGTCCGAGGCGTCGAAGAAGCCGTGCTCCTCGAGGTACTCGACGATGGTCTCGACGCAGGCGTCGAGCGACAGAGTGTCGGTGTCGAGCGCCAGCTCCGGCCCGCTCGGCTGCTCGTACGGCGCGCTCACGCCGGTGAAGTCGGGGATCTCGCCGGCGCGCGCCTTCTTGTAGAGGCCCTTGGGGTCGCGCCGCTCGCACACCTCGACCGAGACGTCGAGGAAGACCTCGATGAACTTGCCGGCCGGGACGCGCCTGCGCGCGAGATCGCGGTCGGAGCGGTACGGCGAGATGAACGAGGTGATGATGATGAGGCCGGCGTCGGCGAACAGCGCGGCCACCTCGCCGATGCGGCGGATGTTCTCGGTGCGGTCGTCGTGCGAGAAGCCGAGGTCGCTGCACAGGCCGTGGCGGACGTTGTCGCCGTCGAGCACGTAGGTCAGGTGGCGCGAACCGCTCAGGCGCCGCTCGAGCGCGTAGCCGATGGTCGACTTGCCGGAGCCGGACAGCCCGGTCAGCCAGATGACGGCGCCCCTCTGGCCGAGGAGCTGGGCGCGGTCGCGCGCGGCGACCTGGCTGCGTTGCAGAGTGATGTTGCGGGGCTGAGTCGACACGGCGCGCATCCTAACCGGAAGAGACGTCAGCGCAAGGCCGGCCGTTCACCGCAGGGCGGGCGCGTCGCGGGCGGCCGAGGGCCACCGCAAGGGCGCAAAAAGCCACCAGGAGGGCAGCCTCGGGCCGCTTGCCCCGCACGGCGGTGGGCCTGGCGGCGACGCAACCGCCGTCGCCGCGAATGGTGCAGGCCTGCCTTCCGCTGACGTTTTCGCACGAACAGGGCTCGGCACACTCGGGCGAGTCGCCGGCGCACGGCTCGGCGAGGATCTGGTTCTCGGTGTCGCACAGACCCGAGCGGCACTCGTCGTGCCCTCGCAGAGCGCCTCGCCCCCTGCGCCGAGGGAGGCGCGTGGCTGAAGGCGCAGACCGGCTCGCCCTGCGGGCCGTCGATGCATGTGCCGAGCGGCGGCGGACAAATGTCGACCGGACGCGTCGGGTCGCATGCGGCCGTGCAGAGCTCGATGCGCGGGGCGTCGGCGGCTGGCAGGCACAGGCGCGACTCGCGGTCGAAGTCGTCGCCGCACGGGTCGCCGACCCGACCGCCGAGCGGGCAGTCGAGGTCGTGCCGGCGCAGAGGCCCGCGGGGATCAGGATCTCGACGACGCCATCGTCGGCGGAATCGAGCACGCCGCCGGTGATGGGCACCGACGAGGAGCCCACCTCTGGTGGGTCGACCTCCGCGCATCCCGCGGCCAGGCCCGCGGCGGCGGCAGCGCCGCGGGCGGCGGCCAGCGTGAGGCGAGCGCGGTGGTGCGGGCGCGGACCCTCCCGTGTGACATGTCCGTCGAGGGTGCCATCGGGTGGGTGCGGCGTCGAGGACGGCGAGCGGGCGCCGCGGGCACGGCCCGTACTCCGTGTACGCACCGCGCGCTCGTCGTCCGCCAGGGAACCTACCGTCGGTGGGCCTTCGGTCCGCCCTTCGCTGGCAGCGGCGATGCACTTGGGTAAAGATGGATGGATGGTTCGCGCGCGGAGAAGGCAGCGCGCCGCGACCCGGGTCGTACGGGGCCTGGGGTTCCTGGCCCTGGCAGGCGGGCTTGCCGGCTGTCGCGCAGACGCGCGCGTCGGGGCCGCCTCGGGCGCCGCCGCGCCGGGCCGTGAGGCGGCTGCGCGCGGCGACGAGCGCGCGCTGCGCCCGCTCGCGCTGACCTACCTCCAGGACGACTACGAGCGCATCTTCCCCGAGCGCGTGCGGCTCGCGCACTACGGCAAGGTGCGCTACGCGGCGCGCGAGCTGGGCGACGCGGCCGGCGACGGCGAGCGCTCGGACGCGATCGACATGGGCGAGGCGCCGAGCCTGGTCGTGGTCGATCAGGTGCGGAGCCGCGTGCGCGTCATCGCGCCCCAGGACCACTACCGCCTGCTCCTGTGGGTCGATGACGAGGATCTCTACACCGTGGTGACCGCGCTGGCCGCCCTGGCGCCCGATGGAGCGGGCAGAGCGGCCGCGCCGGCGAGCGCGGACCACGCGGCGATTCGCCTGCACCCGGGCATGGCGGTCGCGGTCGACGGTGAGACCGGGGGCATGGCCCACGTCCGCCACCGCGACGACTGCGTCAGCTTCTCGGGCCTGATGCCGCGGGCGGCGCTCGGCACGCAGTTCGAGCCGATCGAGACCACCGAGCGCCACCCGGACGGCGCGGTCGCAGCCGGGACCGCGGTCTACGACCGACCGGGCGGCCGGCAGGTGGCCCGATTTCTGGCCGACTGCGAGGTCGAGTGGGCCGGGCCGGAGAGCGACGGCCACCGCCCCATCCGCTACGCGAGCGAGTGGTTCGAGCTGCGCGGCTGGATCGCGACCGCGGGCGGCAAGACCGGGGCCGCGTCGAGCAGCAGCGGCTCGTGGAGCTACGGCCTCGGGCACCTGGGGCTATGGGGCTCGCGCTCGCGCATGCGGCTGCCCGAGGGGACGTGCCTGTTCGCGCGGCGCGGCGGTCCGGCGGTCGGCGTGATCACGGAGGACACCGACGCGCCGCTGTCACCACCGGTGCACGGGTGGTGGCCGGTTCCCCTCGAGACCGGGTGGGGCGACCTGACCGTGTGGGTGGCGCAGGACCGATCCGGCGCCGCCGAGCGGGCCCGTCGCGAGCGCAAGGAGCGCCGCGAGCAGGCCGCGCGCGCGCGCTCGGCCGAGGGCGAGGAGGGGGCGGCCGCGGGCGGTGAGGAAGGCGACGCCGACGGCGAAGGCGAGCCGGGCGACGACGAGCAAGGCGATGCGCAGCAGGCCGAGCTGCGCCGCTGTCAGTGACGGGCCCGCATCGGCCGCGTCGTCGTGCTGGTCGTCGCGCTACGTGCTCGTTGACATGCTCGTCACGTGCTCGTCACGTGCTCGGTGACGCGATCGCCACGTGATCGTTGACGTGATCGCTGTTGATCGTAGACGTGGTCTTTGACGGCGCCGTGGACCTGAGCGCCACCAT
>DATFRY010000640.1:0-9573 GCA_035262925.1 Kofleriaceae bacterium | reverse complement strand
GGCCGGCCGCCGCGCGCTGCGCGGCGTGTCCGCCGTGGCGGCGCTGCGCCGCGATGCCGACGAGCTGGCCGGCATCGACCAGGCGTCGTGGGCGCGCGATCAGCTGTCGTTCCTGCGCTCGCAGCTAGCGGCGGCCGACATGAGCGCGCGCGAGATCGTGAGTTTGCGCTCGGAGCACCACCGCCTCGACCGCATCCTGCGCGCGTCCGAGGCGGCGCGCGGCGAGATCCACGCCGCCGAGGAGCTGGCCTTGACCGCCATCTTCGCCGGCGAGGAGCTGCGCGGCCTGTCGGACGAGGCCGCGGACGCGATGGGCCGCTTCCGGCGCGCCTTCTACTACGTCGCGACCGCCTACCAGCCCGTGCGCGACACCTGCACCATGGCCATCTTCGATCCCGAGCGCTCGTGTCTGCCTCTCTGGCTGGGACCGCTGCTCGACGAGGCGGAGCGGCGCAGCTGGGAGATCGTCGTGCACGTGCGAGGCCGCACCGCCGAGGACGACGCGATGGGCTGGCCGGCCGATCGGGCCTGGTCGGGCCCGCGCAGCGCCGAGTTCGCCCGCCAGCGCATCGCCGAGGCTGGCCTGCACGACGCGGTGCTCCTGCGCGCGCAGGGCCGCGACGCCGGGCTGCTCCTGGCCATGGAGGACGGCATCCACCGCTTCCTCCGCCACGATGCCGAGCACCCGGACCGCGTCGGCCACCTGGTCCTCAAGCTCATGACCATGCGCGCCGAGCTCACCGACGACGACTGGACGTCGGAGCCGATGCGCGCACCGCCGCCGGAGCGGCCGCGCCCCGGCCAGGCCGCGACCCGCACGCGCGAGGCGGGTGAGGACCACGTCCTCGTGCACGAGAAGGACCGCCTGGTCGAGGTGCCATACGCCGAGTACTGGCCGCGCTTCGAGGAGATCGCGCTCGAGGACTTCCGCTATCACGTGGCGGTCGACAACGTGGAGCTCATCTTCAAGGGCCACATCGAGGCCTGGCGCGCGCAGCAGGCGGCCCGGGCCGTGGCCGCCGAGGACGGCGAAGGAGACGGCCCCTGAACCTCGACTTCACCATCCCGCTCTTCCTGCGCAGGTTCGAGGGCGGGCAGGTCTCCCTGCTGACGCTCGGGCTCGGCGCCCTGGGCGCACAGGAGATGGGACAGAGCGCGCACAAGGTGGAGCGCAAGCTGGTCGACCGCCTGCGCGCGCTGTTCGCCGGCGCGCGGCCCGACCAGCTGGCCCGCTGCCAGCTCGGCCCGGGCATGGCGCTCGAGCGCCTCCACCTCGACATCGGCGTGCGGAGCGCCGGCAAGCGGATCCGGCTGGCGGGACGCTTCCCGGTCGTGGTCGAGCCGCGCCGGCTCGGCGGCGACGAGCGCCTGCTCATCGCCTACCACCCGCTGCGCCAGGAGGCGTGGTTTCCGGTCGACGAGGGTGCGCCGCTGGGCGAGCAGGCGGCGCTGTTCTTCCGCCACGCGTGGAGCGGCCTGACCGAGGACATGCTGGAGTCGTACAAGGCCACCGGCAAGGAGTCGCTGCGCGCGGTCTCCTTCACCGCGAGCGTGTCGGCGCTCATCGACCGGCTCGGCCGGCCCGACGCGAGCCGGCGCCTGCCGCCCCGCCCGCCGGCCGACGTCCTGCGCCACATCGGCAGCGACCAGACCCGCCGCGCGGTCGACCGGACCCTGCCCGGCGGCCGCCCGCGCGAACCCTACCGCGCAGAGATGCAGCTCTATCTGGGCGGCGAGCGGCGGAGCTCGGTCGCGGTGGTCGGTCCGCCGGGCAGCGGCAAGTCGACGATCATCGCGCGCTGGATCCACGACCTCCTCGAGGCAGAGGGCTACGAGCTCGACCGCAACTACGACCGCGTCCACAAGGTCTGGCAGGTGAGCGGCCAGCGCATCATCGCCGGCATGATGTACCTGGGGGACTGGGAGCAGCGCTGCCTGGACCTCCTCGAGGAATGCCGGCGCAAGCGCGTCATCCTGTGGATCGAGGATCTCCATCTCCTCGGCAGGCTGGGCCAGACGCGCGAGAGCGACCGCAACCTGGCCGAGCTCTTCCGCGGCCCGGTGGCGCGCGGCGAGCTGACCATGATCGGCGAGTGCACCGACGAGCAGCTGCAGCGCCTGGAGGACGACGCGCCGTCGTTCGCCGGCCTGTTCGGCCGCGTGCGGGTGGCGCCGACCACCGCGCGCGAGACCCTGGAGATGATGGTCGGCGAGGCGCGCGAGCTCGAGCAGGCGCGCCGCGTCGCGTACCATCCGTTCACCTTCCGCGCCATCCTCGAGATCGGCGGCTCGCTGCAGCCGTGGAAGGCGATGCCCGGCAAGGCGCTCGACCTCCTGCGCGGGCTGGCCGATCGCGCTGCCCGCGCGCGCGCGCCCGACTCGACCGAGCGCAGCGAGATCGCGCCCGGCGACGTCGTCCGCCTGCTGTCGTCGCAGACCGGGCTGGCCGCCAGCCTGCTCACGTCCGAGGAGAAGCTCGACGAGTCCGAGGTCGCCCGCAGCCTGTCGCGCCGCGTGATCGGGCAGGACGTCGCGATCGAGGCGGCGTGCGACGCGGTCTTCCGCATCCGCGCCGGCCTCACCGATCCGCGGCGGCCGTTCGCGGTCTATCTCTTCACCGGGCCGACCGGCACCGGCAAGACCGAGCTGGCCAAGACCCTGGCCGAGTATCTGTTCGGCGACCCGTCGCGCCTGCTCCGCTTCGACATGAGCGAGTACGCCACGGCGGACGCGGTCGCGCGCCTGATCGGCGACCGGTGGGCGCCGGAGGGGCAGCTGACCCGCCGCGTGCGCGATCAGCCCTTCGCCGTGGTCCTGCTCGACGAGATCGAGAAGGCCCATCGATCGGTCGTCAACCTCCTGCTCCAGCTGCTCGACGAGGGCCGGCTCACCGACGCGAGCGGGGAGACCGCCAGCTTCCACCACACCGTCATCGTCATGACCTCGAACCTGGGCGTGCGCAGCGCCCTGCCCATCGGGTTCGGCGACGCGACCGCCGGCGTGATGGCCGAGATCGACCGCGAGGTGCGCGCGTTCTTCCCGCCCGAGCTGTTCAACCGGATCGACCGGGTGGTGCCGTTCTCGCCGCTCACCCCCGAGGCGGCGGAGGAGATCGCGGGCAAGGAGCTGGCCCTCCTGCTCGGCCGGCGCGGGCTGGTCGAGCGCCACATCTTCGTCCAGCCGAGCCGCTCGGTCCTGCGCACCATCGTCGCGCGCGCGTTCGATGCCCGCTACGGCGCGCGCACGGTCAAGCGCTGGCTCGAGGACCAGGTAGGCGCGCTCCTGACCGAGGAGCTGACCCGCAGCCGGCGCGCCGAGATGCAGCTGGCGCGCCTCTACGAGCGGCGAGCCGCCGAGGCCGACGGCGACGGCGAGCGCGACGGCCGCCGGCGCCGCATGGTGCTCCACGTCGAGCCGCTGGTCGAGGCCGAGCCGACGCGAGACCGGCTGGTCCTGGCCCCGCTCCTCGAGCTGCCGGCCAGCAAGCTGCGCGCGCACCTCGGCCCGGCGGCCGATCGCATCGCCGATCTCCTGGCCGGCGGCGCGCTCGATCGAGTGGCGGCCGCCGCGACCCACCCGGGCGCGCGCTACTGGTTCGACCTCCACCGCGCGCGCCTCGACGAGCTGTACCGCTGGCTGGAGCGCAATCGCACGGGCGGCGCGACCGATCCGGAGCTCATCGAGGCGGACAGCTTCGGCGAGTACGAGACCGTGGCCGGCAAGCAGCGCCGTCGCCTGCGCACCGGCGAGCTGGCGCCGGCGATGGAGCGGGCGAGCAAGGAGGAGCTGCTCGCCCGCATCGCGGAGGCCACCTTCCTGGTCCGCTGCGCGCCGCACCTCGCCGATCCGGGCGCGCACGACGCCTGGGTCGAGCTGCTTCGCCTCGGCCGCGGCGACGAGGGCGACTTCGCGGCCAGGCGGCGCGAGCTGCTCGACTGGATGACCGAGGCCTACCGGGCGACCGGGATGGTGGAGGAGGTGGTGCCGGCCGCCGACGGCGCGCCGCACCTGCTCCTGCGCGTCTCGGGGCTGTTCGCGCGCGTCGCCTTCGCCGGCGAGGAGGGCTGCCACATCTGGCGCTCGCCGGCCGCCGAGCCGCAGATCGTCCGCCTGCGCGTGCTCGACGCCGACGCCGAGGCGGCCGCCGCGTCGCTCCTCGCCGAGCACCGCGCGCGCCTGCGCGAGTTCGAGCAGGCGCTCGAGGACGGGCGCGAGCCTCTGCCCGAGAACCCGGAGCGCCTCCTGCCGGCGGTGCGCGCGCTCTCGTTCCAGCCGCCGCTCCGCCCGGGCGAGGTGTTTCCGATCGAGCTCGAGGACTTTCGCCTTCATCAGATCCGCACGGCTCACTCCGTGTCGCCGCTGCACATCTTCCAGCAGCTGTGGTGGATCTCGCTGGCGCGCGAGGCGAGAGGGGAGGGCGCCCCGTGAGCGCGGCGGCGCGGGCCCGCTCGTTCCGGGTCTGGTTCGTCAGCCACGACGGCGGCAGGCTGTCGGGCACGCTCATGCCGGTCCGGCACGGCGTCCTCGATCCGCGCCCGCCGTCGGCGTTCGGCCCGAGCGAGGAGAGCGTGCTGGCCCAGCTCGAGCGGCGACTGCTCGAGCTCGAGGTCGGCGACGACGACAGCGTGGATCGGTATCTGTGGAGCGAGGAGCTCCTGACCCGCCGCATCGACGTCGAGGTCCACCCCGAGGGCGTCATCGAGGGGAGGCAGGTGATCGGCGCGCGCAAGATCCCGCTGCGCCTGACCTACGGCTACTGCCAGCTCGCCACCGGCGCGTACCGGGTGGTGGTGCCGCGCTTCCTGTGGCTCTTCTATCTCGAGGACCTGGCCAGCGCCGGCGAGGTGCTGCGCGGCGCTGTCGCCACCGTGCTCCTGGGCCAGGCGGCCAGCTCGCTGTTCGACTTTCGCCACGAGGGGCCCGAGTACGCGCGCGAGTGGCAGCCGGGCGCGCTCGCGGAGTCTGCCGCCGCGCGCGAGCGCGACGCCGACGACCGGCCCGAGCTCGCGGTCGTGTCCCAGGTGGCCGAGGAGTGGGTGGGCAAGCTCCGGCGCGGACAGCTGCCGCCGGTGGTCGGCGTCGATCCGGCCTTCGAGGCGGCCCGGCCGCTGCTCGACCGCCATCCGCCGCCGTCGATCCTGCTGGTCGGGCCGCCCGGCGCCGGCAAGACGACGTTCGTGCGCCGGATCGCGGCCTACCGGCTGGGGCGCCCGCGCGGCAAGGGGGCCCCGCGCAGCCGCCTCTACGCCACCTCGGTCGATCGCATCGTGGCGGGCATGGTCTACCTGGGCATGTGGCAGGAGCGAGTCCTCGCCATGGTCGACGAGCTCGGCGGAGAGAACGACTACCTCTACGTCGATCGCCTGCCCGATCTCCTGCGCCCGCAGCCGGGCGGCGGGACGGTGGCCGACCTGATGGGCCCGGCGGTGGCCAGCGGCGAGCTGCCCGTCATCGCCGAGTGCGACGACGCCGAGCTGCGCTGGTGCCGCGAGCGCGCGGCGCGCCTGCTCGACGCGTTCCACCTGGTGCGGCTGGACGAGATGGCGAGCGCGCCCCTGCTCGAGCTCATCCCGATCTACCAGCGGCGGCACAACCAGCGGGTGAGCCTGCACGCGGACGCGGCGCGCCGGCTCCTGTCCCACCTGGCCGCGTTCCGCCCCGACGTGCGCTTCCCGGGCAAGGCGTTCCGCTTCCTCGACTGGCTCAACCAGGACATGGGCGGCGAGGGCGCGCCGGTCGAGCTCCTGCCGCAGGGCGCGTCGGAGGCGTTCTCGCGCTACTCGGGCGTGCCGACCGAGATCCTGTCCGACGACGTGCCGGCCGGCGCGCGCGACATCGCCGGCGCGATGCGCCGCGCGGTGGTCGGCCAGGACGAGGCCTGCGACGTGTGCGGTCGCCTGCTCGCGCGCCTCAAGGCCGGGATGCAGGACCCGGAGCGGCCGATCGGCACGCTCCTGTTCGTCGGGCCGACCGGGGTGGGCAAGACCGAGCTGGCCAAGCAGCTGGCCGCGTACCTGTTCGCCGACCAGGCGCGGCTGGTGCGCGCCGACATGAGCGAGTACATGGCGCCGGGCTCGAGCCAGCGCCTGCTCGACGTCGCCCCCGGGGTCGCCAGCCTGGCCCAGCAGATCCGCAAGCAGCCGCTCTCGGTGGTGCTGCTCGACGAGATCGAGAAGGCGCACCCGGAGGTGTTCGACCTCCTGCTGGGCGTTCTGGGCGAGGGCCGGCTGACCGACGCGGCAGGCCGCCTGGTCGACTTCCGAATGACCCTCCTGGTCATGACGTCCAACCTGGGGGGCGGCACCCGCGTGCCCGGCTTCGGCGAGGAGGGCGCCGCCGATCACATGGGCGCGGTCCGCCGCCACTTCCGCGCCGAGTTCCTCGGCCGCCTGGACGCGGTCGTGACCTTCCGCCCGCTCGGCCGCGGCCAGGTGGAGCGCATCGTCGAGCTGGAGATCGACAAGGCGAGCCGGCGCGCCGGCCTCAGACGCCGCGGCATCTCGCTGTCGCTGTCGCGAGAGGCGCGCGCACGCCTGGCCGAGCTCGGCTTCGACCCCGCGCTGGGCGCCCGGCCGCTCGTGCGCGTGCTCGAGGAGCGCGTGGTGACACCGATCGCCGTCCGCCTGGCCGCCGATCCCGACTACCGCGACCGCGAGATCCGCATCGTCACCGCCCCGCGCGGCCCCGACGACCTGGTGATCGAGTAGCGCGGCGGCGGGTGGGCGGCGGCGGCGGTCACTGCGTCACGAGGTGGCTGCCTCCGTCGACCTCGAAGACCGAGCCGGTGATGAAGCCGTTCTCGAGGAGGGTGAGGACGAGGGCGGCGACCTCGTCGGGCCGGCCCACGCGGCCGACCGGCAGTGCGGCCTCGGCGGCGCGGAAGAAGCGCTGCCTGGCCTCGGCCGGCATGCCGCTCCACCACGGGGTGTCGATGATGCCGGGGCTGACCGCGTTGACGCGGACGGGGGCCAGCTCGAGGGCCAGGGTCGGGATCGCGGCCTCGAGCGCGCCGCTGACCGCGGCGAGGCCGGCGGTGCCGCGGATGACCGAGCGGGCCGACGCGGCGGTGACGAAGGTGATCGATCCGCGCACGCGGCCGGCGCCGGCCTGGGCGACCTGGAGCTGGGCCAGGGTCTTGGCCTCGAGCGCCTCGCGCAGGCCGCCGAGGTCGAGCTCGCGGAACAGGCCCGCGCCCTTGCCGCCGCTCACGCACAGGACGAGGTGATCGACGGCGCCCGTGCCGGCGAAGACCCGCTCGACCGCGGCCCGGTCGGTCGCGTCGGCCACCGCGGTCTCGACGCCGGGCGGGAGGCGGTCGGCGGCCGCGCGCAGCTTTTCGGGATCCCGGCCGACGATCGCGACGCGGGCGCCGGCGCGGCGGGCCGCGGCCGCGACCGCCTCGCCGATGCCGGAGCTGCCGCCGAACACGATGACGCTCTGCTGGTCCATGGTTGCCTCCCTGGTGTTTCGGAACATCACGTCTCGAAATATAGCGAGACGGTGCGTCTCGTCAAGGCCGGCCGGCCGTCGCTGCGCTATGGTCCGGACTCATGGAAGAGGTTCAGCGACCGCGGGTCGGGCGCAAGCGGAGCGAGGCGGCGCGCCGGGCCATCCTGGACGCCGCCCTCGAGCTCCTCCGGCTTCACGGCTACGCGCGGCTCACCACCGACGCCATCGCGCGCGCGGCCGGCGTCGGCAAGCAGACGATCTACCGCTGGTGGCCGTCGAAGGCGGCCGTCGCGCTCGAGGCGCTGACCGAGCTGGGCCGCGCCATCCCGAGCCCGGAGACCGGGAGCCTCGAGGGGGACCTGGCCGCGTTCCTGGCGAGCACGTTCCGCCTCCTGCGCGGCCCGCGCGGCACCGCCGCCGTCCTCAAGGGACTCATGGCCGAGGCGCAGCTCGACCCAGAGTTCGCGCGCGGCTTCGCCGTCTTCATCGCGTCCCGCAGGGGCGCGCTGCGCGCCATCCTCGAGCGCCACGCCGGGCGGGCCGAGCCGGCCCGGCTCGAGGCGGCGGTCGACATGCTGTTCGGCGCCATGTGGTATCGGCTCCTGGTCGGCCACGCGCCGCTCGACATCGCCTTCGCCCGCGTCCTCGCCCGGCTGTCCGCCCGATCGCTCCGACCCGTCCGCGGCTGATGCGGCGTGGCGCGGCGTGGCGCGGCGCGGCGCGGCGCGGCGCCAAACAGCAACTTCTCGGCGGACGCACCGCGATCATGACTGGTGCGTCACGCTCGATGGCGGAATCGAGGTCGGGTCTCCGCCGCCGGCGCGCGGGTTCGCGGGGCGGTGCTAGAGTGCGCGCCCGATGCGGTACCTCCCGGCCCTCCTCACCCTTCCTCTCCTCCTCTCGCTCCCCGCCTGCGGCGGCGACGACGACGATGGCGGCGGCTCCGGCTCGCAGGCCGACGCCGCCGGCGGCAGCGCCGATGCGGGCGGCTCGGGATCCGACGCCAGCGCGGGAAGCGACGCCGGGACCGGCGCCGACGCCAGCGCCGGCGAGGACCTCGAGCTCCAGGCCTCCGACTTCACGTGCATCAAGGACGGGACCAAGGTCCACCAGTTCTACATGATCAACCCGCTCGGCCACCTGGACGACGCCATCGCGGTCGCCGACTCGAAGACCGGCGGCGCCTACCCGGTCGGGACGGTCATCCAGCTCCTCCCGCAGGAGGCGATGGTCAAGCGCGCGGCCGGCTGGAACCCGGACACCAGCGACTGGGAGTTCTTCCTGCTCAGCGTCACCGGCACCGAGACGACGATCGAGCAGCGCGGCGGGCGCGAGGTGGCCAACGCGTTCGACACCTGCTTCAACTGCCACTCGCAGGCGGAGCCGCAGTGGGACCTCGTCTGCGAGAAGGACCACGGCTGCGACCCGCTGCCCATCGGCGACGACATCATCCTGCAGCTGCAGAACGCCGACACTCGCTGCCTGTGAGCGGGCGGGCGGGCGGCGGCGCGCGCCGGGTCAGCGCGCCTGGCTTCACGGTGAGAAACCCCGCTCCGGACGCTGCGTTTCGCCGGCCAGGCCGCGACGCTATACGCTCACTCGATGGACCATCGACACCTGGGATCGACCGGCGTCCGGGTCTCCCGCATCGCGCTCGGCTGCGGCAACTTCGGCGGCGTCGGATCGGCGCCGGCGTTCTTCGGCATGGGCGAGAACGAGGCGCAGGCGCACGAGCTGATGGACCGCGCGGTCGATCTCGGGATCACCGTCTTCGACACGGCCAACTCGTACGGCGGCGGACGCAGCGAGGCCTACATCGGCCGCTGGTTGAAGGCAAAAGGATCCCGGTTCCGCGATCATCTGATCCTCAGCTCGAAGGTCTTCAATCCCGTCGGGCCCGGACCGGACGATCGGGGCCTGTCGCGCCGCCACATCCTACGCCAGATCGACGCCAGCCTCGAGAGATTGCAGACGGATCGGCTGGACATGTACATCACGCACGAGCCCGACCCGGAGACGCCGATCGACGAGACGCTGGGGGCGCTCGACGAGATCGTCCGCGCCGGCAAGGTGCGGTATATCGGCGCCAGTAACATCGAGCCATGGCGCCTCGCCGGGGCGCTC
>DATFRY010000639.1:0-3587 GCA_035262925.1 Kofleriaceae bacterium | reverse complement strand
CTGGCGCTGGTCCGCGTGGCGCTGCCGGAGCGCGCCGCGCGTGTCCGCTACGTGGCCGGATGCGTCGCGCTGCTGGCGCTGCTGGCCGCGCCGGCCATCACGTTCGGCCTGCTGCACGGCGGCGCAGGCGTCGACGGAGCGGGCGCGGCGAGCGCGGCCGGTGCACCGGGCGATGCGGCGGGCGCATCGGGCGATGCGGCGGCCGATGTGTCGGCGGGCTCGGAGGCGATCGCGATCGGGCCGGGCGGCGCGCAGGCATCCGGGTCGGCGGCGGCGACGACGGCGACCAGCGCCGACGGCGCGGCAGCGCGCGAGGTCGCGCCGCGCTGGATCGCGGCGGCGCGGGCGTGGCTCGAGCCGGCCATCCCGTCGGTGCTCGCCGTGTGGCTGGTCGGTGTGTTCTTGCTCTCGCTGCGGCTCACCGGCGGCTGGGTGGCGGCCCGCCGCGTCGCGGTGAGCGGGTGCGAGGCGGCCGAGCCGCGCTGGCTCGCGACGGTCGCGCGCATGCGCGAGGCGCTGGGCGTCTCGCGGCCGGTGCGGCTGGCGGCGTCGATCGCGGCCGAGGTGCCGTCGGTGGTCGGCTGGTTGCGGCCGGTCGTCGTCGTCCCGGTGTCGGTGTTCGCCGGGATGACGCCGTGGCAGATCGAGGCCATCCTGGGCCACGAGCTCGCCCACATTCGCCGCCACGACTACCTCGTCAACCTGATCCAGTCGGCGGTCGAGACACTCCTCTTCTATCACCCGGCGACCTGGTGGGTGTCGCGGCAGGTCCGCGAGGAGCGCGAGCGCTGCTGCGATGACGTGGCGGTCGGCCTGTGCGGCGACCCGGCGGGCTATGTCGGCGCCCTCGCGCAGCTGGAGGCCATGCGCGCCGCGCCGGCCCTCGCGATGAGCGCGACCGGCGGCTCGCTCCTGGGGCGGGCCCGGCGTCTGCTCGCGCCCACCGACGCGCGCCGCTCCTCGGGCACCGTCGCCGCCGCCGTGGCGCTGGGTGTCCTCGCATGCCTGTGGGCGTCGGCGCGCGCCGAGGTGCCGCGCGACGCCGGGGGGCCGGTCGCCGCGCTGGAGATCGCGCCGCCCGCGCCGTCCATGGCCGGCATCGGCTTCGCGGCTCCGCTCGCCTGGCAGGCCGTGCCTGGCGTTCCGGCCGAGCCGACGGCGCTGCCCGAGCCGCCCCTGCCGGCCGAGCCGACGGCGCTGCCCGAGCCGCCCCTCCCAGCCGGGCCGCCGCTGCTCGCCGAGCCTGCCGCGCCGGACTTGCCGCCGGTGCTGGCGCCGTCGACTCCGCGGATGCCAGAGCTCCTCTACCGTCTCGGGCCGCCGCCGGCGGCGCCGCGAACGCTCGGTGGGCCGCCTCGAGCGGCGCCGCCGCGCAGGGACCCGCCGGGCCGGGCTGCCGCCGACGGTGGTGGCCGCGAGGGCCCCGATCTCATCGACGTCATGGCGGAGCTCGGCTACCGGCACATCCCGGTCCAGCAGCTCATCAGCCTCGGCATCCACGGCGTGAAGCGCGACGACGTGCGCGGCCTGAACGGACTCGGCCTCGGACGGCTCGACGTCGAGATGCTGATCGATCTCAAGATCCACGGCGTCACACCCGAGTACGCCCGCGAGCTGCGCGCCGCCGGCGTCGCGATCGCCCGCCCCCAGGAGCTCCAGGCCATGAAGATCCACGGCGTCACGCCGGCCTTCGTGCGCGAGGTGAAGCGGCTCGGGCTGGGTCCGCTGTCGCCGGAGCGACTGGTCTCTCTTCGCATCAGCGGCGTCATCCTCGAACGGAGGTCCCGATGAACCGGAGTGTCCACGCGCGCGTGCCGGCCGCCGCCGGTGCGCTGCTGGCCGCGCTCACCCTGGCGGCGAGCCCCGCGACGGCCGATCCAGCGGTCACCGGCGGGCAGATCACCGGGCAGTGGATGATCGAGCCGGGAGAGAAGGCCGGCGCGATCGAGCTGACCCTCCAGCGCAGCCAGCACAGGCGCGGCCACATGTCCACGAGCGACGACGTGCCGATGTCGCAGCTGCGCGGGCTCGACTGGAAGCAGGCGGCGGCGTCGACCGGCGCCGCCTTCCGCTTCGAGATCGCGCGCGACGCCGGCACCTTCGCGTGCGAGGGCTGGTTCCGGGCGGGCAAGGGCTCGGGCCACTTCACCTTCGCGCCCAGCGCCCGCTTCGTCGCCGACGCGCGCGGACTCGGCCTCGGCGCGCTGTCCGACGAGCAGGTGTTCACGCTCGCCGTGCACGACGTCGGCCGCGCGCTCATCCGCGAGCTGGCCCAGCTCGGCTATCGCGGGCTCTCCTGCGAGCAGCTGGTCGAGATGCGCATCCACGATGTCTCGCCGGCGTACATCCGCGAGCTCGCCGGGCTGGGGCTGCGCAAGATCGAGGTCGACCAGCTGGTCGCCATGCGCATCCACGGCGTCACGCCCGACGAGATCCGGCAGCTCGCCGCGCTCGGGTACAGGCGCCTGGGCCCCGACAAGCTGGTCGCCATGCGGATCCACGGCGTCACGCCGGCGTACATCCGCGAGCTGGGCGCGCTGGGACAGCGCGACATCGACGTCGACCAGCTGGTGGCCATGCGCATCCACGGCGTCTCGCCCGACGGGATCCGCGAGCTCGCCGCGCTCGGCTACCAGCGCCTCGCCGCCCAGCAGCTCATCGACATGCGCATCCACGACGTCTCGCCCGACTTCATCCGGCGGCTCAAGAAGCGCGGCTACGCCAACCTGACCGTGGACGAGCTCATCAGCCTGAAGATCCACGGCGTGGCGCGATAGCCGGCGCGAGCGCGAGCGCGGGCGCGGTCTGCGCGATGGGGCGCAGCGCCGGTTCGCCGGCAACTTGACGGCCGCCGCACGGCTGCCAGACTCTGCGGCGATGGCGCCGGGCGGGCCGCGGTCCGAAGGCCGCACCGGCGGTACGTTCATTGCCTGCCGATGAGCTCGCCGTGGGAATCCATGGGCGAGCTGCTGGGGACGATCATGATTGCTGGCATCCGCGAGCTCATCGCCGCCCTGCCCAAGGTCGAGCTCCATGTCCACCTGGTCGGGTCGGCCTCCATCGACACGGTGCTCGGGCTGGCCCGGCGCCACCCCGAGCGCGGGGTGCCCACCGACGACGCGGCGCTGCGCTCGTTCTACGAGTTCACCGACTTCGCCCACTTCATCGACGTCTACCTGGCGGTCAACAGCCTGGTCACCAGCGGCCGCGACGTGACCGCGCTGCTGGTCGGCCTCGCGCGCGATCAGGCCGCGTGCAACATCCGCTACTCCGAGGTCACCGTCACGCCGACGGCGCACCTGTCGGTCGGGATCGAGGCGGACGAGCTGGCCGACGCGCTGACCGAGGGCCGTCGCATCGCCCGGCGGGACCATGGCGTCGAGCTGGCGTGGATCTTCGACATCGACGGCTCGGCCGGGCCCGCGGGCGGGCCGGCGACACTCGAGTGGGTGCTGCGCCACCGCCCCGAGGGGACCGTCGCGCTCGGGCTGGGCGGACCCGAGGACGGCGTGCCGCGCGAGATGTACCGCGAGCAGTTCATGGCCGCGCGCGACGCCGGGCTCCACCTGGTGCCGCACGCCGGAGAG
>DATFRY010000638.1:0-3373 GCA_035262925.1 Kofleriaceae bacterium | reverse complement strand
GGTCCACACGCCGAGCACGCGCTGGCCGACCGCCGGCTCCAGCGTGCGGCGCACGGTCTCGACCTCGGGGAGCTCAGGCAAAGCCGCCCGCCTCCGCCAGCGCCAGGGTCACGGCCGCCAGCTCCTCGATGGAGAGAGTCTCCCCGCGCCGCACGCCATCGATGTGGGCGCGGTCGAGCGCGGCGTCCACCTGCTCGGCCGCGAAGCGCGCGCGCAGGGCGTTGCGCAGCACCTTGCGGCGCTGGCCGAACGCGGCGTTCACCACCTCGCGGAACTGGCCCGGCGCGCCCAGCGGCACGCGCGGGGCATTGCCGGCCAGCGGGACGATGCGCACGACCGCCGACTCCACCTTGGGCGGCGGGGCGAACGCGGTCGCGCGCGCACGCACGACCAGCGAGACGTCGGCCCACGCGCGCACCAGCACGCCGAGCGCGCCGTAGGCCGAGGTGGCGGGCGCCGCGAGCAACCGCTCCGCCATCTCGCGCTGGAGCATGACCACGATGCGGCTCAGGTGCTGGCGCTGCTCGATGAAGCGAAACAGGAGCGGCGCGGCGATCTGATAGGGCAGGTTGCCGACCAGGCCCACCGGGGCGCCCCGCCAGCGCGCGATCCCGCTCAGGTCATAGGTGAGGGCGTTGGCCGGGTGCACGTCCACGTTGTCGAGGTGGCCGAGCTCGGCCTCGAGCACGGCCACCAGGTCGGGGTCGCGCTCGACCGCGATGACTCTGCCCTCCGGCACGCGCTCGGCCAGCCGCATGGTCAGCGTGCCCAGGCCGGCGCCGACGTCGACCACCCAGTCCTCGTTCGACTCGACCGCGGCGTCGACGATGGCGCGATACACGCTCTCGGCGATGAGGAAGTTCTGCCCCCACGACTTCTTGGCCCGCAGGCCGTGGCGGCGGAGGAGCGTGCGGGGGTCGGGGAAGGGCTGGCTCGCGCTCATGGCGGCGAGGCGAGCGGCGCGCCCGGCAAGGGCAGGGCCGAGTCGGCGACGAGGTCCCAGCCGGAGCGCTCGCCGCGGGCCAGCCGGGCCGAGCCGGCCGCTGCGATCATGGCGGCGTTGTCGGTGCAGCGCCTGGGCGGCGGGATGTAGACGCGAAAGCCGTCCTCGGCTCCCGCCGCGGCCATCTCGCTGCGCAGGCGGGAGTTGGCCGCCACGCCGCCGCACACCTGCACGTGGGCGAGGCCGGACTCGCGCGCGGCCTGACGGGTCTTGCGGACCAGCAACTCCACCACGGTGGCCTGGAAGCTGGCGCAGAGATCGGCGAGCGCCTGGCCGGTCGGCACGCCGTGTGCGCGCAGGTGGACCAGCATCGCCGTCTTGAGGCCGCTGAACGAGAACTCGTGGCCGGTCTCCTTCTTGAGCATCGCGCGCGGGAACGCCACGGCGGCGGGGTCGCCGCTCTTCGCCAGGCGATCGATGGCGACGCCGCCGGGGTAGCCGAGCCCGAGCAGCTTGGCCACCTTGTCGAACGCCTCACCGGCGGCGTCGTCGCGGGTGGCGCCGATCTCGGTCAGGACGCCCCCGTCGTCGACGCGGATGAGCGAGGTGTGGCCGCCCGACACGACCAGCGCGAGGTGGGGGAGCGGCGGCGGCTCGGGCTCGAGCAAGACCGCGCTCAGGTGGCCCTCGAGGTGGTGGACGCCGACGAAGGGCAGGTCGCGGGCGTAGGCGATGGCCTTGCCCATCTGCACCGACACCAGCAGCGCGCCGATGAGGCCGGGCCCCTGGGTGACGGCGACGCCGCCGATGTCGTCGAGCCCGATGCCGGCCTGGGCGAGCGCCTGGTCCACGACCGGGACCATGTTGACGACATGCGCGCGCGAGGCCAGCTCCGGCACCACGCCGCCGTAGCGGGCGTGGAGATCGATCTGCGACGCGATCACGTCGCTGAGCGCGCGGCGACCACCGTCGACCACGGCGGCGGCGGTCTCGTCGCACGAGCTCTCGAGTCCCAGGACCAGCATCGCCGCCGGACCATGGCCCAGCGCGAGCCGCGGTGCAAGAGGGCGCCGCGCGCCGCCGCCGCGGCGTTCACATGTCCTGGAGCAGGTCGAGCACCTGGTCGGCCCGGTTGCCCTCGGGATCGATCTCGAGATACCGCTCGAATGCGGCGCGGGCCGCCTTCTTGTCGCCCAGGATGCGCTGGATCCGGCCCTTGACGTACCAGGCGGGCGAGAACCGCGGCTTGATCTCGGTCGCGCGCTCGGCGATCGATAGCGCGTGGCGCGGATCCCCGAGCGCGGCCATCGCCTCGGCCTGCAGGGACAGCGCCTGCGGCGTCTCCTGCTGGGCGAGCGCGCGTGCGGAGAGGTCGAGGACCATGGCGTAGTCGTGGCGCCGGCGGGCGCGCTTGGCCTCGTCGTAGAGCGCGTCGTAGCCGGCCGCCGTGCTGGCCGATGGCGTGGCAGCGACGGCCGGTGAGGTGGCTGCGACGCGGGGCGAACCGGTCGGCGAGGACCCGGGCGAGGACGCGGCGGGCGATGACCCCGGCGTGGACGCGGCGGGCGAGGACCCGGGCGAGGACCCGGGCGACGACCCGGCGGGCGATGACGCGGCGGGCGGCGACCCGGCGGGCGGCGACCCGGCGGGCGATGAAGATGGAGGACGCGGGGTCGCGGACGACGCCGTCGATGGCGGCGCTGGCGCCGCTGATGCCGACCCCGAGGACGCCGACGCCGAGGACGCCGACCCCGAGGACGATGGCGGCCGCACGCTGGGCGCCGTCGGTTCGCCGGCTCCGCTCGCGGTGCGGGACGCGTGGGTGGCCGCGCTCGCCGACCTGGTCGAGGAGGCCTCGACAGCCTCGCGCGCCGAATCGCCTCGCGCGCCGAACCACCAGAAGAGGAGGCCGAAGCCGGCCCCGACGAACACGGCCGCCGCCACGGTGACCGTGAAGGTCCGAGCAAAGGCGCGGCCGGCGGCCACGCGCAGCATGGCCGAGACGCGCGTGGAAGGACGCGCGAGCGTGGTGCCGCCGCTCGCCGACTGGCCGGGCGGGGTCGACCGGCGCGACGCTCGCGCCCTCGCCCCGGGCGGCGGCTCGACCGGCGGGCCGGGCGTCGCGACGCGCGGCCCCGCCGGGACCATCTCGACCACCTCGGCCGCAGCCGACAGCTCGTGGTCCAGCTCGACCGAGCGCAGACGCCCATTGCCCGGCGAGCCGCTGACACCCGACGCGTCAGGTGACGCCCCGCCGGCTCGCGTCCCGCTCTGCCGCTCTCCGCGGCGCTGCGAGAGCGCGATGATATCAGATGCGCTGTCGGAGCCCGACTGCTGCGGCGATGCCCCGCCAAGCTCGCCCGAGACCATGGCGACCTCGGCGCCGCGCGACGACTTGATGCGCGGATTGGACTTCTCGTCTCCCAGCGG
>DATFRY010000637.1:0-6951 GCA_035262925.1 Kofleriaceae bacterium | reverse complement strand
CTCATGTTCTGGTAGGTGAAGTCGCAGTGCTCCGGGTCGTTCAGGGAGCCCCAGCAGCCGAGCAGGATGCGGCGGTCCCCCACCTTCTCGTAGCCCGGCATCGCCTCGTAGAAGAAGTTGAACAGATCGTCGTGCATCGGGACGGCGCGCTTGAGGAACTCGCAGTAGCGCATCAGGCGCGTGAGGTAGTCGGTGAACAGCTGGATGGTCGCGGTGGTGCCCACGCCGCCGGGGTAGAGCGTCGACGGGTGGACGTGGCGCCCCTCCATCAGGCAGAACATCTCGCGCGTGTAGCGGCTCACCTGCAGAGCCTCGCGGTAGAACTCCCCCTCGATCGGGTTCACCGCCTTCATGATGTCGCCGATGGTGCGGTAGCCGTGGTCCTCGGCGTGGGGCGCAGCCGTCCTGGTGGCCGTCTCCCACACGCCCGGGTTGGTCTCGCGCACCATCTTCTCGCAGAAGTCGACCGCGACCAGGTTCTCCTGGAAGATGTTGTGGTCGAACATGTACTCGGCGGCCTCGCCGAGGTTGACGATCCACTCCCCCATCTCCGGCGGCTTCACCCCGTACGCCATGTTCTGCGCGTAGCAGGAGCAGGTGGCGTGGTTGTCGCCGCAGATGCCGCAGATGCGGCTGGTGATGAAGTGGGCGTCGCGCGGGTCCTTGCCCTTCATGAAGATGCTGTAGCCGCGAAAGATCGACGAGGTGGAGTGGCACTCGGCCACCTGGCGCCTGCCGAAATCGATCTTGGTGTAGATGCCCAGGCTCCCGACGATGCGGGTGACCGGGTCCCAGTTCATCTCGACGAGCTTGCTGCCTGCCGTGCTGCTCGTTGTGGTCGCCATTGCCGTTCTCCTGTCACCAGCGCGGGTGATAGCCGGTCTCGAGCTCGTGGCTGCGGCGGCGCCAGCGGGGCTCCTGGTCCAGCGTGTGGAGGGTGAAACCGCGCAGCGAGCGGATGACCTTGCCGACGAGGCTGCTCGCGGCGGTCGATACGCGCGCACCCGGAGGCTCGTCCATGAACGGCATGAACTTGTCGGGGAAGCCGGGCATGGTGCAGCCGATGCAGATGCCGCCCACGTTGGGGCAGCCGCCGATGCCGCCCATCCACCCGCGCTTGGCCACGTTGCACTTGACCACGGGGCCCCAGCAGCCGAGCTTGACGATGCACTTGGGCGATCCGTACTCGGTGGCGAAGTCGCCGCCCTCGTAGTAGCCGGCGCGATCGCAGCCCTCGTGCACCGTGCTGCCGAACAGCCACAGCGGGCGGAGCTCGGTGTCGAGCGGGATCATCGGCGCGCTGCCGGTCGCCTGGTACAGCAGGTAGACGATGGTCTCCGACAGGTTGTCGGGCTGGATCGGGCATCCGGGCACGCACACGATCGGGATGCCGGCCTTCGACTTCCAGCTCCAGCCCAGGTAGTCGGGGACACCCATCGCGCCGGTCGGGTTGCCCGACATGCCGTGGATGCCGCCGTAGGTGGCGCAGGTGCCGACCGCGAGCACGACCAGGGCGTGGGGCGTGAGCCGGTCGAGCCACTCGGTGGTCGTGATCGGCTGGCCGGTCGCCGGGTCGGTGCCGAAGGCGGCCCAGTAGCCCTCCGGCTTGATCGCCTCGTTGGGGATCGAGCCCTCGACCACCAGCACGAACGGATCGAGCTCGCCGCGCTCGGCCTTGTGATACCAGCTCATGTACTCCTCGCCGCCGAGCGAGAACTCGATGAGCGGCCAGTGGATGGCCACCTCCGGGAGACCGGGCAGCGCGCCGAGCGCGATCTCCTCGATGCTGGGCTGCATCGCGGCGGTCAGCGAGACGGAGTCTCCGTCGTAGCCGAGGCCCGCGTTGAGCCACAGGATGTGGACGACCGGCTTCTTCTTCCCGTCAGTCTTCCCGTCAGTGGCCATGGCGCCACCTCCTCCACGAGGGATCCTCGGAGTGAATCGAACGCAACCCCCCAGCTGCTATGGCTGATCGACTGGCCGCCTCCTCACGGTGTGGGGGTGCGGGCAGTCATTCGCACGGTGGACTGCACAGCGGTGCTGTCAAGAAGATTTTGAAGCCGCGTGATGTCGCGGAGTCGCGCGGCTCAGGAGTCCACCACCCGGCAGGGCTCCACCTCGAGCCGGGCGTGCTCGAGCCAGTGGCACCACGCGTCGAGGCCGTCGCCGCGGGTGGCCGAGACCTCGAAGACGCGGACCTCGGGCCTGATGCGGCGGGCCAGGTCGACGAAGTGGGCGGTGTCGAAGGCGACGTGGGGCAGGAGATCGACCTTGTTGAGCACCACGACGTCGCAGGCGCGAAACATGTGCGGGTACTTGAGCGGCTTGTCCTCGCCCTCGGTGACCGAGGCGACGACCACGCGCGCGCTCTCGCCGAGGTCGAACAGGGCCGGGCACACCAGGTTGCCGACGTTCTCGATGAAGACCATCGACCGCGCCGCCGGCGCGAGCTTGCGGAGCGCGCCGGCGACCATGCCGGCGTCGAGGTGGCATCCGGTGCCGGTGTTGATCTGGATGGCGCGGGCCCCGGCCGCGCGGATCCGCTCGGCGTCGCGCAGCGTCGCCTGATCGCCCTCGATGACGGAGATGGCCGCGCCGCCCAGGCGCGCGATGGTGCGCTCGAGCAGCGTCGTCTTGCCCGCGCCTGGCGAGCTCATGATGTTCAGGGCCAGGATCTCGCGCCCTTCCAGCCATCCGCGGTTGCGCGCGGCCAGGAGGTCGTTCTTGGCCAGCACGTCGCGCTCGAGCGCGATCATCCGGGGCGAGGGCTGCGCGTGGACGTGGTCGGCCTCGTCCGCGCGGTCATGGTCATGGTGGTCGTGGCCGTGGCCGTGCTCGTGGCCGTGGCCGTGGCCGTGTTCATGGCGGTGGCCGTGTTCATGGTCGTGGCCGTGTTCATGGTCGTGGTCGTGGTCGTGGGCACCGGTGTCCATGGTCGCTCCATCTCCCGAGCATCCGCAGGTCGCGCACATGTCAGAAGACCTCCAGACCCGAGGCGCGCGGGCAGACGCCCGAGATGATCGATCGGCTCATGACCTGCTCGTGCATCGACGCGCCCTGCACCTCAACAGGACCAGATCCGCCTCAGGTGTCAAGCGCGAGCCTCTGCCTCGTGCTTGACATTGCCGACGCGCGGGTGCACCCCTGAACAGGGCAGGCCGTTTGGCCCGGAGGCATGCGATTGACATCGGCCGCCACAGTTGCCCCGGCGAGGTCGCGCGCGCGGTGCGGGATTCGCGTCCGCGGCACCGTGCAGGGCATCGGCATGCGCCCGGCGGTCTACCGCCTCGCCACCGAGCTCCGCCTCGGCGGACTGGTGCGCAACGATCCACAGGGCGTCTGGATCGAGATCGAGGGCGACGCCGCCGCGCTGGCCGGCTTCCTGGACCGGCTGCCCGGCGCCGTACCTCCGCTCGGGCGCATCGATCGCGTCGACGTCGTCGACCTCGCGCCCGCCGCGGGCGGGGCCGGCGCGTTCTGCGTCGAGGAGAGCGCCCACCGCGGGGACGCCGGCGCCGACGTCCCCGCCGACGCGGCCACCTGCGACGCGTGCCTGCGCGAGCTGTTCGACCCGCGCGACCGCCGCCACCGCTACCCGTTCATCAACTGCACCCACTGCGGACCGCGCTACACCATCGTGCGGGCGGTGCCGTACGACCGCGCCCGCACCTCGATGAGCTCGTTCGAGCTGTGCGCCCGCTGCCGCGCCGAGTACCTCGACCCCGCCGATCGCCGCTTCCACGCCGAGCCCAACGCCTGCCCCGAGTGCGGGCCGCGCCTCGCCTTCTGGCGCGACATGGCGCCGCCGCTGGCCGGCGAGGATGCGCTGGCAGCGGCGATCGCCGCGCTGCGCGACGGCCTGGTCGTGGCGGTGAAGGGGCTGGGCGGCTTCCACCTGGCGGTCGACGCGGCCCGCGAGGACGCGGTGGCGCGGCTGCGCGAACGCAAGCACCGCCCCGACAAGCCGCTCGCGCTCATGGTCCGCTCGATGGAGCACGGCGAGCGCATCGCCGTCCTCGACGACGGCGCTCGCGCCGCGCTGTCGTCGCCGGCCCGGCCGATCGTGCTGGTCCGCGCGCGCGCCGGCGCGCCCATCGCCTCCGGGGTGGCCCCGCGGCTGGACGAGCTCGGCCTGATGCTGCCCTACACGCCGCTCCACCACCTGCTCCTGGCCGACGGCCCGCCCATCCTGGTCATGACCAGCGGCAACCGCGCGGAGGAGCCGATCGCCCGCACCAACGGCGAGGCGATGGAGGCGCTGGCCGGGATCGCCGACGCGTTCCTGGTCCACGATCGCGAGATCCACACGCGCGCCGACGACTCGGTGGTGCGCGCGGCGGCCGGCCGGATCCAGGCGGTCCGGCGATCGCGCGGGTTCGTGCCCGACTCGATCGCGCTCGGCGTGTCGGCCCCGCCGGTGCTGGCGGTCGGCGCCGATCTCAAGAACACGGTCTGCCTGACCCGGGGCGACCGCGCGTACCTCTCGCCTCACGTCGGCGATCTGGCGACGCCGGTGGCGCACGCCTTCTTCACCGAGGTCATCGACAAGCTGGGCCGCCTGCTGGGCGTCGCGCCCGAGGTCGTCGCGCACGATCTCCACCCCGACTATCGGTCGACCCGCTGGGCGCTCGCCGCCGGGCTCCCGCGCGATCCGGTCCAGCACCACCACGCGCACGTGGCCTCGTGCCTGGCCGACAACGAGCGCGACGAGGCGGTGCTCGGCGTGGCGTTCGACGGGACCGGCTGCGGTCCGGCGGGCGACCTGTGGGGCGGCGAGATCCTGCTCGCCGATCTGACCGGGTTCACGCGGCTGGCCCACCTCCAGCCGATCGCCCTGCCCGGCGGCGAGGCGGCCATCCGCGAGCCATGGCGTCTGGCCGCCGCCGCGCTGGCCGACGCCCACCTCCCGCTCGATCTCCTGGCGCGCATCCCCGCGGCGCGCCTCGCCGCGGTCGCGCGCCTGGTCGCGCGCGCACCTCGCGCCACCGGCGCCGGCCGCTGGTTCGACGCGGTGGCCGGGCTGTGCGGCACGTGCGACGCGGTCACCTACGAGGGGCAGGCGGCGGTGGAGCTCGAGGCGCTCGCCGCCGCGGCGTCGCCGGACGAGGCCGCGCCCTACGACTTCGCGATCACCGAGGAGCGCGGCCGCCCGGCTGTCTTCGATCTGCGCCCGACGGTGCGCGCGGTCGGGAGCGAGGTCGGCCGCGCGGTCGACGCGCCGATCATCGCGGCGCGCTTCCACCGCACGCTGGCCGAGGTCATCCTGGCCGCGGCGCGGCGCTTCGGCCCGCGCACCGGCGTGCGCCGGGTGGCGCTTTCCGGCGGATGCTTCCAGAACCGGGTCCTGACCGAGACGGCGGCGGCCCTGCTCGCGCGCGAGGGCTTCGAGGTCCTCGTCCACCGCCGCATCCCCCCCAACGACGGCGGCGTGGCGCTCGGCCAGGCCATCGTCGCTGCCCACCGCTGGCGCCGCCGGCAGAACGGGAGCACCGATGTGCCTGGGCATTCCGGGTGAGATCGTCGACATCTACCAGGACAGCGGCCTCTCCGTCGGCAAGGTGAAGTTCGGCGGCATCACGCGAGAGGTGTGCCTGGCGTGCATCCCGGACGCGCAGGTGGGCGAGTTCGTCCTGGTCCACGTCGGCTTCGCGCTCGCCCGGGTCGACCGCGAGGAGGCGGCGCGGGCCTACGCGCTCCTCGAGGAGCTCGGTCTGCTGGCCGAGCTCACGGACGACGGGGGCCCGCCGCCCGACGGGGGGCCGTCATGAAGTACGTCGACGAGTACCGCGACCCGGCCGTGGCCGCGGCGCTGGTCTCGCGCATCGCCGCCACCGTCACGCGCCCGTGGGTGCTGATGGAGGTGTGCGGCGGGCAGACCCACTCGATCGTGCGCCACGGCATCGACCGGATGCTGCCGGCAGATGTGGAGCTGGTGCACGGGCCGGGCTGCCCGGTGTGCGTGACCTCGCTCGAGATGATCGATCGGGCGCACGCCATCGCGTCGCGCCGCGACGTCATCTTCACGTCGTTCGGCGACATGCTGCGCGTGCCCGGGTCCAGCGGCGACCTGCTCCACCTCAAGAGCCGCGGCGCCGACGTGCGCGTGGTCTACGCGCCGCTCGACGCGGTGCGCATCGCGCGCGCGAACCCGACCCGCAAGGTGGTCTTCTTCGGCATCGGGTTCGAGACCACCGCGCCGGCCAACGCGATGGCGGTGCACACGGCCAGGCGCCTGGGCGTGCGCAACTTCTCGATGCTGGTCTCGCACGTCCTGGTGCCGCCCGCCATGGCGTCCATCCTGCAGACCTCGGGCAACCGCGTGCAGGGCTTCCTCGGACCGGGCCACGTCTGCACCGTGATGGGCACGCGCGAGTACGAGGCGCTGGCGGCCACCTACCGGGTGCCGATCGTCGTCACCGGCTTCGAGCCGATCGACATCCTCGAGGGCATCTACCTGACCCTGCGCCAGCTCGAGAGCGGGCGCGCCGAGGTCGAGAACCAGTACGCGCGGACGGTGGCGCGCGACGGAAATCGCGCCGCCCGGGACCTCGTCTTCGAGGTGTTCGAGGTGTGCGACCGCAAGTGGCGCGGGGTCGGCTCGATCCCCAAGTCGGGCTACAAGCTGCGCTACGAGTACCGCGATCACGACGCCGAGAAGCTGTTCGAGGTCGACGCCATCGACACCAGCGAGCCCGCCGCGTGCATCAGCGGGCTCATCCTGCGCGGCCTCAAGAAGCCTTGCGACTGCGCCGCCTTCGGAAATGCCTGCACGCCGCAGAGCCCGCTCGGCGCCACCATGGTGTCGGCCGAGGGCGCCTGCGCGGCCTACTACCAGTACGGACGCCACGAGCGTGCGACGGCATGAGAGCCGCCATCCTGCGCAAGGCGCGCGAGAGCGCCGACCTCAAGCTCCGCTTCGTCGAGGACAACGCGGCGGGGCTCGAGGCGTGC
>DATFRY010000636.1:0-2141 GCA_035262925.1 Kofleriaceae bacterium | reverse complement strand
CCCGCGCGCTCGGTCGCCGCGTCATTCCGTCGCTCACGTGCGCGCACAACATCGCCAACAACACCGTTCCCCTCTATCGGTTCCTCGCCCGGCTCCCGCACCAGGACTGCTACTCGTGGGTGATGTGGCGCTGGGGCGCCTTCCTGCGCGCGTCGCACCTGCCCCGCGTGCGCATCGGCCGGGTCATCGTCGGGCGAGAGTCGTGGAACCTGAAGCGGCGCGATCTGGAGCCGCTCGCGGCGAGGTCGCCGCTGGCCCGATACCGCCTGGTGCGCGCCCTGCGGGACCGCTACGACCTTCCGCGCCACGTCTCGCTGTCCGACAGCGACAACGAGCTCGCCTTCGATCTGGAGAACCCGGTCAGCATCGATGTCCTGGCGGACATGGTCAAGTCTCGCCCGTGGGCACGGCTGGTCGAGCTGTGGCCCGGGCGCGACGACGCCGGTGTCGATGGGCCCGAGGGTCGCTACACCAACGAGATCATCCTCCCGTTCGTCCGCCAGGCTGACGCGCGTGCGGACGCTCGCGATGGCGCATCCCGCGCGGCGGCATCCGCGGCGTCCGTCGCATCCGCGGCATCCACAGCATCCGCGGCATCCGCGTTCCGGGCGTTCGGTCCCGGGTCCGAATGGCTGCGCGCGGTGCTGATCACGAGCCGATCGTTCGCCGACCAGGTGCTGATCGGCTCGCTCGGCGATGAGCTGGCCGGCCTGAGCCGCGAGAGCGTCTGCGACCTGTGGTACTTCGACATCGCCGCCGCCGCCGGACAGTGGCAGATCGCGCTCAACCTCCACGGCGCGCCGGACCGGCTGGTCGCGGCCGCCCTGCCCAGGCTCGGTCGCGCCCTGGAACCGCTCCTCGCCGACGGCACGCTTCGCACCTGGTCCGTCGACACCCACGTGCCCGAGCCGTCCCGCTGCGGGGGACAGCGGGCCATGCCGGACGCGCTCGCGCTCTTCGCGCACGACAGCGCCGCGGCCCTCGAGCTCATGCGGGCGCTGCGCGGAGGCGACGAGGAGGACCGCTGGCGGCTGGCTCTCATGAGCGTGCACCGCCTGCTGGCGGACCTCGCGCCCGACGTCGGCGAGCGCGGCGCGGCGATCGGCGCGCTTCGCTCCGCGCGTCTGGCCGCCCTGCCCGTCACCGACAGGATCGAGGGCCAGCTCGCCCGCGCCCACCGCGCGCGCGCCGCGCAGATCCAGTCGCTCCTCGAACAGGAGGTGGCGGCCGGTCCCGTGGGCGACGCACGGGCGATCCTGGCCGATCGAAGTCGCCGGCTGAAGCCTGTCTGCGCCTCGCTCCGGCTCCTGCGCGAGGGCGGCGAGCTCACGTGCGCGTGGCCGGTCCTCGTGGGCCGCTTCGCGGAGGCGGCGGCGCAGCGCCTGCTCCGACCCGCCGCGGCGGCTCACGAGCTCGTGATCTACGACCATCTCCGCCGCCTCTATCGATCGGAGGAGGCCAGAGCCAGGCTGGGCCTCGGCGCCGGAGCGCGCACCGCCGCGATCCCACCGGCGCGGAGGGCCCGGAGATGAGCGCATGGGAGCCCTTGATCGCGGATGCGGACCCGGCGCTGGCCCGACGCGCGCAGGAGATCGTCGACTCGACGGCCGCGTTCTTCCGGTCGTGCGCCGGAGACACCGACGGATCGCACCCCCGGGCGCGGCTCCCGGCCCACGCGACATCGCCCGGCCTGCGGCCGTTCCTCGATCGTCTCACGGGGAGCGAGGGCGTCCCCGCCGTGCCGCTCTTCTGCGCCTATCTCGCCCTCGAACGCGGCGGCGCGCGCTCGCTCGACGCGACCTGGACATGGCTCGACCGCGCGGTCGAGGTGACATCGAGCCGCGACGAGCTCGGGCCGTGGCTCTTCACCGGCGCGGCCGGTTGCGCCTGGGTCATCGCCCACGTCCTCCGGCACGCGAGCGGGGCTCGATCGCTGGTCGACGACCGCTCGACCGAGGACGTCGACGCGATGCTGGCGGAGTTCCTGGCCGCGCACCGCGGGTCCATCGAACCCGACATTGCGACGGGGCTGTCGGGCATCGGCGCGTACTACCTCGAGGCGCTGCCGCGCGAGTCGTCGACGACCGGGCTCGAGAGCGTGCTCGGGCTGCTTCGCGATCGGGCCGAGCACCGGCCGCGCG
>DATFRY010000635.1:0-6847 GCA_035262925.1 Kofleriaceae bacterium | reverse complement strand
GCGGCCGGGTCATCGACTCGTCACCGATGTACGGCAACGCCGAGGCGGCGGTGGGCGCCATGCTGCGCGCGCGCCGCGACCGGTCGGCGCAACCGTTCCTGGCCACCAAGGTGTGGACCAGCGGCAAGCAGGAGGGCATCGCCCAGATGCGCCGGTCGGCCGAGCGCTTCGGGGCCAAGCAGATCGATCTCATGCAGGTGCACAACCTGCAGGACTGGAAGACCCACCTCCCGGTCATGCGCGAGTGGAAGCAGGCCGGCACGTTCCGCTACATCGGTGTCACCCACTACCAGCACAGCGCCTTCGACGAGCTGGAGCGGATCATCCGGCGCGAGAAGATCGACACCGTGCAGCTTCCGTTCTCGGCGGCCGACCGCGAGGCGGAGAAGCGCCTCCTGCCCGCGGCCCGCGACGCCGGGGTGGCGGTCCTGGTCCTGTCGCCGTTCGAGAGCGGCGCCCTGCTCCGCCAGGTCAAGGGCAAGCCGCTGCCGGCCTGGGCCGCGGACATCGACTGCACCAGCTGGGCCCAGCTCTTCCTCAAGTTCCTGCTCGGCCACCCGGCGGTGACCTGTCCGCTCCCCGCCACCGCGGTGCTGCGCCACCTCGACGACAACATGGCCGCCCTGCGGGGCCGCCAGCCCGACGCGGCCGCGCGCGAGCGCATCGCCGCGCTGGTCTGACCCACGGATCTGGCTCAGTCGATGAAGGCCCACAGGGCGCGCTGGCTGCGCGCGTCCAGCTCCCCGTTCGCGG
The DNA here is from genome assembly GCA_035262925.1 of Kofleriaceae bacterium. Lineage (GTDB taxonomy): Bacteria > Myxococcota_A > Polyangia > Haliangiales > Haliangiaceae > DATFRY01. The sequence continues at coordinate 6,094 of DATFRY010000635.1, read as the reverse complement.
GGATGAGGTAGAGGTCGCCGGCCACGTCGCGGACCAGGAAGCCGCCGCCGGGCAGCGGGCGCGGCCACTCGTCGCGCGCGGTCTGGAACGTGCGCGCCCCCTGGCGGGTCTCCACCTTCCAGGTGCGGATCTCGAGCTCCTCGTCGACCTCGACGACCCGCAGCACCTGGAGGACGAAGCCGGCCTCGGCCATGGCCTGCTCGAGCGCGGCCCGCGAGCCCGGGTCGAGCTCGGCCGGGTCGTGGATGAGCGCGACCTCGCGCTGGCGCTCGTCGCGCAGCGAGATGTACGCGCCCGGCCGCGACCAGGGGAAGCAGCGCACCGGGCGGACCGGCGTGGCCTCGCCTCCCTGCCAGGCGACCAGGCTGCCGTCGCTGTGCCGCTCCAGGCGCGGGCGCTCCACCACCTGGGCCGCGATGCGGGCCGAGGATGATCGTGACTTCTCGTGCAGCAGCATGTCTCCCTCTCGACTTCTCGACGACTCGACGACTCGATTTCTCAGACGGCCTGTCTGAGCTCGCGCTGGAGCTCGACCAGGCGGCGATAGGTGCTCTCGGGGTTGGCCATCAGCGCGCCGTGCGTGCCCGACTCGCTGATGCGGCCCTCCTCGATGACGAACAGGCGATTCGCCCGGCGCAGGGTGGACAGGCGGTGCGCGATGGCGAACACCGTGCGGCCGGCGATCAGCCGGTGCATGGCCTCCTCGATCCGGCGCTCGGTCTCGGTGTCGACCGAGCTGGTCGCCTCGTCGAGGATGAGGATGCGCGGGTCGTGCAGGAGCGCCCGCGCGATCGAGATGCGCTGGCGCTCGCCGCCCGACAGCGTCTGGCCGCGCTCGCCCACGATGGTCTCGTAGCCGTGCGAGAGCCGGCACACGAAGTCGTGCGCGTTGGCGGTGCGCGCCGCCCCGATGACCTGGTCGAGGCTCGCCTCGGGCAGGCCGTAGCGGATGTTGTCGGCGATGGTGCCGTGGAACAGGTACGGCTCCTGCAGCACCATGCCGACCCGCCGCCGGTACCAGCCGGTGTCGAGCTCGCGCAGATCGACCCCGTCGATGCGGACCGCCCCGGCCACCGGATCGTAGAAGCGCGCGATGAGGTTCGCGATGGTGGTCTTGCCGCCGCCGGACGCGCCGACCAGGCCGACCATCTCGCCGGGCGCCACGTCGAAGCTCATCGCGCGGATGACCGGGCGGGCCACGTCGTAGCCGAACCACACGTCGTCGAAGGTGACGCGACCATCGAGACTGGCCGGGCGCACCGGCTCCGCGCGGTCGACCACCTCCGGCTCGGTGTCGAGCACCTCGAAGATGCGGTGGGCGGAGCTGGTGGCGCGGTTCATCACGCGCGCCATCTGCCCGATCACCTCGATCGGCCCCACGAACATCGTGCTGTAGAGCAGGAACGAGACGAACGCGCCGGCCGAGAGCTGGGGCGCGGACGCGCCGATGAGGCGCGGCAGCGCCAGCACCCAGACCGCGACGGTCAGGCAGTGGATGCCGAGCATGAGCGCCGGCCAGAAGCGGGTCCACACCTGGTGGATCTCGTTGAACTGGCTCATCGCGGCCAGGTTGCGCTCCGCGAAGCGCCGGCGCTCGCTGTCCTCCTGGTTGAACGCCTTGACCACCCGGATGCCCGGGATGGTGTCGCTCACCACGTCGGTCAGGCGCGACCAGCGGCGCCAGGCGCGCAGGAAGAAGGCCTCCAGCCGCCGGCCGTGCAGGAAGATGAACGCGCACAGGAGCGGCACCGGCAGGGTCATGACCAGCCCGAGCCGCCAGTCCACGCTGATGAGCACCGTGCCCAGGCCGATCAGCATGACGGCGGAGAGCGAGACGTCGACGATGCCGAAGGCGAGGAACTCCCACAGCCGATCGGTGTCCGAGGTGACCCGGGTGATGAGGCTGCCGGTCTTCTTGCGCGAGAAGAAGCTCAGGCTCAGGAGCTGCAGGTGCTCGTAGATCGCGGTGCGCAGGTCGCGGGCGACGTACTCGCCGATGTACGCCATGAAGCGCAGCCGCACCCAGGTGAACAGCGAGCGCAGCGCGTAGGCGGTGGCGATGGCGCCTACGCACACCAGCGCGATCTGCGCCGCGGCGTCGCGCGCGATCGCGCCCGACTGGGCCCGCCCCACCACGCGGTCGATGAGGTAGCCGGCCAGGTAGGCGGGGATGAGGCTCAGCCCGGTGACCGCCGCGGCCGCGCTCATGCCCACCGCCAGCTGCCTGCGGTACGGGCGCAGGTAGCCGAGAAGGCGCAGGATGATCGCGGTGTCGGTGCCGGCCACCAGCGCCTGGGCCTCGCGGATCGGCCCGGCCACGGCGTCCGCGTACTCGTCGTCGCCGTCGCCGACCGGCACGTCGCGCTCGGCCAGGCTCTGCTGGAGGACGAAGCGGATGGCGTCGGCCGCGCGCCGCTGCCGGTGCGTGTAGCGCACGACCGCGAGCGGCGGATCGCCGGCGAGGCCGAGCAGGCTGAGCACGTGGCAGCTGAGCCCGGAATTCTCGCGCACCTCGCGGATGCGTGATCGCTCGATGTGGGCGATGTCCCAGCCGCCGCCGGGCGCGCGGGTGGCGATCGCGACCCGCTCGGGGCCCAGCGCCAGCCAGCTCTCGGCCAGGTTCAGGGAGGCGTCGAGGTCGATGTGGCAGTACAGCTCGACCGGTCGATCGCCGAATGAGTGCTCGATCTCAGCCCGCAGCGGTGCCGGCAGCCGGGAGGGCTGGTCGGTGTATCGATCGATGATCTCTCGATCGCGCTGGCGGGCTCGCGTGGACATGGCAGGTGACACGTGAAGGGCTCCGGATCTCTGGTCCTCGACTCGACTCGACGAACAGGTATCTCTGCGAGCGCCAATTCACGTGGATGCCTCCAGGAGGGAAGAGTCTAGACGAGGATCCGCCGGCGGCGAGGACTTTTTTCGCCGGCGCCCCGGCCGGGTGGGTGAGCACGCGGTGTTCGAGCGCTCGCGCGGGCGCCAGGCCGATCTACTGCCCGGCCGGTACCGCGCGGATCCAGAGAGGATAGCCCTGGCGGCGCGCGAGCGTGCTGGCCGACTGGCGGGCCCGCCGCGCGTGCGCGCCGGAGTGGCGCCCGAGGCTGGCGTGGCCCTCGTGGTGGGTCTTGAGCATGAGCCGGGTCGCCTCGTCCTCGCGCAGCCCGAGCGCGTCGCGCAGCACCTCGACCACCAGCTGCTGGGGCGAGAAGTCGTCGTTGACCAGGATGAGCTCGACCTCGCCGTCGGCCGCCGGCTCGCCGTCCGCGTCGCCGTGGGCCAGGACGAACAGGACCGCGGTCGGGTCGACGCCTGCCGCGTCCAGGAGCTCGGCCACGCCCAGCGGCGGGCGGGTCAGCGCGAACCACAGGTCGGCGCAGGCGACCGCGCGGCCATGGTGGCGCGCGATGGCGGCCGCCATGGCGAGCGCGGCCGCCGCCGGATCCGAGGTGCGCAGCGCGCCGGCCGGCGTGCGATCGGTGACCGCGTCGAGCGCGGCGAACACGCGGTCCTCGACGGCGCCGGCGTCGCCGCCCGCGCGGCGGATCGCGCCCGCCACCGGCTCGCTCTGCGCCAGCGACAGGAGGAGATGCTGGGGCAGGAGCGGCTGGCCGCGCGCGCGCGCCTCGTGGGCGGCCACGTGCAGCGCGATCTCGAGCTCCTCGTCCTGTGCCGCCGGCAGGCTCTTCGGCCCCGCCCCCGCCCGCCGGCGGTAGCGCCACCAGAAGGTGGCGGCGCCGGCCGCGCTGAGCGCGAAGTAGATGAGGTCGTCCACGCCGAGGCCCTGACAGAGGTGGTAGCACCGCGACCGCGCGCCGCAACCGCGCCGCGACCGCGCGCCGCGACCGCGCGATCAGCGCGAGCCGGCGGATCCGACCGGTCGCGTCGAGCGCCGCGGGCGCAGCACGCTGGCGGGTGAGCCCTCGTGCGAGAGCAGGACGTCGGCCACCTGCCGCTCCGGCTCCGGCTGCGGCATGTGCGTGCGCCACCAGTCCTCGGCGCGCTCGCGCGTCCACGGGCGCGGCAGCGGGCACCCGGCCAGGCGATCGCCCAGCGCCGCGGCGGTGGGCGGACGCCGCGCCGGATCCTTCTCGAGGCAGTCGAGGATGATCCGCTCCAGCTCGGCCGGGATCGCCTGATCGGTGCGCGTCTGCGGGCGCGGCGGCGGCGAGTGGGCGTGATCGATCACCATCTTCATCACGCTGTCGCCCTCGAACACCAGCTTGCCGGTCAACAGCCAGTAGCCCACGCAGCCGACCGCGTAGATGTCGACCCGGTGGTCGTAGCTCGCCTGGCCGCGCGCGATCTCGGGCGCGGTGTAGGCCGGCGTGCCGCCGACCGGGCGGTCCGCGCTGAGATGGATCTGATCGCTGCCGGTCTCGGCCGGGCGCAGGCGCACCAGGCCGAAGTCGAGCACCTTGACGAAGTCGAGCTCGCTGCCGACCGGGTTGACGAAGATGTTGGCCGGCTTGATGTCGCGGTGGGTGAGCCCGTTCTGGTGCGCCTCGTCGAGCGACTGGCACACCTGCACGAGGATGTGGACCGCGCGCTCGGGCGGCACCGGCCCGAAGCGCGCGACCAGCTTCTCGAGGTCGATGCCGAGCAGGAGCTCCATGACGTAGAACAGCGTGCCGTCCTCGGCCTGGCCGAAGTCGTAGAGCTGCACGGTGTGGGGCGAGCGCAGCGCGGCGGTGGCCAGAGCCTCGCGCTCGAAGCGGCGGAGCGGCAGGCCGGGGTCGCCGCGGCTGGCGTCGAGTAGGTCGGGCCGGATGAGCTTGATGGCGGCGGCGCGCACCAGGAAGCGATGGCGCGCGCGCCACACCTCACCCATGCCGCCGGCGCCGAGCTTCTCCTCGAGCGCGTACTGGCCCAGCTCGCGCGCCTCGCGCACGCTGCGGCGGAGGTCGTAGAGGATGCGGGTGGCGACGGTCGCCATCGCGATGACCGTGCCCAGCAGCAGCACCTGGAAGATGACGGTGAGCCACGGCCCGTACGGCTCGCCGGGCATCGGAGCCCGCTGGCCGAGCATGGTGTCGAGCCAGCCCCGCATCGTCACCAGGGTGGGCGCCGCCGTCAGCAGGCCGAGCCGAAGGGTGCGCGACGCCGTCGACGGCACCAGGATCGCGCGGGCCAGCGTGGTCAAGGCGACCGCGGTGACCGCCGACTGCACCGAGCCCGGGAAGCGCGCATCGACCAGGAAGGCCCACGCCGCGCACGTGCCGACCACCGCCGCCGCGTCGATGAGCTCCAGGAGCGCCATCGAGAGGAGGCCGCGTCGGCAGATCAGCCACACCAGGGCGATGAACAGCGTGGCGGTCACGTGCGCGACGTTCCCGCTGCTGGTGAGGAAGAACCGGATGGGGATGTCGAAGGCCACGCCGGTGACGAGGTTGACCACCAGGAAGGCCAGCGAGATGAGCGAGATCAGCCGGGCGAAGATCGCGATGCGCTCCTGGATGAAGTCATCGCCGCCGGAGGTGTCGAGGCCGGACCCGCGCAGCCACTGGATGGCCTGCGTCGTCAGTCCTACCTCGGCCATGCGCGGATATAGTAGACGCACCACGGCCCGGGCTGCAGGGGCCACATGTGCGCGGGGGGACGGGATCGCTTCAGTCCACTGACCCGGCGCCCGCCCCTCCGCCAGCCCCGTTCAGCTTGTCGCGGGCGGCCTTGGCCCCGTTCTGCGCCTCGGTGTGGTTCGGATTCTGGCGCAGGACTGACTCGTAGTACTGGAGCGCGGTCGCATAGTCGCGCTTCTGATAGTAGGCGTGGCCGAGCAGCACGCGGGCGCCCGGCGTGTCCCCTGCCCGCTTGGCGTAGGAGATGGCGTCGTCGGCTCGCTTGGTCTCGAAGGCGACCTCGGCCAGGCCGAGATAGGCGCGGTGGCGGTGGAACTTGCCGGCCGCCACCAGCTCGTACTTCTCCTTCGCCCCGTCCCAGTCCAGGCGGCTCACGCGCTTCTCGGCGTCCATGAGGAGCGCCTTGGCCTCCTGCGAGGTGGCCGGCACGCCGCTACCGGCGCGCTCCTTGTCGCCCCGCTCCTTGTCGCCGCGCTCCTTGTCGCCGCGCTCCTTGTCGCCGCGCTCCTTGTCGCCGCGCT
>DATFRY010000634.1:0-7499 GCA_035262925.1 Kofleriaceae bacterium | reverse complement strand
CCGCAGCACTCGAGCGGGAACGCGCGCCGCGCCTCGCGGTAGACGTCCTCGAGCAGCGGCCGCGGGATGTCGAGTGCCGGCTCACCAGACATAGTGCCGCTCCCACTTCATGGGCGCGAAGTAGCGGTCGCCGCGATCGGGCAGCACGGTCACCACCACCGCGCCGGGGCCGGCCTCGCGCGCCACCTGGCACGCGCCGGCCACGTTGGCGCCGGCCGAGTGGCCGACGAACACGCCCTCCTCGCGGCACAGGCGCTCGGAGGCGTCCCACGCCTCGTCGGTCGGCATCGGCAGGCGGCGGTCGACGATCCCGTCCGGCTGCCAGATGGGCGGCACGATCGACGACGCCAGGTGCTTGAGGCCCTCGAGCCCGTGGAACGAGTCGTCGGGCTCGACCGCCACCACCTCGACCTTGCGGGTGTGCTCCTTGAGCCGGCGCCCCGTGCCCATGATGGTGCCGGTGGTGCCGATGCCGGCCACGAAGTGGCTGATGCGATCGCCCAGCGCGCGCAGGATCTCGGCCCCGGTGCCCAGGTAGTGCGCCTTCGGGTTGGACGGGTTGGCGTACTGGTTGGGATAGAAGTAGCGCTCCGGCTCGGCGTCGACCATCTGCCGCGCCACCACCAGCGCGCCGTCCGAGCCCTCCATCTCCGACGAGAAGACCAGCTCGGTGCCGTAGGCGCGGGTGATGTTCACGCGCGCGACCGACACGTTGGCCGGCATGACCAGCGTGACCGGGACGCCCAGCGCCGCGCCCAGCATCGAGTAGGCCACGCCGGTGTTGCCGCTGGTCGAGTCGATGAGCCGCTTGCCGTGCAGCCTCCCGTCGGCCAGCGCGTCGAGCAAGATCTGGCGCGCCGCGCGGTCCTTGACCGAGCCGCCCGGGTTCTCGAACTCGCACTTGGCCCAGATCTCGACGCCGCCGCCGGCCCGCTCCTCGACCGAGCGCAGGCGGATGAGCGGCGTGTTGCCGACCAGGTCGACCACCGACGAGACGCGCCGGTTGGCGTGCAGGCTCATGGCAGCCTCCTCGAGGCCTCGCGCGGCGCCTCGCGGGCGGCCTCACCGCGCGCGGGCCTCGCGATGCGAAGCAGCAGCGCCGCTGCCGCCTGGCCGCCGCGCACCAGGGCGTCGGCCACCGCGCCGCCCAGGCCGAGGACGAGAGATGCCGGATCCACGGGCGCCGCCGGATCGGCCGGCGCCAGCTCGTCGGCCAGGCGCAGCGCGCCCGCGGCCTCGTCGGGCGCGTCGCCCGCCTCGCCGACCGCGACGTCGGGGTTGAGCGCCGCGATCCGCTCGCGCGCGGCCTGCCCGCGCGGCCGCCCGCGGTCGGCGGCGCCGTAGAGGACGCCGGTCGCGATCTCGTCGTCGCCGATAGGCCCGGCCAGGTCGCCGCCGAGGACGATGCGGCCGACCCCGGCCGCCGCCAGGTAGGCCAGGGCGGTGACCTCGGCCGCGCGCCCGGGCCCGAGCTCGACCGCGACCGCGGCGGCCAGGAGCCGCGCCTGTCCCCGCCCGCCGACGTCGGGCAGGAGCACGTGGCGGGCGTAGCGGCGGACCTGGTCGTCGCGCAGCGGGGGTCGCGTCTGATCCGCGCTCGCGTTCGCGTCTGTCCGGTGGGTCCGGTCCATGCGGCGATCCCCGCGGCTATCCGGCGAGCACGTCCAGCTCGATGGGCTCGACCCGCACCCCGCGGCTGCGGAAGAACTCGATGGCCGCCTCGATGTCCTCGGGCTCGCCGTGCAGCTCCAGCCCGATGATGCCGATCTCGTCGGTCACGCTCGCGGTGCGCAGGTTGAACTCGACCCGCAGCTCGGCGTACATGCGGCAGACCAGCGGCTCGCGCACCAGCGCGGCCGGGTAGGTCAGATAGATCCGCTTTCGCATGCGCGCCATACCTCGGCGAGCGGCCGGCTACTCGCCGCCGGCGATGGCCGGGACGATCGAGACCTCGTCGGTCTCCTTGACCGGCGTGTCCAGGTTCTTGAGGAACCGGATGTCCTCGTCGTTGGCGAAGATGTTGACGAACTTGCGGACCGCGCCGCTGTCGTCGCAGATCCGCGCCTTGATGCCCGGGTACGCGCGGTCGAGGTTGAGGAGCACCTCGCCGACGGTGGCGCCGGGCGCGGCGACCTCTTCCTTGCCATCGGTCAGCTTGCGCAGCGGAGTGGGGATGCGGATGGTTGCCATGGTCTCTTTGTCCTCTATCGTCGCCGTCTTTGTCGTCGTCTGGTCGCCGTCTGGGTCGCCGTCTGGTCGCCGGCGGCTACTCGGATCCCTGGGCGATGGCGGCCAGCTCGGACAGCCTGGGCCCGATGACGGGTGGTCGCGGCAGCTCGGGCAGGAGCGGGTCGGTGGTCTTGAGGCCCTGCCCGGTGATGCAAAGGACGATCGACTCGCCGCGGCCGATGGCGCCGTCGGTGATGAGCCGCCGGGCGCCGGCCAGCGTGACCCCGCCCGCCGTCTCGGTGAAGATGCCCTCGGTCTCGGCCAGGAGCCGCATGGCGGCCACGATCTCGGCGTCCGACACCGACGCCGCCCCGCCGCCGCTCTGGCGGATGGCGCGCGCCGCGTAGAAGCCGTCGGCCGGGTTGCCGATGGCCAGCGAGCGCGCGATGGTGCGCGGCTCCTTGACCGGCACGATGAGCTCGCGGCCGGCGATGACGGCGTCGGAGATCGGCGCGCAGCCGGCCGCCTGGGCCCCATGGATGCGGGCCGGGCGGGCGCGCGCCGCGACCAGGCCGAGCTTGCCCAGCTCGCCCCACGCCTTGTCGATCTTGGCGACCAGCGAGCCGCCGGCCATCGGCGCCACCACGTGGTCGGGCAGCCGCCAGCCCAGCTGGTCGGCGATCTCGTAGGCGTAGGTCTTGGAGCCCTCGGCGTAGTAGGGCCTGAGGTTCACGTTCACGAAGGCCCAGCGGTAGCGGTCGGCGGCCTCGGCGCACAGGCGGTTGACGTCGTCGTAGGTGCCGTCGATGGCGATGACGCGGGCGCCGTAGACCTGGGTGGCGACGATCTTGGCCGGCTCCAGCGTGCGCGGCACCAGGATGGTGGCCTTGAGCCCGAGCGCAGCCGACGCGGCCGCCACCGCGTTGGCCAGGTTGCCGGTCGAGGCGCAGGCGATGTGGTCGAAGCCGAAGTCGACCGCCACCGAGATGGCCAGCGACACGACCCGGTCCTTGAACGACAGGCTCGGGTGGCAGACCGCGTCGTTCTTGACCCACAGCTCGTCCACGCCGAGCGCGGCGGCCAGGCGGTGCGCCGGCACCAGCGGCGTGCCGCCGACCGCGTGGCCGACGGCGGGCGGGCCGCCGAGCGGCAAGAGCTCGGCGTAGCGCCACATGGTGAGCGGGCGCGCGGCCCATCGATCGCGATCGATGGCGCGGCCCACGGCGTCGTAGTCGTAGTCCACCTCGAGCGGGCCGAAACACAGCTCGCACACGTGCACGGGGCCGTGCGGTACCTCCGCATGGCACTCGCGGCACTTGAGGCCTCTTGAGTAGATCGAGTTCACGGGTGCTCCAGGGCGTCCGCGCTGCGTCCGCCTCCCACGGTCGCGCAGGCCGGGCAGCCCAGACGGGGGTTATAGCGCACTCGCCGCGGCGTCGAGCGCGCGCTCACGTCGTCCACCACGAGCAGCTCGGTCGCGCCGCCGCGCGCGAGCTCGAGCGCCGCGCGCGCGAGCAGGCCGCCGATCACCGCGACCGCCGCGCCCAGCACGCCCGCCTCGGCGCAGCTCGGCGCCGACCCGGGCGGCTCCTCGAACAGGCATCGGTAGCAGCCGCCGCGGCCCGGGACCGCGGCCAGCACCTGGCCGGCGTGGCGCAGGGCGCCGCCGATCGCGAAGGGCAGGGCGCGGCGCATCGCCTCGTCGTTGGCGGTGAACTTGGTGGCCGGGTCGTCGGAGCCCTCGACCACCACGTCCACGCCGCGAAGCACCTCGGCGGCGGTCTCCGGCGAGAAGCGCACCGCGAGCGCGCGGATGCGATCGGCCGGATAGCCCCGCCGCACCAGCTCGCCCGCCAGCGCGTCGACCTTGCGGCGTCCGACGTCGGCGGTGGTGAACTGGATCTGTCTCTGTAGATTCGACAGCTCGACCCGGTCGTGGTCGACCAGCACCAGGCGACCGGCACCGGCCGCGGCCAGCGCGTAGGCCACCGGCCCGCCGAGCCCGCCGGCCCCGATGAGCGCGAAGCTCGTGTCGGTGGCGCCCGCCATGTCGATTACCGGAAGTACTCGTCGAGCGAGAAGTAGCGCTCGCCGGTGTCGCACAGGAGCGTGAGCACGCGGTGGCCGGGGCCGAGCTCGCGCGCCACCTCGGCGGCGATGAACACGTTGGCGCCGGACGAGATGCCGACCAGGAGGCCCTCCTCGCGGGCCAGGCGCCTGGACATGTCGTAGGCGTCGCGGTCGTCGATCAGGCGCAGCTCGGTCAGGACCGAGCGGTCGAGCGTCTCGGGGATGAAGCCGGCCCCGATGCCCTGGATCTTGTGCGGGCCCGCCGGCTTCCCCGAGATGACCGCGCTGCGCGACGGCTCCACGCCGATCACCCGGCACCCGGCGAACTGCTGGCGCAGGACGCCGCCCACGCCGGTCACGGTGCCGCCGGTGCCGATCGACGACACGAACGCGTCGACTCGATCGCCGCCCAGCTGGTCGAGGATCTCGCGCGCGGTGGTGCGGCGGTGCACCTCCGGGTTGGCCGGATTGCGGAACTGATCCGGCATGAAGGCATCCGGGTTGTCCTTGCAGAACTCGAGAGCGCGCGCGACCGCACCCTCCATCGCCTGGTCCTCGGGCGTGAGGATGATCTCCGCCCCGTACGACTGGAGCAGGGCGCGACGCTCGAGCGACATCGACTCGGGCATGCACAGGACCAGGCGGTAGCGCTTGGCCGCGCACACCAGGGCCAGGCCGATGCCGGTGTTGCCGCTGGTGGGCTCGACCACGACCGAGCGGCCCGGCGTGAGCAGCCCGCGCTCCTCCGCCGCCTCGACCATGGCCAGCGCGATGCGGTCCTTGACCGAGCCGCCCGGGTTGTACTGCTCGCACTTGACCCAGATCTCGGCGCCGTCGGACGGGACCACCGCGCCGAGGCGCACAAGCGGCGTGCGCCCGATGAGGTCGAGCAGCGAGGCGGCCTGCAGGAGCAGGGGCGGGGAGGCGGCGACGGCGGGAACGCTCACGGTCAGCTCGGAATGTCGCGTCAGATGTAATACATGGGCTGACCGGCGCCAGCGCGCGGCACGCCGAGGTGGCTCCCGCGCTTGACCAGGTCCGCGACCGTGACGGATGAGAACCAGGTGAGGACGTGCTCGGCCAGCTCCTTCCACAGCGCTGCGGTGACCTGACGCGAGCTCGGCACCTGGGCCAGCCGCGCCGCGCTGTTCTCGACCTCCTCGACCAGGAACATCTCCTCGATCGGTCCCTGCAGGGCGCGCACGACCTCGGCCAGCGAGATCTCCTCGGGAGCGCGCTTGAGGTAGTAGCCCCCGCGCGGTCCGCGCTTGGAATCCACCAGACCGGCGCGCTTCAGGTCCTGGAAGATCTGCTCCAGGTAGCGCAGCGGGATGTCCTCGCGCCGCGCGATGTCCCGCGCCTGGGCCGACGGCTGAGCCGAGTCCTGACCGTGATAGGCGATGTCGAAGATGGCGCGGACACCGTAGCGGGTCTTGGTCGAAAGCCGCATCGCTGGGATTACCTATTGCCTATCGGGAAACAGGACAATCCGACGGTGCCGCACGGCGCTGCGAGTGTCAAGGAGGGGCAGAAGTCCGAGGAGTCCCACAGACTTTGCACTTCCCGTCGGGCCCGATGAGGCCGATGCAGGACCCGTCCGGGCAGAGCTCGCGGTCCTCGTCGTCGTCCTCGCCAGCGGAGCCGGCTCCGCCGGCCTCGGCCGTCACTGTTGCGGTGCGGGGCTCGGCCGCGGCGCTCGAGTCGGCCGCGCCGTCCGCCCGCGGAGTGCCGCACACGGCGCAGCGCCCGTCCGGGCCGATGACCCCCACGCATGCACCATCGGGACAGAGCTCGCGCTCGCTATCGAGATCGCTGGACTCGTCGCCGGCCTCGTCGCCTTCACGGGTCTGGCGCATGCCGCGGTGACGCGGGTCGGAGACCGCCGAGGCGCCCACCGCGCCGCACACCTTGCAGCGACCGTCGGGACCGATCAGGCCGATGCAGGTCCCGTCGGGGCAGAGCTCGCGCCGGGCCGGCTCGAAGTCGTCTTCTGTCATGCGGGTCCCCGTGGGGTAGCAGAAGCCGGCGAGGGGTGGCAAGGCGCACCGCCGGTCAGTTCAGCGCGCGAGCGGTGCGGGTTTGACACTGACCGCAGCTTCCAGGTATCAAGCCTGGCAATGTACGACACGTCGGACATCCGCAAAGGTCTCAAGGTCTTGATGGACGGCCAGCCCTTCACGATCGTCGAGTTCCAGTTCGTCAAGCCGGGCAAGGGCGCCGCCTTCACGCGCACCAAGTTCAAGAACCTTCTGACCGGAGCCGTGTTCGAGAGGAACATCCGCTCCGGCGAGAAGCTCGAGCCCGCCAACGTGGAGGACAAGGAGATGCAGTTCCTCTACAAGGAAGGCGACGACTTCGTGTTCATGGACCCGTCGAGCTACGAGCAGGTCACCGTCGTGGCGGAGATCATCGGCGACGACCACGACCTCATGAAGGACAACATCAGCGTCCAGGTGCTGTTCTTCAACGAGCGCGCCGTCGGCGTCACGCTGCCCAACTTCGTGCTCCTGCGCGTGACCAACACCGAGCAGGGGGCCGTGGGCAACACGGCGGCCGGCAACGTGACCAAGCCGGCCACGCTCGAGACCGGCGCCGTCGTGCAGGTCCCGCTGTTCATCAACGAGGGCGACATGCTCCGGATCGACACGCGCGAGAAGGCCTACGTGGAACGCGTAAAGGGCTAGCGCACTTGCGCGCTACGGCGCGCAACGGCCGCCCATGTCGGACCACGGGGTTAGCGTGTTGGCAACATGGTCCGCGGGAGAGAAGTGGGAGACAGGCCGCCGTTGGGCCGGCAGGCTGGCGCAGATCCGCTTCCCCCTCGTGTACCGGGCGCGACGCTGGCGTGGGTCGAAGGCCGCGGGCCGGATCCGTTTCCCGATCGCCCGCCGGCCGCGAGCATCGAGGATCCGCTCGCTGGATACGAGGAGCTTGAGCCCGTGCTCCTCGCGCTCTTCCACGGCCAGGTCGATGCCGAGAGCGACCTGTCGATCGCGGTCCGTCGAGGCCTCGGGATGCTGCGCGCCGAGTTTCGCGCGCAGTGGTTCGCGTGGGCCGTCGGGCCGGCCGACGTGCAGCGCCACAAGCGCTCCGTCGCGGCCGCACTCGAATCATCGCCGGCGGCCGAGCAACTCGCCGAGGTGAGGCTGTACTACGAGCGGCTCGTCGCGGCCGCACAGAAGCTCGTGGCAACCGATCAGAGCGGCGACGAGCCAGAGGACCACGCTGCCTCGAAGCGGTTCGCTGAGCGGATCGGAGTC
>DATFRY010000633.1:0-38473 GCA_035262925.1 Kofleriaceae bacterium | reverse complement strand
CGACATGCCGGCGTGGATGACGCCGATCTCGGTGATCCTCTCGATCCCGCTCATGCTCGTCGGACTCCGCGTGCTCGGCGAGACGAACTGGGGACCGATCAGCCAGCTCACGAACGCGATGCAGGCGATCTTCGCGCTGCTCTCGCCCGGCAAGCTGACGACGAACCTCGCCGCCAGCGGCACGACCGGCACGGTCGCGGTGCAGTCCGAGGCGATCATGCAGGACTACAAGGCCGGCCACATCATCGGGTCGACGCCTCGCTTCCTGACCTACTCGCAGCTCCTGGCCGCCCCGGTCGGCGCGGCCGCGGTGGCCTGGATGTACCCGCTCCTGCGCAAGACCTACGGCATCGGCGGCGACGGCCTGACCTCGCCGATCTCGCAGCGCGTGGCCGGCTTCGCCGAGTTCCTCAGCCAGGGCGGCAACGCCATGGCCGCATACGCCGCGCAGGCCGCCATCCTGTTCGCCGTGATCGGCATCCTCCTCACCCTGGTCGAGAAGAAGTCGGCGCTCATCCCGTCGCCCACCGGGCTCGGCATCGGCATGATGGTCCCCGGCTCGGTCATCTTCACCATGTTCATCGGCGGGTGCATCGTGCTCGCGCTGTGGCGCGCCCTCGATCGCCGCAGCGCGGACCGGCTGGCCATCCCGCTGGCCTCGGGCATGATCGCGGGCGAGGCGCTCGTCGCGGTGGTGATCCCGCTCCTCGTCGCCGTCGGCCTGCTCAGCGCGAACCCACACTGACGCCGGCGTCGGCCGCCGCGGGCGGGTCGCCCACCTCGATGTGGAACAGGCCGCCCGCGTTGTTGGTCAGGTAGAGCTCGCCGGTCGAGCTCGCGTGCAGGCTCACCAGTCCGTTGCGCATGGTGTCGGGCATCGGGGCCGGCGCCTGGGTGATGGCGCCGCCCTCGGCCCGCAGCGCCCACACGAAGTCGGAGCAGAAGTCGGTGAAGAGGTAGGTGCCGACCAGGTCCGGGTAGCACGCGCCGCGGTAGACCGCGCCGCCGATGATGGCGCAGAAGCCGTCGCCGTCGTGGGTCCACTCGTAGACGGGCAGGGTGGTGCCCTTGGTCGAGCAGCCGGTGGCCGGCTCGTTGCAGTGACCGTTGCCCTCGATGCGATCCCAGCCGAAGTCGAGGCCGGCGCCGGTGCCGGCCGGGACGATGTCCAGCTCCTCGTAGGTCTCGAAGCCGACGTCGGCGATGTACATGTCGCCGTTTTCGTCGAACGACCAGCGCCACGGGTTGCGCAGACCCAGCATGTAGACCTCGGGCGCGCCGCCGCCGGCGACGAACGGGTTGTCGGGCGGGATGCTGTAGAGTGCTTCGTCCGACGGACGATCGACGTCTATGCGCAGGATCTTGCCGAGCAGCGACATGGGGTTCTCGGCGTTCTCGTCGGGGTCGCTGCGCCCGCCGCCGTCGCCGGTCGACACATAGAGGTAGCCGTCGGGCCCGAACTCGAGCATGCCGCCGTTGTGGTTGGGGAAGCGGTCGGGGATGGCGAGCAGGACCTCGGCGCTGTCGGGATCGGCGACGTACGGATCGTCGGCGCGCGTGGTGTAGCGCGCGAGCACGTTCTCGGTGGCCGACGCGTAGAAGATGTAGAAGGTGCGGTTGTGCTCGTAGTCGGGGTGGAAGACCAGCCCGAGCAGGCCCTGCTCGTTGTCGAGCGCGATGAGCTGGTTGACGTCGAGGAACGGGGTCTCGAGCAGAACCTCGTCCTCGACGATGCGGATCTGCCCGTCGTGGTTGACCACGAACAGGCGCGGATCGTAGGGCGGCGAGGTGACCAGCAGCGCGCCGCCCGAGCGCTCGATGGTGGCGAACCGGCGCAGGACGACGTTGGTGCCGGAGCGGGGCTCGCAGTCGAAGGCCGGCCGCGGCCGCGCGTCGGGCTCCGGCGCGTCGGGCAGGGCGGCGTCGGCCAGAGGCCCGTCGCCGGCGGGCCGCGCGTCGGCCGCCCCGCCGCCGGAGCCGGAGCCGTCGTCGCCGCACGCGCCGCCGGCCGAGACGAGGAGCAGTGCCAGGAACGTCGCCCGCATCGGCCCATGGTAGCGCGGCCCCGGCGGAGGCGAGCCCACGAACGCCGCGCGACGAGGTCTCACCTCCGGTCCCGGCGGACGCGGGGTAGACTGTGCCTGTGCCCGTGACGGAAGCGCCCGATCTCGAAGTGCCCGTGGTGAAGCCGCCGGAGGTGAAGGCGCCCGCCACCTTGCCGGCCGACGAGACGCTCCTGGTCGGGCGCGGGCGGAGCTTCCGCGCCGCCGCGGTCGTCACCGACCTCGGCTGCGGCGGGACCAGCGTCGCGCTCGGCGTCCTCCACCTGCAGGCGGTGCTGACCCGCGCGCTCGCCGGCGAGGGGATCGATGGCGCCAAGCACTTCGCCTACGACTTCCACTTCGCGTCCCTGCTCATCATCGGCGCGCTCCTGGTCATCCCGGGCGCGGTGTGCCTGTTCCGCGCGATCGGCCTGGCGCGCCGCCGGCGCGGAGCCTGGGCCAGCGCGATGCGCGCGACCCTGATCCTGGTGGGCGTCAACGGCGTCCTCATCCCGGTCCAGGCCTACGCCATCCTGCTCGGCGCGCTGGCCGGCCTCAACCTGGTCGTGCTCCTGCTGTCGCGCCGGCACTACCCGGCCGAGACGCGACGCCTGTGACGACTCACAGCGCGATGGCCACCACTCCGGCCACGATGAGGACGGCCGCCCAGATGCGGTCGAGGTTGATCCACGCCTGGCGGAGGATCGCGACGCCGAACTTGTAGTAGACGACGAGCGCGGCGGCGCCGGCCACGGTCAGCATCGCCGCGGTGTGGAGGGCGATGGCGGCGAGGTAGCCGGCCGGGCTGGTCAGCGCGAGGCCGGCGGCCGAGTGGCAGCTGGCCCCGTGACACGGCGCCGGGTTGTCGGGGCCGAGCAGGAAGACGGGCAGGAGCATGAGCCCGGCGCCGTGCGCGGTGGCCATGAGGAACGACCACAGGGTGAGGTCGCGAAAGCCCACCCGCATGCCGACCCAGCGGGGATGGCGCGGCCGCACCAGCACGAGCAGGCCGAAGCCGATGAGCGCGCCGGCCGTGAGCCACTTGAGGACCGCGACCGGCACCTCGGCCTGGCCGATCGCGATGAGCAGCACGGTGAGCCCGATCGACACCGCATGCCCGATCGCGATCGGCACCAGGGCCCGGCCGATGGCGCGGCCGCTCTTCTCCTGCAGCGCGAGCGCCACCGCGAACAGCCAGCCCATGGCCGGGTTGATGCCGTGGAAGGCGCCGAGCGCCATCAGCGTGAGCCAGGGCGTCATCTCATCTCACGTGTCATCTCACCTGCCATCTCACGCGGCGGTCACGGATAGCAGAACGAGTCGGACGAGGCGTCGCCGCCCTCGAGCCGCACCTGGTGCGGCCGCCGCTCGCCGAAGTCGACGAAGAACTCCGGGTCCACCGTCATGCCGCCGCCCGACGGGACGTCGACCTTGGCCATCCATCCCCCGGCGCCCTCCGGGTAGAACTGCTCGTCCCACGACGCGTAGAGCGAGTTGGTGAAGTAGACGCGGCGGCCATCGCGGCTGACCTCGACCATCTGCGGGGCGCCGCGCAGCGGGCCCGAGCGCGGGTGCGCGGCGCGCCGCACGATGCCGCCCAGGTGGATCGAGCCGGTCTGCACCGGCTTGAACGGATCCGACACGTCGTACTGCTTGAGCTCGCCGGTCCCCCAGCACGACACATAGAGGAAGCGATCGTCGAGCGAGAGGTTGATGTCGGTGACCAGCGGCGGCACCGCCTTGAAGCCCTGCAGGAGCGGCGGCAGCACGTCGGGCTCGGCCGGCTCGGCCGGGATGTCGATGACCTTGCGCACGCCCCAGCGCTCGCCGTCGCGGAACCAGACGAAGATCGAGGCCGACAGGTCGGCGACGCTCACCACCGAGTTCACGAAGCCGTACTGCTTGGTCGGATCGTGGGCCGGCCTGAGCTCGAGCGCGAACTGGTGCTCGTCGCCGAGGTCCAGCTCCTGCAGGTGCTTGCGCCGGCGCAGGTCCCAGACGTGCAGCTTGTGGCCGTACTTCCTGCTGAGCAGGAGCTCCGGGTTCACGCCCCCCTCGACCATCTTCGGCGTGCCCCACTCGCTGCTGATGAGCGTGTCGTGGCCGAGGTGCCACCAGAAGTCGTAGTGCAGGTACTGCGGGCCGCGGTCGATCTCCCAGCGCCCCAGCACCTCGAAGCTCTCGCAGTCGATCATGAAGATGCCGCCCGGCCCGTCGCCCTCGGGGTTGCCCAGCGCGCTGACGTAGATGGCGTCGGGACCGCAGTGGAGGGTGTGCGGGCGCGAGTAGCCGGCGCGCCGCGCGATCTCCTCGGCGGTGACGGTGTGCACCAGCTGCGGCCGGTGACCGTCCGGCTTGACGTCGAAGATGAAGATGTTCGACGAGCGCAGGGCGGGCAGGAGCAGGTAGCGCCGCTCGACGTGCGGATGCGGCGCATAGGGGCACAGCGCCGCGCTGCACGCGTTCCAGCCCGAGTGGTGGAGCTCGTCGCCGATGGTCGGCAGCTCGCAGGTCGCGGCGATCTTGCCGTAGGTGGGCGAGCCGCGATCGAGGTCGACCACCGCGAGCGCGTCGTGGCCTCCCGGCTGCTTGAGCGCGGCGTTCGCGTCGATGGCGGCGACGTAGGCCAGGCGCTCGGCGGGCGCCTCCATGGCCATGCGCGGGGACGGATAGAAGGTGGGATCCGGGCGGAACCGCATGCTGCTCTCCTTTCGTCTTCGTGCGCTCGCCGCGGCGCCGATCGCAGTCCATCCATCACCCGAGGGCGCAGAGCATGAGGGGGCAGAGCGCCGCGGCGCCTGCAGGATAGACAACGGGGCCGGCGCCGGCAAAGCAACTCTTCGGGAGAATCGCCAAGTCGGCCCGCTCGATCGCGAATCGGACCCACCGGATCGCGCGCCGGTTGCGCGCTCGTCGCGTGCGCGGCGCGCGGCCATCGTCCGATCGCGCGCGCATTGCGCGCCGGTCGCGCGCTCTGCGCCGGCGGCGCCGGTGCCGGCGCTTACCTCCCGGCAGGGGCTGCTGGTCGCCAGCCGCGGCAACCGCGTGGTATGAGGACGAGATGCGCGAGATCGGGGTGGGCCTGCTCGGGCTGGGCAACGTGGGGGCCGGCGTGGTGAAGCTCCTGGCCGACAACGCGGCCAGCATCCAGGCCCGGCTCGGCGCGCGGGTGGCGGTTCGCGCCATCGCCGTGCGCGAGCCCGACAAGCGCCGCCTGGTCGACGTCGACCAGGCCCTGGTCACCACCGACGTCGCCGCCGTCATCGACCGCCCGGACGTGGAGATCGTGTGCGAGCTGGTGGGGGGCGAGACCGAGGCGCTCGGCTACGTCCTGCGCGCCATCGAGCGCGGCGCGCACGTGGTCACCGCCAACAAGGCGCTGCTGGCGGCGCACGGCGACCAGGTGTTCGCCGCGGCCGAGCGAAGGGGCGTCGACGTCTACTTCGAGGCGGCCGTGTGCGGCGGGGTGCCCATCATCCGCGCCCTGCGCGAGGGCCTGGCGTCCGACCGGATCGAGTCCATCTACGGCATCGTCAACGGCACCTCCAACTTCATCCTGACCGCGATGGCCGGGGAGCCGCGCGGCTTCGGCGAGGTGCTGGCCGAGGCCCAGGAGCTGGGCTACGCCGAGGCGGATCCGGCGCTCGACGTGCGCGGCATCGACGCGGCCCACAAGCTCGCCATCCTGGTCATGCTGTGCTTCGGCACCCGCGTGCGGGTGGAGGACCTCTTCGTCGAGGGCATCGATCGCCTGCAGCCGATCGACTTCGACATGGCGGCGCGCTTCGGCTACGTCATCAAGCCGCTGGTCATCGCGGCCGAGCACCCCGACGGCATCGAGGCGCGCGTGCACCCGACCATGATCCCGCGCAGCTGGCTGCTGGCGGCGGTGTCGGGGGCCAAGAACGCGCTCTACGTCAAGTCGTACGCGCTGGGCGCTTCGCTGTATTACGGCGCCGGGGCCGGTATGATGCCGACCGCCATGGCCGTGGTGTCCGATCTGATCGAGATCAGCCGCAACGTGTGCGCCGGCGCGACCGGGCGCATGCCGCTGCGCAGCTACCAGCACATGGTCGAGCGCCCGATGCGCCCGCTCGACTCGCTCCACACGCGCTACTACCTGCGCTGCGCGGTGCTCGACCGCCCCGGTGTGCTGGGCCAGCTCACCACCGTGCTGGGCGATCACGAGATCTCGATCGCGCAGGTGATCCAGGAGGGGCCGCGCGATCCGGGGCGGCCGGTCCAGGTGGTGCTGCTCACCCACGCGGCGCGCGAGGGCAACGTGCGCCACGCCCTCGGCCAGATCGGCCGGCTGGCCACGGTGGTGGAGCCGCCATCGCTCCTGCGCATGGCGGAATGACGTGATTCACCAGATCCGCGTCATCTTCGGCGACACCGACCAGATGGGCGTCGTGTACTACGCCAACTACCTGCGCTACTTCGAGTCCGCGCGCTCGGCGCTCCTGCGCGCGCGCGGCTACTCGGCGCGCGAGCTGGTCGATCAGGGCGTCATGTTCCCGGTGACCGAGGCCAGCTGCCGGTACCGCCAGCCCGCGCGCTACGAGGACTTGCTGGACGTTCACATCGCGGTCGCCCAGATGCGGCACGCGAGCGTGCGCTTCCACTACGCGGTGCGCCGGGGCGAGGAGCTGCTCGCCGAGGGGCACACGGTGCACGCCTGTGTGGATCCGTCGGGCCGGCCGCGCAGGATTCCAGCAGAGCTGCGCGTCGCCTTCGCCGCCGACGGCTGAGCCCGGCGTGTGGCCGGGCCGGGAGTTGAAGCCACCGTGCCGGTGGTTTAGGCTGCCGATCTCAGGAGGTAGATCGTGTTGAACGACCGCAACCTGGCGCTCGAGGTGGTGCGCGTCACCGAGATGGCGGCCCTGGCCTCGGCCCGGCAGATGGGCACCGGCGACCGCATGCACGCCGATCACGTGGCGGTCGAGGCCATGCGCGAGATGTTCGACCGGATCGACATCCGCGGGACGGTGGTCATCGGAGAGGGCGAGCGCGACGAGGCCCCGATGCTCTACATCGGCGAGCGAGTGGGGGCCGGCTGGGCCACCGACGACGCGCGCTCGCC
This sequence comes from Kofleriaceae bacterium, assembly GCA_035262925.1. Classification (GTDB taxonomy): domain Bacteria; phylum Myxococcota_A; class Polyangia; order Haliangiales; family Haliangiaceae; genus DATFRY01. The sequence goes on along the minus strand of DATFRY010000633.1, from coordinate 31,348 downwards.
GAAGGTGGACATCGCGGTCGACCCGCTGGAGGGCACCAACCTGTGCGCCACCGGCCAGCCCGACGCCATCTCGGTCATCGCCATCGCCGACGACGGACAGTTCCTCAACGCGCCCGACACGTACATGGAGAAGATCGCGGTCGGGCCCGAGGCGCGCGGCGCCATCGACCTGCGCGAGAGCTGGACCTGGAACCTGGAGCAGATCGCCCGGGTCAAGCACCGCAAGGTGCAGGATCTGACCGCGATCATCCTCGACCGGCCGCGCCACAAGGACCTCATCGCCGAGGTCAGGCAGACCGGCGCGCGCATCCGCCTGATCAGCGACGGCGACATCTCGGCCGCCATCATGACCTGCAAGGAGGAGTCGGGCATCGACGTCCTGTTCGGGACCGGTGGTGCCCCCGAGGGGGTGATCGCCGCCGCCGCGCTGCGCTGCGTGAACGGAGACCTACAGGCCCGCCTGCGCTTCCGGAGCGACGAGGAGCGCGAGCGGGCCCGCATCATGGGAATCACGGACGAGCACCGGATCTACGGGCTCGAGGACCTGGCCAGCGGTCACGTCATGTTCGCCGCCACCGGGGTCACCCAGGGCTCCTTCCTGGACGGCGTCCGCTTCTTCGGCGGGGGCGCCAAGACCGAGTCGGTGGTCATGCGATCGCGCTCCGGCACGGTGCGCGTCATGCAGTCGACCCATCATTTCGAGCTCAAGCCGACCGCGACCTGGATGACCGGCCTCGACTCCTAAAGCGGGCCTCCTGCAATCACTCGCGATCGACGATCGTTTACTCTGTTCCAGCGGTCATTCGTTCGTCTAAGCAGGGAGGTGACAGGTGCGTAGTGTTGCGATTCCGGTAGTGCTCGGGGTCCTGGTCGGTCCGGGTCTCGGCACGGTGAGCGCACAGACCGACAAGGACACGGGCGCGGGTGCGGGGGTCGAAGTCAGCGAGGAACGCCAGATGACGCTCCCCGAGGGGCGGGCGTTCGTCCAGGTCTTCGCCGAGATCAGCCTCAGCACGGACCTGGCCCTGAAGCCGATCTCGATCGCGCCGGACCTCTGGTACGGCCTATCGGACGTCCTCACCATCGGGCTGGTCCACAGCGCGCGCGGCGCGACGGGCTTCTTCAGCGTGGCCGGCGACGGGCTGTGCCTGACCGGCTCGGACAACGGGTGCCCCGACGTCTATCACAACATCGGCCTCGACGCGCGGTATCACTTCTACCGCTCGGGCGGCATGACGGTCGCTGCCGACGGCGGGCTGTTCGCGCGCTCGTTCGATCCGTTCCAGCTCGCGCTCAAGGTCGGCGCCACCGGGCGCTGGCAGAGCGGTGAGCTGGCGGTCGAGCTGGCGCCCAGCATCTTCGCCGGCCTGACCGAGCGTGAGCCGGACGCCGGGGCGGGGGTCACGGTCACGACGACCAACAAGGAGGCGCTGTTCCTGCCGGCGACCGCGATCTACGCGCTCATGCCCAAGCTCGGGCTGGCCGGGCAGGTGGCCCTGACGGTCCCGTTCGAGGAGACCGGCGACACGTGGCTCCTGGGCCTCTCGATCGGCGCGCAGTACATGGTGAACGAGCAGATCTCCGCGGACCTCGCGTTCGGCCTGCCTGCCCTCGCCGGAGGGCCGGACGGCACCGGCGCGGATGCCCGCGTGCTGACCCTGGGGGTGGGCTATGCGCTCTAGAACGATTCGCGCCGCGCTTCTCATCGCGAGCCTGCTCGCGCTGGTGGCAACCGGCTGCGCCACGACCGGCGCCGAGGCCGGCAAGCGCGCGTGTCATCCGATGCTGAGCTGGTCGTCGCCGGCGTATCGCTGCGAGGCTGCGGCGGCGCCTGCGCCCGAGCCGGAGCCCGTGGTCGAGAAGGAGCCGCCGCCGGAGAAGGAGCCCGAGCCGGAGCCGGCGGCCGAGCCGGAGCCGCCCCCGGAGCCCAGGGTCCAGGTCAAGGAGACCTCGATCGAGATCTCCGAGGTCATCCAGTTCGCCAGCGGCTCGGCCGTCCTCCTGCCCGAGTCGGAGAAGCTGCTCGACGAGGTGGCCGACGCGATGAAGGCGCACCCCGACATCCTGCTGCTCAGGGTGGAGGGCCACACCGACGCGCGCGCCGGCTCGCACTACAACAAGAAGCTGTCGCGCGACCGGGCCCGCTCGGTCCGGACCTATCTGGTCAAGCAGGGCGTGCCGGGCCGGCGCCTCGTCGCGCGCGGCTACGGGGAGAAGGCGCCGATCGACACCAACAAGACGCGCGAGGGTCGGTACAAGAACCGCCGCGTCGAGTTCAAGATTCTGAAGAAGAAGGGCGAACCCGGCCGCCGATCGGCGCGCGGATCCGGGCACGGCAAGAAGCGGCGGCACCACCGGTAGGGGCTTCACCCGCGCGGTTCGCGGTCGTGCGACCGAGGACGCCTCGCCACCCCGGCGGGGTCCGGTCCCTGCGCTATCTGCGCGCGAAGAAATCGCGGTCACAGGAGAACTCCGCCCGGTCTCGGGGCAACATATACAGAAGTCGCTCGACGAGACCTTCTTGCCGCCCACACCTTCCCGTCTTGCCGGGCTCCTCCTGGGGGCGACCGCGTGTGCCCTCGCTCCCTCGGCCGCGCTCGCCCAGTCGGGCGCGGAGCCGGCGCCGTCGCCGGAACCCGAGCCGCCCGAAGCAGCCGCCGCTCCGGGCCACTCCGGCCACGCCCCGGTCAGCTGGGAGGTGGCGGCCGGTACGCGCTTCCCGCTCGAGATCGGGATCGACGGCGTCATCGAGGTGCCGCTCGGGTTCACCGCGCACCTCGGCCTCGGCTTCATGCCGCGCTTCTATCGCGACGCCATCAACAGCACCGCGACCGGCTTCGGCTGGTACAGCGACAGCGACGCGGAGGTGGTTGCCGCCGCGCTCGAGGACGCCTTCCTGATCAGCCCGACCGTGGGCTGGCGCCCGCCGCCGGTCCCCTCGCTCGAGCTGTACATCGGCTACGTGGTCGCCTTCGCCGGCGGCACCGTGACCGAGGCCGAGGCCGAGATGATCAGCAACCAGGACCTGCCCGACCGCGCGGAGGTCGCCGAGGTCCCGCTCAGCGGCACCGTCCACGGCTTCCAGGTCGGCCTCGCGTACCAGATCGCCCTCGAGCGCCACCTGGCCCTCCGCCTCAGCCTGGCCTACTTCCAGGTGGTCGGCTCGAGCACCAGCATCGACGTCAGCCTCGACGGCGCCGCCGCCCAGCGCGTCGTCGACCGCGTCGAGGTCGCCGTCGACGACTACGTGCATCACCTCCTGACCACGTACGTCAAGTCGCCCCTCCTCGGCATCTCCGCCGTGTGGCGCTTCTGACCCCGGAGCTCACTCCAGGGCGAAGTCGAGCCTGGTCTCGTCGCCGCCGCGGACGGTGATGGTCTTGCGCTGGGCTGGCCGGCCCTGGTGCTTGAAGGACAGCGTGTAGCGGCCCGGCTTGAGCTCGGTGACCAGCGGGGTATGGCCGAGCAGGCGGCCGCCCAGGTAGACCTCGCTCGAGGGGCGCGTTCGCACCTTGAGCGTGCCGCTGGCCGGCGGCTGGGGCGCGTGGGTGCGGTCGCCGCCGGCGGCCTGCTCGACCGCGACCAGGTCGAGGTCGACGGTGCGGTGCTCGCCCGCCGCCACCTCGAACTGGCGCTCCACCGGCTGATAGCCGCGCATCGTGACGCGCAGCCGGTACGTGCCCGCGGCCAGCTCGTCGAAGCGAGCCGGCGTGGGCAGGACCGCGCGGTCGCCGAGCGCCACGTCCGCGCCGCTCGGCGCCGTCACCACCTCGATGACCGCGTCGGCTGCCTCGGCGCCCGCGCCCTCGCGCGCCACCGCGGCACCCCCAGCGCTCGCGCCCGCGCTCTCGCGCTCGCCGTCCCCGCCCGCCGCGGCTCGCGGGGCGGGCCGCGCGCCCGGGGCGCCGTCCCCGCCCGCGTCGTCGTCGTCGGCGCCGAGCCGGCTCCAGAGGAGCGTGCTGCCGACGCCGAGCGCGGCGCCGGCCGCGATGATGAGCGCGATGCGCCCGACCCTGCGACCGCCGTGCGCGCTCGGCGGCCGCCACGCGTTCATGGTCGGCGCAGCGGCCGCCGCGCGATCGGGCGCGCCCCTGCGCACCCGGTCGACGTCGAAGCGCTGCAGCCGGAAGTCGTTGGTCTCGGCGGTCTCCGACGGATCCGCCGGCGCGATGTCGGGGCCGCGCGGCTCGGCCACGGTGTCGAGCCCGGGCCCGCCGTCCTCCTCCACCAGCCACTCGGGCGCGACGATCACCGAGTCCTTCTCCGGGTCGAAGAGCTGCGCCTCCATCGTGCTGCTGCGGTGGATCTCGCCCGTCCGCCCCGCGAGCGGCGGGCCGTCCCACTCGCGCGCGTCGTGGGCGCGGATGGCCGGCACCGGCGGCGGCAGCGCCGCCATGCGCGCCGACGTCAGCTCGCTGGTGGACGCGCGCCCCTCCAGCACCGGGTGCGCGCCGGTGCGCGCCTGCACCGCGGGCAGCGCAGCCACCACCGGCACGTCGACGCTGCTGCCGTCAGCGATCGGCAGGGCGGTGCGGGTCGCCCCGGTCGCCTGCCGCGTGCCGATCGGCACGTCGCGCGGCGACGACGGATCGCCGCCCGAGCCGTCGCGCGGGAAGCGGTCGCGCACCCACTCGGCCAGCTCCAGGGTGGAGCCGATGCCGTCGGTCGAGCCCTTGATGAACTCCTCCAGCGCGCGGCCGAGCTCGAGCGCGTTGCAGCGGTCATCGCGGCGGGTCATGAGCGCGCGCGCCAGCGCCGCGGCCAGGGCCGGCGCGATGTCGGGGCGCTCCCCCTCGATGGGAGGGATGCGCCCGTCGCGGATCATGCGCATGCCCTCGACCGGATCCTGGCGCGGGACCAGCACGCGCCCGGCCAGGAGCTCCCACAGGACCAGCGCCAGCGAGAACACGTCGGACCGGCCGTCCAGCTTCTGGCCGATGGTCTGCTCCGGAGACATGTACGCGAACTTGCCCTTCACCACGCCCGGCCGCGTGTGCTCGATCGAGCTGACCGCCTTGGCGATGCCGAAGTCGACCAGCTTGACCGAGCCGTCGTACGACGCGATCAGGTTGGGCGGCGACACATCGCGGTGCACGACGTGGAGCAGGGCGCGCCCCTCGGCCTCGCGCAGCTCGTGCGCGTAGTGCAGCCCGGCGCAGGCGTCGGCGCCGATGCGCGCGACCAGGACGTCCGGGATGCGCTCGCTCTCGGCCCGCTTGATGAGCTCGCCGGCGTGGACCCCGTCCACGTACTCCATGGCGATGAAGTAGTGCTCGTCCACCTTCCCGAAGTCGTAGATGTGGACGATGTTGGGGTGCGAGAGCTGGGCGGCCAGCCGCGCCTCGTCGAGGAACATGCGGACGAAGTCCTGCGCATCGACCAGGTGAGGCAGGATACGCTTCACGGCGACCATCCGCTGGAAGCCCTCGGGGCCGCTCTGGCGCGCGAGGAACACCTCGGCCATGCCGCCACGTGCCAGTCTCTTGACGAGCTGGTACTTACCGAACGGGATGCCCGTCAAATCCGGTCTCCGCTCGACCATCGTAGCACGCACGCGACGTGTGTTCGGATGTGATGACGTGTGTGAGCATGCGAGCGCCGCCCGGGCCGCAGATGCACGGCTCGATCGCGCGCGGCATCCATCTCAATACCGGGTTGGAGCTCTGCCATGGCGTCGAGTCGCAGGGCGAGGGCGAGAGTCTAGTCCAGTCCCCCTCGTGCATTCCGGATTTCGGCGACCAGATCGACCGGCCGCCACCGCGACTCGCGAAGCGCCAGCAGCTGTCAGGCGCTGCACGGTTCGAGCGCGGACGGCGAGATGATACGACCAAACTTCACGGCCGACTGAGTGACCGTTGACGCCGCGTTTGCCCGTCCGATAACGTGGCGAACTCGGACGTATGTCTTCGCTGCCCACTGCTCGTGGCCGCCGGAAGGAGCTCCAGGTGATGAAGAAATCTGCCTTTGCAGTCCTGCTCGTGGCGGCCGGCGGGCTCGCGGCGTGCGGCGGAGACGATGATGACGTCGTGATCGTCGATTCGGCCCCGCAGGCCGATGCTGGTGTGGCGATGCAGTGCAATCCGGTGACGCAGGAGGGCTGCGGCGAGAACGAGAAGTGCGCCCAGCTCATCATCTCCGCCGATCCGTTCCTGGCCCGCACCGATTGCGTGCCCAACGGCACGGCGGCGGTCGGCGAGGCTTGTGACGTGGGAGACCCGGGCGAGGAGACGGGCTTCGACAACTGCGCGTCGTCGGCCGACCTGGGCGGCCAGTGCATCAACGGCATCTGCCGTCAGATCTGCACCTCGCCGGCCGACACCTGCGGCGACGCGTTCTCCTGCACGTTCTTCGAGAACCTGTACGACGACCTCGAGGAGCAGCAGGTGGGCGTCTGCAACCAGGTGTGCAATCCGGTCACGCAGGACTGCGTGATCGAGGGCGAGGCCTGCTACCTCGACCCGCGCGACGCCGAGGGCGAGGCCACCTGCGTGGGCCTGGTGGATCAGGCGATGGGCCTGGTCCAGGACATGGAGTGCTACGGGCCGGACGACGCGACCTGCTACCTGAACGGCTGCGACGCCGGATACCACCCGGTCATCATCGACATCCCGCCGACCGGCGGAAAGTCGCTGTGCACCGCCTACTGCCAGCCGGTGGATACCTACCTGGTCGATCCGGACGGAACCTTCGACCCCACCGATCCCATGGACGACCACGTGGTCGTGGACGGGGGCAACGTGACCGGCTTCGACGACGCCGACCCCAAGACCCCGGCGGTCGACTGCAGCGCGGATCGCATCGGCGTCATCGATCACCAGTGCAGGTTCTTCCAGCCCATCGGCGACGGCGCCGGCGGCGACCTCGGGTACATCCCGGCCGAGTACGGCTTCTGTCTCGACTCCGGCCCCGACGCGAACGCGAACACCGAGTTCTACGGCGACTGCGCGCGCACCAGCTACGAGCGCCAGTTCAAGGCGTTCGACGAGGGCTACCCCGACGCCACCACGGTCGGCGACGATGCCCGCCAGGCCTGGTGCACCGACAACCCGGCCACCTGCGGCGCCTTCTGCACCTCGAACGCGACGTTCGATGCGATCGCCGACGCGTACTGCACGGCCAACGCGGAGAGCCCGATCTGCGCGCCCGCCGCCTCCGGCCGGCGCGAGTCCATGCAGAAGGTCTACGCCGGGCGCGGGCTGGCCACCGTCCGCCACGTCGCGCAGTAGGCCGCGAGGAGCGGAGCAGGGCCGCCCCGCGGCGGCCGCTCCGCAGCCGCCGCAGCCCGCTGCAGCTACCCGCGATCCACCGGCAGGTTGTACTTCTTGACCAGCCGGTGGATGTAGTTGCGGTCGATGCCGGCCTCGGCCGCGGCGCGCGAGATGTTGCCGCGGTGGCGGCGCAGGAGATGCGTCAGGTAATCGCGCTCGAAGCCCTCGATGAGCCGCCCCTTCGCCTCCTTGAACGGCAGGTCGTAGACCTCGTCGGGCGTGGAGCCCGCGGTCACGCCGTAGGTCGGCGCCGCGTGGGCCGACCCACCGCCGGACAGGGCCGGGTTGCCGGAGGTGACCAGCTCGCTCACGCGCGGCGGAGCCAGGCCCTCCCGCCCCAGCGACAGCGCGCGCTCGACCACGTTGCGCAGCTCGCGCACGTTGCCCGGCCAGGCGTGGTTGCGAAGGTCGTCGACCAGGCTGGGTGAGAGGTCGAAGCTCGCGCCCATCTGATCGGCGAAGTGGTGGGCGAGGAGCGGGATGTCGTCGGGCCGCTCGCGCAAGGGCGGCACCACCGCGCGCACCACCGCCAGGCGGTAGTACAGGTCCTCGCGGAAGGTGCCGAGCTTGACCATCTCCTTGAGGTTGCGGTTGGTGGCCGCCACCACCCGGATGTCGACGCGGGTCGAGCGCGTGTCGCCGATGCGCCGCACCTCGCGCTTCTCCAGCACGCGGAGGAGCTGCGGCTGCAGCTCGATCGCCAGCTCGCCGATCTCGTCGAGGAACAGCGTCCCGCCGCTGGCCGCCTGGATGAGCCCATCCTTGTCCGAGTGCGCGCCGGTGAACGCGCCCTTGACGTGGCCGAACAGCTCCGAGCCGATGAGGTTGGACGGGATCGCGGCGCAGTCGACCACGGTCAGGGTGTTGCCCGAGCGCGCGCTGAGCCCGTGCACCGCCTCGGCGATCGCCTCCTTGCCGGTCCCGGTCTCGCCCTCGAGCAGGAGCGTGGCGTCGGTCGGCGACACCCGCTGGAGCAGGGCGAAGAGGTTGCGCATGACCGGCGACACGCCGAGCACCCGGCCGAGCCGGTCATCGACGAACTCGGCCAGCTCGACCGACGCCTCGTTGGGCACGATCTCGACCCCGGTGTGGCGGCCGACGCGCAGCCGGGTGGCGCCCTGCACGGTGATGGCGGTGACCCGGGTGTCGCCGTGGAACGTGCCGTTGGTGGAGCCCAGGTCCTTGACCTGGAGCCCGTCGCGCCTGACCTGTAACTCCAGGTGGTAGCGCGACACGGTATCGTCGGTGAGGACGAGGTCGTTGTTGGGGTGCGTCCCGACCATGGTGGTGCCGCTCTCCAGCAGGCGGTCCACCCCCTTGTCGGGGCCTTGCACGATCGAGAAGCGGAACTGGCGCTCCCTCAGCTCGCCCGTCGCGACATCGGTGTAGAGCTGAGTGGCCGGGAAGTTGGACGGATCTGTCATCGAGAACTTCGATTGCAGGGCGAGATCGGAACAGTACTACACCACGACCTGCAAGCGAGCGAGGCGACCCACGGACGGCGTCTCGAGTACTGAAAGGTGGGACGCGTCCGATGTGCCGTGCGCCGCGTCAGGGAACCAGCACGGTCTCGTCGACCCGCACCGGCACCTGCAGCTCCAGCCATGAACCCGGCGCCTGATTGCCGAGCGTCACGGTCTGGCGGCCCTCGGGCAGCGCGATGCGCGCGACCGGAGCCTCGCCCGGCGCCGCGCGGATGCGGTAGCCGGGGCGTGCCTCGACGAAGCCGAGGCGCAGGGCGAGCTCGACCGGCGCGCCGCGCACCTCGACCGAGACCGCGTGGCGAAGGTGCAGCTCGCGGCTCTCGACCACCACGGTGTGCTGTCCGTCGGCCAGGGGGCAGCTCTCGAGCGGCAGCGGCCGGTCGCTGCACGCCGGGCTGTCCATCACCACGACGCGGCCGGGCACGTTCGCGGTGACCGTGAGCGCGCCGGGCGGGGCGGCGCCGCCCTGCACCGGCGGGGCGGCCGGCGGCTGGTCGGCCGAGCTGCTGGCGGCGCGGTAGAGGTGTGGCAGCCCGATGGCCAGGCCCGATAGCCCGACGACGAAGAGGGCGGCGGCCGCGGCCAGCGAGCGGAGGCTCTCGCCGCCGCCGCGCAGGCCGAGCGTGCGCGCGGCCTGCGCGGACGGATCCGAGGTCGGCGGCGGCGGAGGCAGCGGGAGGGGGCGAGCCGGCAGCTCGCCGCGGTCGCGCTGGCGGCGGCGCTCGTCGTCGAGCTCGCGGTCCACCCAGCCGGGCGGGCGCCGCCGCGGCACGGCGTGCAGGCGCGGCATGAGCTCGGTCGGCATGGCCTCCGCCGGGGACGGGCGGGCCCGCCGGCGCTCGACCGGGTGGCGACCGGCCCGCGGCGGCTGCTGGGCGAGGCGGCCGATCTCGTCGACGTGCTCGCTGAAGACGCCGATCTGCTCCAGCTCGGCGCGCGGCGCCTCGATGTCGAACACGCACACGCACTCGGTGGCGCGGCCGGGCAGGACGTTGAACAGGAGCGCGCTGGCCGAGCGCGACATGAAGTAGAGGCCGAGGCCGGCGCCGCCCGGCTTCTGCTCGATCTGGTCCTCGGCGTGGAGGCAGCGGTGGAGGTACTGGAGCAGGGTGTCGCGCTCGAAGCGGCCGAAGCGGTCGCGCACCGACACCGCGAAGCGCTGGCCGTCGCAGGCGTACTCGACCACGGCACGGTTCTGCGGCGGCACCGCGCCCTCCGCGCGCCCGTCCGGCGGCGCGTCGTAGAGCGCGTTCATCATCATCTCGTCGCAGCAGCGCTCGATGCGGTCGCGGTGGACTCGGCGCAGCCCGACCGAGGCGGCGAACGTGGAGATGCGCTGCACCGCCTCGGCCTTCTCCGCCGAGTCGCCCACCGACAGCGAGTGCACCAGCGCGCCCCACGGCAGGACCTTGTCCAGGCCGAAGATGTCGCCGCACAGGAGCCGCCGGGTCATCGCGGTCAGCTCGGAGCTGCGCAGGCGGTCGGCCACCATGACGCCGGCCACGCGCGCGTGGGCGCGCATCGCGGTGACGCTGGTGGCCAGGTCGCCGCCGGGCAGGAGGACGATGACGTGGCCCTCCGGCGGCAGGCGGTCGGCCAGCTCGGCCAGCTCGGCCAGCGCCAGCTCGGCGCGCCAGTCCTCGCCGCCGTCGACCTGGCGGGCCCAGTGAAAGACGAGCAGCTCGGCGGCCAGCGGACCGGCCTCGACCGCGGCGGCCGACGGGATCTCGCGGACCTCGGCGCCAGCGGCGGTGGTCGCGGTGCGCAGGGTCCGGCCCAGGCCGGGGTCGGCCGTAACAGCGATCACCCTCCGGTTCATGAGCCACGCGAATGTAGCAGCGGGTCGCGTCGCCCCTCCGGGGCCTAACCCTCCCCTCACGCCCGCCGAAGGGCATCCCGAAGGCCGAAAATCTGGCCTGTGAGAGGCGCTCAAGGCGGCCGCGCGGGCGGCGCGCGTGCGGCTCGAATGCGCGGCTCGCATGCGGGCGAGCGCCGAGCCTCGACGCTAGTGCCGGATGACGACGCCGTAGTCGTCGGATCGATAGAACTGCGGATAGCGGGCGAAGGTGATCGCGCCGAACAGGTTGACGGCGATGCCGAGCGCGATGAGCGCCTTGCCGGTGCGGCCCAGCGGCCGCCCGCCCACGGCGACGAGCGCGATGAGGAGCGGCAGGTAGTCGAGCGCGAAGCGGTAGCCGAACTGCAGCCAGCCCGAGTTCTGATAGAGGAGGCTGGGCAGCGCGACCACCGCGACCGAGATCCACAGCGGGCGGTGCCACGGTCCGCGCTCGCGCGGCCACAGGAGGAAGAACAGGAGCGGCGTCGTGAACCACAGGGCCAGCCCGTGCCCGCTGATGACGACGAAGGGCGAGTGCGCGGACAGGCGCGGCAGGAGGGTGAAGCCGACCGCCAGGTTGCGCGTGAGGTAGTCGAGGCTGAACAGGCCGCTCGCCTCCATCTGGGCCTGCTGCCGGACCGCCAGGTAGGAGTGGCCGAACTCGGTCGGCTGGTCGAAGCGGGCCAGGTTGAGGGCCACGCCGACGGCGGCGATGACGATGACCGGGGCGGCGAAGCGGGCGCACAGGACGGCGAAGCGGCGCAGGTCGGCGCGGCCGGTCATGCGCCAGGCCTCGAGCAGGAACAGCGGGAACAGAAACGCCATCGGCGTGCGCGTCATCGCGGCCAGCCCCAGACACAGGCCCGCGGCGATGGGGCGCCGCGCCTCGACCGTCGAGTGGAGGTAGCCGAGCCCGAGGACGACCCCGACCGCGTGAGCCGTGAACCAGACCCGACCCTGCACCGCGCAGAAGAAGAAGACCGTGCCGAACGCGAGGCACATGGCCAGCCACAGGTCCTCGACCGGCGTGCGGCGCGACAGCCCGGCCGCGCGCAGCCGTCCCAGGGTCATGAACGCGAGCGGCAGGACCAGCGCGGCGACCAGGAGCGTGGGCACGACGTCGTTGGCGCGGCGACCGTGCACGGCGGCCTGCGGCAGCATGAGGACGGCGGGGAACGGCGGGAAGCACACGTAGCTGGTCGAGCCGAGCGAGCGGCGGATGCGCCCGGCGGGCAGGTCCTCGCCGGCGGTGGTGCGAAACACACCGCGCTTGCCGGGGCTGGTCAGCCGGCGCCCGCGCACCTGGGAGCCGTCGTCGAGCAGCACGGTCTCGACCACGGCCCAGTCGTCTCCCTTCTGCGGCGGCGGGTCGATGGCGAGCTGGCCGTGCAGCCACGCGTCGGCCTGGTAGACGAAGTGCGGATCGCTCGACTGATGCGCGATCCGCCGGCCGGCGACGGCGGACAGCGCCGCGAGCGCGAGCGCGTAGAGGACCAGCGGCGCCCACCGGCGCTCGAGCCAGCGCGACGGCGCGCCTCGCGCCGGTGCAGGTGCACTTGACTGCCGGTCCTCCGGGCCCATGGAGCGGGCGATGGTACCATCACGGCGTTGACCGACCGCTCGACCCGCGCGCGATGGCGCGATCGGCCCGGATGGCGCGTCGCCGCCGCCGCAGCGCCCGCGCTGCTCCTGGCCCTGGTGGCGCTGTGGGAGATGGTGGCGGTGTCGCGCGCCGGCGCGCGCGCGGCCACCGACGAGGACTGGCGCGCGCTGTCGGCCTCGCTGCGCTCGCGCCACCGGCCAGGCGATCTCATCGCGTTCGCGCCGGCCTGGATCGATCCGCTCGGGCGCCGCTTCCTCGGCGATCTCATCCCGCTCGACATGGCGGGGCGCATGGACGCCGCCCGCTACGCGACCATCTGGGAGGTGGCGGAGCGAGGCGCGCGCTCGCCCGACGCGGCAGGCCTCGACGCCGCCGACCAGTCGGCGTTCGGCGCGCTGGTCCTTCGCCGCTACACACAGAGAGCGGTTGCGGTCGCCACCGACTTCACCGCCGCGCTCGCCGGTGCGCGGACGACCGGGCGCAGCCGCGGGCGGCCGACGGTGAGCCTGGAGGAGGTCGACTTCGCCCCGCGCCGCTGCGTGCTGGTGGTGCCGGCGCCCGACCAGACCGTGCGCATCACCTACCCGGGCGCCCTGCTCGGCGCCAGCCTGGTGGGCTACGTCGGCCTGGCCGACGTGTTCACGCGGCGCGACGTGCGCGAGCCGGCCAGGCTGGTGGTGTCGATCGACGGCCGCCCGGTGGCCGACGTCACCGTCGGAGTCGAAGACGGCTGGGTGCGCTTCTCGGCCCCGACCACGGCGCGGGCCGGGGCGACGGTCGAGTTCGCGGCCACCGCGCTCGGGCCGCGCGCGCGCGACCGGCGGGTCTGCTTCGCCGCGGAGGCGCGCCGGTGAGCGGCGGGTCGGCGGGGTGGATCCGGCGCGTGCCCGTGCGCGCGCGCCGGTGGCTGCTCGGCGCCGCGCTGGCCCTGGTCGCCGCCTCGTCGGTGATGGCCGCGCAGCGCGAGCACGGCATCGCCCGCGACGAGGTGCCGTACATGTCCTACGGCGTGGGCTACGCGCGCTGGTGGATCGACCTGGTCAGCCTGCGCGGCGGCACCGCGACCGAGCGGCGCATCACCGCCACCTTCGGCGGGGCGCAGCCGACCGACAACAACCGCGAGCACCCGCCGCTCATGAAGACGCTGTTCGGCCTGTCGCGCATCCTCTTCTGCGATCGGCTGGGCTGGGCGTCGGAGGTCACCGCGTCGCGCGCGCCGACCGCGCTCTTCCACGCGGCGGCGGTGGTGATGGTGTTCGCCTTCGCCGCCCGGCTGTGGGGCAGCGCCGCGGGGCTGTTCGCCGGGCTCCTGTTCCTGTTCCTGCCGCGCGCCTTCTTTCACGCCGGCCTCGCCACCTTCGACGCGCCGATGGTGACCCTGTGGCTCGCCACGCTCCTGGCGTACTACCGGTCGCTCGCCTCGCGCTGGTGGGCGCTGGGCCTCGCGGTCTGCTTCGGCCTGGCCCTGGCCACCAAGCACAACGCGCTCATGCTGCCCGCCGTCATCCTCCCGCACTACGCCTGGGTGGCGTGGCGGCGGAGCCGCCCGAGCGGCGCGGACGCGCGCAGGCCGGCCGGCGCGCGCCTGGCCGGCGCCGCGCGCGCGCTCCTCCGGATCCAGCCCCTCCTCGTGCCGGCGCTCGCGATCGGCGGGCCGCTGGTCCTGGTGGCGGTGTGGCCGTGGCTGTGGTTCGACACGGTCCATCACGTGCGCGACTGGATCTCGTTCCACGCGCATCACGTGAACTACAACTTCGAGTACCTGGGCGAGAACTACAACCACCCGCCGTTCCCGTGGCACGTGGTGCTGGTGACCACGCTGGTGACCACGCCGGTCGCGACCCTGGCCGCGGCCGCGCTCGGCGCGGTGCACGCGGCCCGACGCGCGCGCGCCGGCCGCGCCGCCGAGCCGGAGCGCGCGCCGGTCCTCTTGCTCGCGCTGTCGGCCGCGGTGGCGATGGGCGTCTTCCTCCTGCCGACCACGCCCATCTTCGGGGCCGAGAAGCACTGGGCGCCGGCCATGCCGACCCTGTGCATCCTGGCCGGCGCCGGCATCGTCTCCGCCGCCGACCGCTTCTGCCGCTACCTGGTCGCGCGCGGCTGGATCCCGGAGGCGGGCGGCTTCGCGCGCACCGCCACGGCGCTGGCCCTCGGCTCGCTGGTGGCGACCGCGGCGCTGAGCGAGACGGTCGCGGCGCAGCCGTACGCGCTCTCCTACTACAACGCGCTGGCGGGCGGCGCGCCCGGTGGCGCCGACCTGGGCATGAACCGGCAGTTCTGGGGTTACGCCGCGCGCGGCGTGCTCCCGTTCCTCGATCGCCACGTCGCGCCGGCGCCGGGCCAGCCGCCGGTGCCGGTCTACACCCACGACGCGTCGCCGGCGTGGGGGCTGTACGCGCGGGCCGGGCTCCTGCGCCCGGGCCTGCCCGACGCCGGCCACGAGGCCCAGGGCATCGCGCGCTCGGGCGCGGCGCTGGTCATCCACGAGCGCCACTTCGCGCGCCACGACATCCTGATCTGGCGCGAGTACGGCACCGTGCAGCCGGCCTGGGTGCTCACCTTCCAGGGCGTGCCGCTGGTCAGCGTCTACGTCCGGCCGGCGCCGCGGTCGGGCGCGGCCGCGCGGCGGTGAGGGTCGCGTCGTTGACCGTCGCCGCCCTGCCGATCAGGGCGCGATGTCGGCGACCGAGTCGAAGATGTGGCTCGGCTGATAGGAGTAGCGGCGCACGTCCTCGCGCCGGGTCACGCCCGACAGGACCAGGATGGTCTCCATCCCGGCCTGCACGCCGCCGATGATGTCGGTGTCCATCCGGTCGCCGACCATGATCGCGTCCTCGGAGTGGACGTCGAGGTAGTTGAGCGCGGTGCGCATCATGAGCGGGTTGGGCTTGCCGATGAAGAACGGGCTGACCCCGCTGGCGGTCTGCATGAGCGCGGCCATCGCGCCGCACGCCGGCGTGAGCCCGGTCTCGCTCGGCCCCGACGGATCGGGGTTGGTGGCGATGAAGTGGGCGCCGGCGGCCAGGAAGCGGATGCCGCGCGTGATCTGATCGAGGTTGTAGGCGAAGGTCTCGCCCAGGACGACGTACTCGGGCTCGTGGTCGGTCAGCACGAAGCCGACCTCGTGCAGCGCCTCGCTGAGCCCGCTCTCGCCGATGAGGTAGGCGGTCGATCCGGACGGCCGCTGCGAGTGGAGGAAGCGCGCGGTCGCCATCGCCGAGGTGAAGATGCGCTCGCGCGGCACGTTGAGCCCGGTGGTGGCGAGCCGGTGGCACAGATCGCCCGGCGTGTAGAGCGGGTTGTTGGTCAGGACCAGGAACTTCGCCCCCCGGGTCTGCAGGCGCGCCAGGAACTCGGCGGCCCCGGGCACCGGGGTCCGGCCGTGGACCAGGACGCCGTCCATGTCGATGAGGTAGTGCCTGGCGGGGGCGGCGCTCATGCCGCCGACTCTACCCGGAGCGCGGGCGGGCGTTCCACAGGCGAGTGGCCAGGAGGGTCCCGACCAGGGCCACCGCGATCATCGACACCGGCCAGCTCTGCCAGCTGGCCGGATCGGCGGCCGGGCCGACGATGCGGCCGCACGCGTCCACCTTCTCCTGCGGCAGGATGAAGCTGTACAGGAGCGACATCATCCCGGTGCCGAGGTAGACGAAGCCGTCGATGATGCCGACGGCCACCCCCGTGTTGTGCCGGCCGCCGAAGTCCATGCTGGCCGTACCGCTCAGCATCCCGTGCACGCCGATGACCGCCATCGACATGAGGATGACCAGCGGACCGACGATCGCGGTGCGGTAGGTGAAGGCCATGAGCACCGCGCCGGCCAGCATGACGGCGTAGAGCAGGAGGGCGACCGGACCGCGGCGCGCCTGGAACAGTCGGTCCGAGATGACTCCCGCCACGACTCCCCCCAGGATGCCGGCCACGCACAGGAGCAGGCCCCAGTTCTGCGACACGAACTGCCCCTGCAGCCCCAGCGCTGCGTCGGTCTGGCCGGCGAAGATCGTGTACCACTGCATGATCGCCTGGCGCAGGAAGCCGCTGCAGAACTCGATGCACGCGATCATCATGATGATCGGGTGGCGCAGCATGAGCGCGAAGACGCTGGCCACGCCAAGGCGGCGGCCCTCGCCCGGCTCGTCTGCCGTGTCGAAGTCGCGCAGCCCGGCCTGGCCCGGCGTGTCGGCGACCAGGAGCGCGTCGGCCACGAAGAAGAGGGCCAGGAGCGCCGCGGGGGCGAAGAACACGCTCTGCAGGCCGAAGTACTTGAGGACGAGCGCGCTCCAGTCGAACGCGAAGTAGACGCCCAGCGAGATGAGGATGCCGAAGATCGCGCCGAACACCCCGCGCTCGCGCAGGTGGAACCAGGGCGCGTTCACCTTCACCACCGCCACCGCGCCGAAGCTCTGGAAGTACATGTTGACGCCGTAGAGGAGCGCGAACAGCGGCACGAAGTGGCTCGCGATCCACGCCGAGCCGTCCCAGCGCTGGAGCAGGGCCAGCGCGCACAGTCCCATGGCGAGGTTGGCGACCGCGGCGCCGGCGGCGGCGACCAGGATCGCCCGCCTGCCGCCGAACCGGTCGGTGAGCGGCCCGTTGAACACGAACGCCACGCCGTAGGTGATGGTGCCGACCATGAAGATGAAGCCGAAGTCGGCGTTGGCCATGAGCGAGTGGCCGGCGCCGTCGACCATGTGGTCGAAGGCCTTCTTGCTGACCTGGAGGTTGTAGCGCCCCATGTAGAGGAAGGCGTAGGTCAGCCCCAGCGGCAGCCAGTTGAGCACGCGCCGGCGGCGGAACGCCGGGCTGTGATCGACGCCCTCGATCTTCGGCAGTCGCGCGAGGACGAAGGCGATGACCAGGACCAGGATCAGGATCGGCAGCGCCTTCTCGAGCGAGACCCGGAGCGCGCTCTTCTCGCCGCCCGCTCCGTTCTTCGCCTTCACCGCCGGCGGACAGGCGCGGGGCTCCGCGACGGTGGCGGTCGCGCCGCCGGCCGCCTGCGCCTCCGCCGGTGCAGCGGCCGGCGTTGCCGTCGCTGGCGTCGGTGCGGAGTTGCCGCCCTGGTCGGCGAGGGCGCCGCGCGCGCCTCCCAGCCAGATCGAGCCGAGTAGCACCGCCAGGCCAATCGCCTGTAAGAACCGTCGCGCCAAGAGCCGTTGCGCCAAGAGCCGTTGCGCCTGCATCGCCAGTACCTCGCTGCGAGGTCGCGGACCATACCGCAGGCGCGCGCCTAGTCCCAGATCCAGATCTCGTCCACGTTGAGGTGGCCCCAGGACCCGGTCTCCTCGTCGACCAGGACGATCTGCCCGGTCTTCCCGCTGTGCGACGCCACGTTCCACATCACCTCCTCCATGCGCTCGCTGCGGTTCCCGGTGGCCACCTTCTCGCGGCGCCCGTCGACCCACAGCTCGGCGCGCAGGGTGGCCGGGCTGCGCCCGCCCGAGATGCGCAGGGTGATGCGGCTGCCGTGCAGCGCGAAGCTGGGCGAGACGAGCGTCCCCGTCTCGTCGTCGGCGCCGTGATAGCTGGTCGCGAAGTAGCGGCCGCCGTAGCGGCGCACCGCGCCCTGGGTGCCGACCGGCCCCGAAGCAGGGTGCTTGCCCCACGCGCGGCCGGTCGCGCGCCAGCCGTCGAGTCGCCCGCTCTCGAAGTCGAACAGCACGTGGGCGCCGGGCGGCACCGGAAGCGGACGGGCCGGCACCCACACCGAGCGCGGCACCACGCCGGCGCCGCTGTACACGTGGGGCGAGAGCTCGGCGGGCAGGAAGTCGTCCATGCGGTAGGCCTCGCTCAGGCCGGCCAGCTCGGGCCCGACCGGGCGGTTGTCGAGGATGACCTCGGCGAAGCGCTGGTCGCGGAACGCCTCGCGCACGCCGCGCGCGCGCCACTGGTCGCGCTGCTCGTGCGTCATGCGCTTGCCCTGGCTGACGTCGATGAGGCCCATGCGATGGGTGAAGAGCGGCTTGCCGGCCATGACCGGGTACCACGGGTGATACGGCATGAAGACCTCGCCCTGGACCGCGCGCAGGTGCTCGACCAGCGCGTCGCCGGCCTTGCGATCGCGCTCGCTCGGGATGAAGCGGTCGGGCTGCCACCAGGCGTGGACCAGCTGGGCGGCGAGCGCGAGCCCGACGACCATGCCGGCGGCGGGGCCGGCCCACCCGCCGTGCCTCGGCAGCGCGGCGGCCGCGCCGGCCACCGCCGGCACCGCGGCGCCGGCCGCGATCGCGCCGGTCACCATGGCCGGGATGAAGGCGTTGAAGTGGGCGAACTCGGTCCCCCAGCCGATCGCGCCGACCACGACCGAGAGGACGAACATCGGCGTCCAGTAGAGGAGCGCGCCCGACCCGGGCGGGCGCCGGCGCGTCCCGCGCGCCGCGGCAGCGACCGCCAGGAGCCCGACCGCGATGGCCGCGGTCATGGCGGGGAACTGCAGCAGGATGTGCCCGAACGACTCGGCGAAGCGATCGCGGCTGAAGTCGTGCGCCTGGTGGATCTCGAACACGTAGGTCCAGAACCAGCCGCCGCTGGCGCGGTCGAACAGCCAGGTGCCGCCGAGGCCGATCGCGCCGGCCACGGCGCAGTAGAGCGGCAGCCGCCGCCAGTCGAGCACGAGCAGCGCGGCGCCGCCGGCGGCCACGTAGAAGATGCCGGTCTGCTTGCAGAAGAACGACAGCGCGAGCACGGCGGCGGCGGTGCCGATGCGCCGGCGGCCGGGCTGGCCGGGCACGCGCGCCCACGCGCGCACGCCGAGCAGGCCGCCGATGATCATCGCGACGAACAGGCCGTCGGCGCGCACCAGGTCGAACCAGCCCTCGACCCAGGGATAGGTCGCGGCGATGAGGCCGCAGGCGAGGGCGGCGCCGGCCCAGGCGGGGCCGCGCCGCGCGCCGCGCTCGCGCACCACCGCGGTCACGGCGAACCCGAGCAGCGCGACCAGCGAGCAGACCGAGATGATGCGCCCGATCGCGTAGCTGATGCCGAACATGCCGCTCACCAGCGCGATGAGGGCCGGGTAGAGCGGCGTGTAGAGGTAGGGGATGAAGTCGAGGGTGGGCTCGACGTAGATGCCCTGGTGCGCGGACAGGCGCGCCGCATGGCCGAGCAGGCCGCCCTCCATCCACTCCAGGTCGTAGGGATAGGCGACGCGCGAGACGACCGCGTAGGCCAGGAGGGCCAGCTGGCCGACGGCGGGCGCGATCGGCAGCAGCCACAGCGCGCGGACCAGCGCGCGCAGCCGCGACGGCTCCTCGCCGTTCACCTCTGCACCTCGATCGCGCCGACGTCGACGCGGTCGCCCGATATCGTGAGCCGGCGGCTGGCGGCCGGGCGCCGCCGGCCGTGCAGGAACAGGCCGGTCCACATCTCGTAGCGGCCCGGGCGCGCGCCCGGCGGGACCGCGACCTGCCTCGTGTAGCGGATGAACTGGCCGGCGCGCCACCACGCCAGCGGGCGCGGCGGCTCGTGGTCGCCCTGGAAGCGCGCGCCGCGGCCGCTCTCGAAGTGGGCGAACACCTTCCAGCCGCCCGGCAGCGGCGCGCGCGCCTCGAAGGTATAGGTCACCGGGAAGCTCTGGCCCGGCGCCACCGGCCGATCGGGCAGCTCGACCGCGAGCAGCCTGACCTCGTCGCCGAGCTGGACGTCGAGCGGGTGCGCGATGGCGGGCCGGCCGGGCAGGAGGGCCTCGGCGGCGCCGGCCGGCACCTCGCTCTGGTCGTACCAGGCGGCCAGAGCCTGGCGCACGTCGGCGCACTGGCCGCGCTCGCCGCTGAGATCGCGCGTCTCGCCCGGATCCCCGTCGATGCGGTAGACCTCCCAGCTCGACTGCGGGCTGATGTTGTAGATGACGTGGCACTGTCGGCTGGCCGCGGCGCGCATCTCGTGGTTGCCCTCGTAGCTCAGCTCCTGGAACACGACGCGATTGAGATCGGGCGGCGACGAGCCGGCCAGCACGTCGACCAGCGATCGCCCCGAGGTGCCGGGCACCGGCGCGGCGCCGGCCAGGTTGGCCAGGGTCGGCAGGATGTCGATGTGGCCGACCGGCATGGTCGGGCGGATGCCGGCGCGCAGGCCGGGCACGCGCACGATGAGCGGCACCCGCGTCTGCGCCCCGTAGAGGTGGTAGCCGTGCAGATCGATCCCGTGCTCGCCGAAGCCCTCGCCGTGGTCGCCGGTCACGACGATGACGGTGCGCCGGTCGAGCCCGCGCCGGGTCAGTTCGTCGAGCAGGCGCCCGATGTGCTTGTCGGCGTAGCGGATCTCCCCGTCGTAGAGGTCGACCGGGCGGGAGCCGAAGCTGGGCACGTCGGGGTGGCGCTCGTACTCGAAGTGCGGGTCGTAGTAGTGCACCCACAGGAAGAAGCGGCGGCCGCCCAGCTGGTCGAGCAGCGCCACCGCCTTGTCGGTCTGCTCGCGCGACGACGAGCCGCGCGTCTCGGCCGGGCCCTTGCCGGGGATGCTGCGGTGCAGGCGCTGGTTCTGGTTGTCGTAGCGGTCGAAGCCCTGGTTCATGCGGCGGCGCTCGTCGAAGTACCAGTAGTTGAGCACCGCGCCGGTGGCGAAGCCCCGCGCCTTCAGGACCTCGGCGATGGTCGTGTTGTCGTCGGACAGGCCGGGCCACTGGTTCGGGATGTCGGCGTAGATGACTCGAAGAGGATAGCGGCCGGTCAGGATCGCGGGCATCGAGTAGCGCGTCGATGGCGCGTGGGCCCAGGCGTTCACGAACACCGCGCCCTCGGCCGCCACGCGATCGAGGCGCGGGGTGGTCGGGCGGGCGTAGCCGTACGCGCCCATGTGGTCGGCGCGCAGGGTGTCGATGGTCAGGAGCACGACGTTGAAGTCGGCCGGCACCGAGGCCGGGACCGGCGCGAAGGCCGCCGGCGGCGCGGGGCGCGTGGTGGCGTCGCCGCCGACGCAGTTGTTGTCGACGCCGTCGTCGGGCACCTCGACCGCGCCGGGGTGGACCGCGTGGTCGCCGTCGTCGCAGTCGCCGCCGCCGAGGAATCGGCTGAAGCCGTCGCGATCGAGATCGCCGAGCCGGCGCAGTCCGCGGGCGAGCGGCCCGCCCCATCCGCTGCGCGCCACCGCGGCCTCGAGCGGCGCCTCGGCGTCGCCCGCCCACAGCGCGATCGCGGCCAGCAGGGCGACCATCGCGACCGGCGCCGCGCGCCGGACCGCCGGCCGCAGGCCGGATATCTGGCCCGCGGCGCGGCGGCCGCTGGCCAGCGCGGGGGCGAACAGCGCCGCGGCGAGGAGCGCCACCCACAGCGGGCGCAGGGCCAGGAGCGCGAGCGTCGACCAGGACGCGGCGATCGCCGCGGCGGCGGCGGCGGCGATGAGTACGAGCGCGGCGCCGACCGGCGCGCGCGGCGAGGCGAGCGCGGCGAGGCGGGGCCGGCGGGCCAGCCGGGCCAGGCCGAGCTCGATCGGCCGGGCCAGGACGAAGGCGGCCACGGCCGCGCTGGCCAGCGCCGCCAGCGCCAGGCCCATCGACGCCGCGATGATGAGCCCGACGTGCTTGCGGTTCAAGAGCTCGTGGAGCGCGATCCAGTAGAACAGGGCGAGCGCGCCGGCCAGCGCCGGTGCGCCGGCGAGCGCGAGCGAGAGCGCGGCCAGGCGGGCGCCGCCCTCCCGCTCGCGCGCGCGGCGCTGGGCGCGGACGAGCGCCGCCGCCGCGTCGCCCAGGCGGGTCGCGCGGGCCAGCCCGATCGCGAGCGCGGCGAGCGCGGCCGCCGCCAGCGCGCCGGCCAGCCCGCAGCTGGCCGCGAGGTAGACCAGCGCGCGCACGCGGCCGCTCGCCTCGGGCGCGAACTGGCCGAGCCCCGGCCACGACCACACGCCGTCGATCACGCCGGCGGCGGCGCCGGCCATCGCACCGGCCACGAGCGCGGCGAACAATCGGCGACCGATCGGCGGCGCGTGCGCGCGCAGCTCCGAACCTGTCTCGTCCACCGCAGGCGCTGGCCCGCCAGCCGACATCGCGTCAAACTCTACACGCAGCCGGGCGAAAAAGGCTAACGTGACCCGCGACGCGTGAGGCAGAAGCTCCTCCGGTACGGACCGCTGGCGGCGAGCGCGGCCGTCTTGATCTGGCACTCGCTGCAGTACAACTTCGTCACCGACGACGCCTTCATCTCGTTCGTGTACTCGCGCAACCTGGCCGAGCACGGCCAGCTGGTCTTCAACCCGGGCAGGGGCCCGGTCGAGGGCTACACCAACTTCCTGTGGACCTTCGTCCTCGGGCTGCTCATGGTGATGCGCCTCCCGCCCGAGGTGACATCGCTCGTGCTCGGCACCGGCTTCGCGATCGCGACGCTGGTGATCGTGTTTCGCCTGAGCCAGCGCCTGTTCCCCGACCGCGAGCCGAGCGCCTGGGATCACGTCGCGCCGGCGCTGCTCGCGCTGTCGGCCGGCTACGCCTGCTGGTCGTCGGGCGGGCTGGAGACCCAGATGTTCACCACCTGGGTCGCGCTCGCCTTCCACTATTACGTGAGCGGCGACAGCGAGCCGCGCCGCCTGCGCCGGGTCGGCCCGGTGCTGGCGCTGGCCGCGATGACCAGGCCCGAGGGGCTGCTGGTGGCGGCGGTGCTCGGCGCGCATCGTCTCTTCATCAACCTTGCGCGCGACCGGCGGCTCGCGCCGACCCGCGACGAGCTCCTCTGCGTGCTCTACTTCGCGGTCCTGTGGGCGCCGTGGTTCGCCTGGCGCTGGTGGTACTACGGCTATCCGCTCCCCAACACGTACTACGTGAAGGCGGCCGGGCCGACGGTGGGCGACTACGACAGGCGCCTGCACGAGGTCGGCGTCTACTACGTCTGGCAGTTCCTGCGCCAGTCGGGCCTGCTGGTCGCGGCGCCGCTGGGCCTGGTGGGCCTCCTGGTCGCGCGCCTGCGCGGGCCGCGCTTCCTGTTCGGCAGCGCCGCGGCGCTCCTCATCGCGGTCTACCTGGTCTACACCGCGCGCGTCGGGGGCGACTTCATGGGGCTTCACCGCTTCGTGATGGCGCTGTTTCCGCTCGGCGCGCTCGCGGTCGCCTCCGGCCTGCGCGTCGCCGTCGACCTGGTCCCGCCCGGGGGGAGGCGAGCGGTCGCGCCGGCCGTCGCCCTGGCGCTCATCGCCGGCCACGGCGCCGCGCAGCTCCGCCTCACGCGCGAGTCGCTGCGCCCGGGCAACTTCCAGAGCGACCACGGCATCGACACGCCGGCGTACCTGCGCGTCTACGCCCACGACCGCGCGCTCATCGGCGAGCGCATGCGCCCCTGCCTGCGCGCCGACGACTTCGTCATCTACGGCGGCGCCGGGGCCAAGCCGTACTACGCGCGCGCGCCCGGCATCGACGTCTTCGGCCTGGTGTCGGAGCGGGTCGCGCACGAGGTGCCGCGCTCGCGCCCGCGCCCGGGCCACAACAAGTGGGCCCCCGACCGGCTGCTGCTCGAGCACGACCCCAGCTTCATCTTCTCCTGCTACTCGATCCATCGCGACCCGCGGCGGCCGGAGTGGAACTGCCGCCCCGAGTCGTGGCGCGCGCACGGCTACGATCCGGTCACGCTGTTCGTCCCGGGGCTGCTCGAGAAGGGCGAGTACTACAGCTTCCTGGTCAAGCGCGGGCGCGACTTCTCCTGCCCCGGCCTGGTGAGGTGACGCGGCGGCGCCGCGGCGGCGCTCGCGGCTACCGGCTCTTCAGCACGGCCAGCTCCTTGCCGGTGGACAGGTCGTGGACCGCGATCGTGCTGGACAGGAGCACGTAGACGCGCTCGTCGGACAGCGTCATGCCGGCCGCCCAGTGGGTCTCCTCGCCGAGGTCGCGCCGCCAGCGGGTCGCGCCGGTCGCCTCGTCGAGCGCGGCGAGACGCCAGCGCTCGGCCTCCAGCTTGTAGGCCACCACGACCGCGCCGCCCACCGCGTCGACCAGCTTGGGCGTCTCCTTGGCCACGGGGTCGCCGTCGTCGTCGCTGACCCCGCGCCGCCACTTCACCTTGCCGCGCGGGTCGACACCGACGAGGATCGGGAACGCCGTGCCCGGGTCCTTGCTGCCGACCGCGACGTAGCCGAGGCTGGTCTTGAGGGCGTAGCTGCGGCCGAAGCCTTCGATGCGCCACTTGCTCGGCACCTCGATGCAGCGGGCGCGGCTCACCCCCTTGCCGTGGGCCGGACCGGCGTACATGGACAGTTCGGCGCGCTGACCCTCGGCATCGACCCCTCGACTCCTCGACTCGCGGCAGCGCGAGCAGCTCCGAGTATGAGCCCAGGCCGCGCCCTCGGGCCAGCGCTCGCCCGCGAGCCGGCGCGAATCCGCACGCGCCGACCCTGTGACACGAGCACCGCCGATCATGGGTCTCGCGGGCCGACCTGGCCCGGGTGCTGATACAGTCGGCACCGTCGCCGGCCATGCGGCTCTTCGTGGTCACCTTGCTGATCGCCGGATGTGCCGGCGATCCCGCGCCGGCCGAGCTCTGGCTCGGCGGCGATGTCCACGTCGGGGCGCGGCTCGAGGGGCGGCTCGCGCCGCTGGCCGAAATCGTCGGCGGCGCGGCCGGCGTCGTGAACCTCGAGGGTCCGGTCGGCGCCGGCGCGGAGGCGAGCACCGAGCGGCGCCTGGTCAACGCGCCGGGCGCGCTCGCGGAGCTGCGCGCGGCCGGAGTGCGCGCGGTCGGCATCGCCAACAACCACGCCGGCGACCTCGGTCCGGCGGGCCGGGTCGGGACCGAGCGGGCCGCGCGCGCGGCCGGGCTCGCGCCGGTGGGCCCGACCGGCGCGGTGCTCGAGGTCGGCGGCGTCCGGGTGGTCGTCACCGCCCACGACCTCGGCGGCGGCGTTCCGCCCCATCTGGCGGCCGACCTGGCGGCGGCGCGCGCGCGGGGCGACGCGCTGGTGGCGACCTTCCACGTGACCGGGCCGCCGTCCTACCTGCCGCGCCCCGAGCTGCGCGCCGCGGTCGACGTCGCGCTGGCCGCCGGCGCGCGCGTGGTCTCGGCCCACGGGACCCACGCGGTGGCGGCGGTGGAGCGGCGCGGCGACGCGGTCATCGCCTGGGGCCTCGGCAACCTGATCTTCGCGTGCGACTGCTCGCGCGAGGACGAGGGGCTGATCCTCAGGGTTTCCATCCCGCGGCGAGGTCGGGTGGCCGCGGAGGTGGTGCCGGTCGACGCCGGGCTGGGCGCGGCGCCGGCGCGGCCGTCGGCGCAGGCGCCGCTCGTGCTCGAGCTCCTCGAGTCGCTGGGCTCGAGCGCGCTCGATCGGCGCGGGCGGCGGGCCGCGTTCTGATCGCGTCGATTCATCGCGTCGTCGAGGGTCGGCGCCCGACCGGGCGCCCGGGTCTCATCAAGCGCCTTCGAACCAGCCCTCCTCCTTCTCGTGCTCGTGCTCCGACAGCGGCCCGCCCAGCGAGTCCTCGACGCTGCGGACCAGGCGGATGTTCTTCTTGTCGACCGCGGTGAGGCGGGTGTCGCTGTAGGCGTCGTCGGCCCGGTACCAGGCCATGCCGTCGAAGTACTCGGTCAGCAGGACCGACTTGAAGGGGCGCCCGCGGCGCGCGTAGATGGTGTTGCGCAGGAGGCGGAGGTCGCGGCGCGACAGGTTCCCGAGCGCCTTCAGGTCGAGGAGCGCGTCGAGCATGCTCGGGTCCTCGAGCGGCGAGCGCTCGCCGCGCGGCACCCCGGCAGAGCCCTTCCACACGCCCAGGCGGGCCGACAGGAGGCGGAGCTCGATCTCGTCGTCGGGCGCCGCCGCGCCGCCGGACGCGCGGGCCTGCACCTCGGCCAGCCGCTTCTCCAGCTCGGCGCGCGTGAAGGCCGCCTCGGCCCCGGCGATGAGCACCGCGTTCTGCCGGTCGATGTCGGTGAGCTTCGACTCGTCGGTCCTGTCCAGCGCGTGGTACCAGGGCTGGGCCTCGAAGTGGTCGCGCAGCCACTTCTTGCGGAAGGGATTGCCGGCGCGGGCGAAGATCGTGTTGCGCATGAGCGAGAGCTCGCGCAGCGTGCGCTTCTCGAGATCGGCCGGCGCGATCACCCGCTCGTAGTAGAGCGGGCGCTCGGCCGTCTCCGGCTGGCTCGCTGCCGGCGTCGGGCTCGGCGCCGGCGTCTCCGTCGTCGGACCCGGCGCGGGCGCTTCGCCGGTCACGGGCGGCGCGGACGGCGCCGGCGGCTGCTGCGCGGCCGGCGGCTCCTCCTTGGTCGAGCAGGCCACACACGCCAACGCGATCGACGCCACACACAGCCGCTTCATGGACCGCATGATAGTCCGCGCGCGAGCGCCGAGCGCCGGCCGCACCGAGCAAATCGGCGGGCCGGATCGAACCGAACCGCCGGGCTAGCGATCGGCCGGGGCGTCGCAGTCCGAGCCGGTGCACGTGCCGCTGCAGAAGATCTGCGCCGGGAAGCTCTCGGCGACCGTGCACTGGGCGTCGCCCTGGCAGGTGGCCTGGGTGCAGATGTCCTCGCTCACGCAGGTCGGGGCGCTGTCGCCCGCGGCGAGGTGGACGACCGCACAGAGGGTGCCGTCGGGGCAGTCGGGGTCGTCGACGCCGCACGACTGGGCGTCCTCGAGGTCGCTCCCCGGCGACAGCTGCACCGGGTAGCGCGCGCCGCTCTCGTCGCCGGCCCGGTCGGACGCGCAGGCCGCGCACAGCAGGAGAACGCAGCAGGTCAAGACGGAACTGACAGCTCGCATCGATCGCCTCCGGCCGTTCCTGGAGCAAGTCGAGTGCCGACCCGTCGAGCGCGCCCACGGCCGCGCAGCGCCCGGGGATTCCGCTCATGTCGGGCTCCCCGGCCGCGCCTGGCGTCTCTCGGCGCCGCCGGGCCGCGCGCGGCGCTTCAGATCCTTGATGTCCGCCTTTTCAAGGTCCTCAGGATCCTGAAGGGCAGCGAGCCGCGGTGGCCCGGGCTAGACCCACGGTTCGCTTGGTCGAACCCGACCAAGCGGACTGTGGGTCAGACGGGGTGCCGACGAAGTCGGCGGGGCTCCCCGTCGAAATCGACCGGCTGCGCGCGAAAGCGCGAAGCCCTGACACCGGAGCTCACTGAGGCTCAACCGAAGTGAGCTCCGGGGTTAGGATGCGCCGCGATGGCAGGCGATCGCGCGGCGTTCGAGCTCGAGGGCGATGACCGCGGCGTGCTGCTGATCCACGGCTTCACGGGCACGCCGTTCGAGATGCGCTTCCTGGGCGAGCGCCTGCACGGGCGCGGCATGACGGCGCTCGGCGTGTGCCTGCCCGGTCACGCCAGCAATGCGCGCGAGCTCGATCGCACGCCGTGGACCGACTGGGTCGGCCACGTCGAGCACGAGCTCGATCGGCTGCGCGCGCGCTGCAGCCGCGTCGCGGTGGTCGGGCAGTCGCTGGGCGGGCTGCTGGGTCTCCACCTCGCTGCCACCCGCGGCCACCAGATGGCGGCGCTGGCCAGCCTGGCCGCCCCGCTGTGGCTGCCGGCCGGACCGCGCGCGCTCATCGGCGCGCTGCGCCGCATCCCCGGGCTCGCGGCCCGGCTGCGACCGATCGGCAAGCGCGGCGGCTCCGACATCGCCGACGCGGCCATGAAGGCGGAGAACCCGAGCTACCCGGTCATGCCGATCCGCGCGCTCCTCGAGTTCGACCGCGCCCGCGCCACCATCCGCGCCGAGATCGAGGCCGTGCGCGCGCCGCTCCTGGTCATCCACGCCCTCCACGATCACGTCGCTCCCTACGCCTCGATGAGCGAGATCGCCGCCCGCGTCGGCTCCACCGACGTCAGGACGGTGACCCTGCCGCGCAGCTATCACCTGGTCGCGATCGACGTCGAGCGCGACCGCGTCGCCGCCGAGGTCGGCGACTTCTTCGAGGCGCGACTGGCCGCGCCGGCCGCCTGCGTGGCCGGCGACCCGCCGGCGTGAGCGAACGGCGCCCGGCTACCGCCGCGGCCCCGAGGCGTTCCAGCTCTGCGTGCACATCGGCCGCGTGCCCCGGTAGTACTCGGCGATGAACAGGAGCTGGATGCCCTTGTCGTCGACCCGGCCGGCGACCGAGAAGCGGCCGTCCACGCCCTGGATGGCGGTCTTTCCGCGCTTCGCGTCGGCCTTGAACTTGCCGGCCTTGCCCACCACGCCGCGCATGATCGGCACGGCGGGCACGGTCACCTGCACCGCGCGCTCGCCCGACTGCGACAGCTCGATCGTCGCCGAGCCCAGGTTCATGCCCATCCCGGAGCAGTTGTTGGCGACCTCCTGAAAGGTCGCCGCGTACTTGCCGGCCACGCGCGGCGCCTCGCGGGTCTGCGCGGCCGCGCCGCGGCCGCCGTCGGCCAGGCTCATGCTCACGAGCGCCGCGCCGGCCAGCGCGACGAACGAGACCGGGCGCCCTCTCTGCGTCATCGTCGACATCGACTCTCGATCGGGCCGGCCCATTCAGGTCCCTCGCCGCGGGGTGCGCGCGACCGCTCGCCTACCGCGCCGACGCGGTGGGCTGACCCGCGGCCGGCCGGTACAGGAACATGTTGTAGGCCGACTTCACGTCGTCGTTCTCGCGCACGACCACGGTCACCAGATTGGAGCCGGGCCAGAGCGGGATCTCGGGCGCGAAGCTCATCTCCGCCTGCCTGGCCGCCCCGCGGTTCGATCGGTAGAAGACCTTGCGGTTGTCGACCTTGGCGTCGCGGTTGGACACGAACACGTAGACGTCCTCGACGTGGGTGTCGTCGGTCGCCCTTCCCTTGAGCTTGAAGGTCGAGCCCGACACCTCGTAGCTCGGCACCTCGATCGCGAGCGCCGGCGGCGTGACCTGCCAGCGCGGCACCAGCCCGGCCGTGCGCGGCTGCCGCTCCGAGCGGCTCACCTCGCTGGCCTGCACGAAGCCGGCCCTGCCGCCCTCGAGCTCCACGCGCAGCCAGTCGCTCACCTTGCCGGTGACGCGGAACACCGCGTTGCGCGGCGCGCTGGCGATGACGACCGAGTCGGCCGACGCGCCCTCGTACACGCGCGCGGTCCTGTCCGACACCTGCACCGCGCCTCCCGCCTGGCTCACCGCCGGCGCGCTCTTGTGCAGCGGGTAGTGGAGCTTCTCGGCGACGGCCTCGCGCAGGACCGAGTCGTAGACCGTCAGCTCGACCACGACCTCCTTGGCGCTGATGCTGGGCGCCGCCGTGAAGGAGAACTCGACCGAGCGCACCTCGCCCGGCTTGAGCGAGCCCAGCTCGAAGCGCGTCTTCTTGAGCAGGAGATCGGTCCCCGACGCGTTGCGCAGGACCGCGGTGGTGTCGCGCGCCTCGCCCTTGCCGATGTTCTTGACCGCAACGCGCAGGCGGTGCTTCTCGCCCTCCTGCACCACGCCGTCGCCGTTGCCGTCGTCGAGCAGCTGGTGGCTGTAGGCGAAGATCGGCCGATCGGCCGCCACCACGCGCAGCGCCAGCGGGGCCGCCTTGACCGTCGCGCCGCGCGCCTCGCGCACGTCGAAGTCCAGGTGATCGACCCGATCGATCGCCTCGTCCGGCACCTTGATCTGCGCGGTCCACGACTTCGACTTGCCCGGATCGATCTTGCCGAACACCAGCTCGCTCTCGTCGAACAGCTCGTCGTCCGACTTGACGCGCGCGTGCACGCGATAGGCGGGCACCGACCCGGCGTTCTGCACGGTGCCGACCAGCTTGACCAGCTGGCCGGCCTTGATGTTGCGGTTGTTGCCCTCGATGTGGAAGCTGCCGCTCAGGGTCGGCCTGGCCGCGTTCGCGTCGCCGGCCGGCGGCGCGTTCCAGTCCACGCCCAGCGCGGCCAGCTTGTCGACCAGCTTCTTGGTCTCCTGGGCCCGGCGGACGGCCAGGAGCTTGCCCGCGCGCTTGACCATGCCCTTGCGGGTCGGCGCGCCGGCCTCGGCCAGGACGTCGCGCGCCAGGCCGATCTCGAAGTCCATCACGAACTCGTCCTCGGCCGGCGGCTCCTCGTCGGGCCCGGCCGGCTCCTCGTCCTCGGCCCCGGCCGGCCCGGCCTGGCCCGGAGGCGCCGCGTCGCCCGGATCCTGCTCGTCGGCCGCGCTGTCGGGCCTGGCCGGCGGCTCGTACAGGAACGAGAGCGTGTGCTCGGGCCTCGGGCCCTCCTTGGCGTAGGTAGAGTCGAGGTGGGCCTTGAGGTCCTTCTCGCGGTAGCTGCGCACGGGAGGCAGGAGGCGCACGAAGTTGTCCGGCCCCTGGTTCCTGGGCGGCACCCACATGCGGCTGAGCTCGATGTCCGGCACGATGCCGAGCGACTGGATCGACAGGTCGCCCGGCGTCAGGTACTGCGCGATGGTCAGCTTGAGCTTGGAGCCGTCGTCGTTGTCGTAGAGGATCTGCACCGAGCCCTTGCCGAAGGTGGTGGTGCCGATGACCAGGGCGCGGTCGAGGTTCTTGAGCGCGCCGGCCACGATCTCCGACGCCGAGGCCGAGCCGCCGTTGACCAGCACGACCAGCGGCTGGTTGACGACGTCGCCCGGCGAGCGCTCGGCCCGGCGCGGCTCGCGCTCGTTGCCGCCGACCGTGGTCACGATGGTGCCCTGATCGACGAACAGGTCGGTCACCTGGATCGCCTGCTCGAGCAGGCCGCCCGGGTTCCAGCGCAGATCGAGCACCCACGACTTCGCGCCCTGCTTGCGCAGCGAGGCGATGGCCTCGCGCACCTCGTCGGTGGAGCGGCCGGCGAACTGCTGCAGCCGGATGTAGCCCACCTTGCGGGTGAGCAGCTTCGACTGCACCGACGGCACCCGGATCTCGTCGCGCACCAGGTCGAACCGCGTGGCCGCGGCGGCGCCCTTGCGCTCGATCCACAGGGTCACGCGCGTGCCCTTGCGCCCGCGCATCCGGTCGACCGCCTCGTTGAGGGTGAGGTTCTCGGTCACCTCGTCGTTGATCCTGACGATGGTGTCGTTGGCCTTGATGCCGGCCTCCCACGCCGGAGTGCCGCGCATCGGGCGGATGACCGTGAGCTTGCGCTGGCGCATGCCGATGACGATGCCGAGCCCGCCGAAGTGGCCGCCGGTGTTGACCTCCATCTCGCGCGCCATCTCCGGATCGAGCAGCACCGAGTGCGGGTCGAGGGTGCTCAGCATGCCGTTGACCGCCGCGTACTCGACCTGCGCCAGGTCGGCGCCCGGATTCATGTTGGACTCGATGAAGCGGAAGATGCGCTTGAGCGAGCTGGCCAGGCGCCACGGCGAGTC
>DATFRY010000632.1:0-3771 GCA_035262925.1 Kofleriaceae bacterium | reverse complement strand
GTCACGCACGGCCGCGTCCCGACGGCGGGCGTGTTCCCGCTGGCCTCGTCGCTCGACACCGTCGGCCCGTTCGCGCGCGACGTGGCGACCATCGACCGCGTCTACCGCGCGCTGGCCGCGCTGCCGGGGGCCGCCGCGCCGCGCCCGCTCGCCGGTCTGCGCATCGGCGTGCCGGCCGCGTGGAACGAGTTCTCGGCGACGGAGCCAGACGTGAGGCGGGCCGTCGCCGACGCGACCGCGCTCCTCGCGCGCATGGGCGCCGACGTGGTCGCGATCGACGACGCGCGCCTCGCGCCGTGGGGGATGATCGCGGAGCTGGGCGGGGCCGAGGCGGCCCACATCCACCGACGGTTCCGCGCCGAGGGAAGGCCGTACGGCCCGGACGTCGCCACTCGCCTCGCGGAGGCCGAGCGGGTCACGCCGGCGGTCTACCTCGAGGCCCAGCGCTGGCGCGCCACCCTGGTCGAGGCCTTCGCCGACGCGTTCCGCGGGGTCTCCCTGCTGGTCACACCGGCGGTGGCCGCGCGCCGGAAGCGCATCGGCGACGACCTCATCGACGGCGAGCACTATCGCTCGGTCCTGTCCTGGTTCTCGGCGCTGGTCAACCACGCGGGCGTCCCCGCCATCGCCATGCCGCTCGCCGCCGAGCCCGACCCGCGTCCCGACGTGCCGCCGCCGTCCCTGCAGCTCATCGCCCCGTGGTGGCAGGAGGATCTCCTGCTCGGGGTGGCGGCCCAGCTCGAGAGGTCGGGCGCGGTCTGCTTCCGGCCGCCGCCCATCTATCTCGGCTGAGATCGGGCTCGGCTGATCGGGCTCGGCTGATCGGGCGGCCGATCGGGGTCGCCGTAACCGGGCTTGCCTCGAGACGTAGACTCAACTGTCGTAATGGCATCGATGGTTGGCGAGTGTGCAAGGAGGCGAGCATCATGGCGACTGCATGTCTTTTCCTCGGTTTCAACAGGCCGGCACCGGGACGCGAGAAGGAGGCCCATCCCTTCCTCGTGCGCGAGGCGACCGAGACCTTCCAGCGCTACCAGCGCGAGGGCTGGTTCGAGAGCTTCCAGTTCGTCGGCCTCACGCCCCACGGCGGTGACCTCAACGCGTTCGTCCTCCTGAACGGCGAGCGCTCCAAGCTGGACGAGCTCCGCCGGACCGACGACTTCGAGCGCCTGTCGATGCGCCTGTCCCAGCTGTTCGACGGCTACGGCGTCATCCCCGGCGTCACCGGCGAGGGCATCGGCAAGGTGGTGGCGCGCAACCCGGACGTCTTCCGGTAGGGCCGCGCCGCGTCGGGCGGGTGGCGCCGCGCGGCCCGCTACCGGTCGCGCTTCTTGTCCCCGAGGGTCGCGAAGGGGTTGTTGCGGAACTGCCTGGCCTCGCCGCGGTCGCGCTCGCCGCCGCCACCGGCGCCGCGGTCGCCGCGGTCGTCGCGCTTGCGCGGTTTCGGCCCGCCGGCGGCCGCGCCTGCGCCCGGCTCGGGAGGACGGCCGCGGCCCGCCGGGGCGCCCTCCTTGCGCGCCGTCAGCGAGATGCGCTTGCGGGCGAGGTCGACCTCGAGGACGCGCACGGTGAGCCGGTCGCCGACCTTGACCACCTCGGCCGGGTCGCGCACGAACCTGTCGCTCAGCTGCGACACGTGGACGAGGCCGTCCTGGTGCACGCCGACGTCGACGAACGCGCCGAACGCGGTGACGTTGGTGACCACGCCCTCGAGCACCATGCCGGCCGCCAGGTCGGACAGCTCGCGCACGTCGTCGCGAAAGCGCGGCGGCTCGAACGCGGCGCGCGGGTCGCGGCCCGGCTTGGCCAGCTCCGACACGATGTCGGCCAGGGTCGGCTCGCCGACCCCGTCGCCCACGTAGCGGCGGATGTCGATGCGGCCGGCCATGGTCTGGTCGCCGACCAGCGCGGCCAGGCCGACTCCCAGATCGGCGGCGATGCGCTCGACCAGGCCGTAGCGCTCCGGGTGCACCGCCGAGCGGTCGAGCGGATGGGCGGCGTCGGCGATGCGGAGGAAGCCCGCGCACTGCTGGAACGTGCGCGGCCCGACCCCGCTCACCGCCAGGAGATCCGCGCGGGCGCGGAAGGCGCCGCGCTTCTCGCGGTGCTCGACGATGCTGCGCGCCACCTTCGGGCTCACCCCCGCGACGTACGACAGGAGCGCCGCGCTCGCGGTGTTGAGCGCCACGCCGACCCGGTTGACGCACGACTCGACCACCTCGGCAAGCACCCGCCCGAGCAGCGGCTGGTGCACGTCGTGCTGGTACTGGCCGACGCCGATCGCCTTGGGCTCGATCTTGACCAGCTCGGCCAGCGGATCTTGCAGGCGGCGCGCGATCGAGATGGCGCCGCGCACGGTGAGATCGAGATCGGGGAACTCGTCGCGCGCCGCGTCCGACGCGCTGTACACGCTGGCCCCGGCCTCGCTCACCTGCACCACGATCAGATCGGCCACGCCCGCGTCGCGCAGCACCTCGCGCGTGAACGCCTCGGTCTCGCGCCCGCCGGTGCCGTTGCCGACCGCGATGGCATGCGGCGCGTGGCGGCGCACGAACTCGACCAGCTCGCGGCGCGCGCGCTCGCGCCCCGAGTCCCCGTGGCTGGGGTAGATGGTCACGTGGCCGAGGAACCGCCCGGTCGGGTCGACCGCGGCGCACTTGCAGCCGGTGCGCAGGCCGGGGTCGATGCCGATGACCGAGCGCTGCCCGAGCGGGGCGGCCAGGAGCAGGTGGCGCAGGTTCTCGGCGAAGACCGCCACCGCGCCGCGGTCGGAGCGCTCCTTGAGCTCGGCGCGCACCTCGTTCTCGATGCTGGGCGCGAGCAGGCGCTTGAGGCTGTCGCGCACGGCGAGCTCGAGCTGGCCGGCGAACGGCGAGCCGCCGCGCAGCCCGACCAGCCGGGCGACCTGGCCGCGCAGGCGCTCGTCGTCGGTCTCGATGCGCGCGCGCAGGAAGCCCTCGTTCTCGCCGCGGCGGATGGCGAGGAAGCGGTGCGACGGCATGGCCCGCACCGGCTCGCGGTAGTCGAAGTACTGCTGGAACTTGCCGGCCTGCTCGGCCTGGGCCGGCACCACCTCGACCGCCAGATCGCCCTGCTCGCGGAAGGCGGTCCGCACGGCCGCGCGCACGTCGGCGTTCTCGGCCACCGCCTCGGCCGCGATGTCGCGCGCGCCGGCCAGCGCCTCGTCGCGCCCCGGCACGCCCTTCTCGGCGTCGACGAAGCCGGTCGCCTCGGCCAGCGGATCGCCGCGCTCGGGCTGGGCCAGGATGCGATCGGCCAGCGGGCCGAGGCCGCGCTCGCGCGCGATCGCGGCGCGCGTCCGCCGCCTGGGCCGGAACGGCAGGTAGAGGTCCTCGAGCTCCGCCTTGCTGTCGGTGGCGAGGATGCGGGCGCGCAGATCGTCGGTGAGCGCGCCCTGCTCCTCGATCGAGGCGAGCACCACCTGGCGGCGGTCCTCCAGCTCGGACAGGTACGCGCGGCGCTCCTCGATCGCGCGGATGGCGACCTCGTCCAGCCCGCCGGTCGCCTCCTTGCGGTAGCGCGCGATGAACGGGACGGTGGCGTCCTCGTCGAGCAGCGCGCACACCGCGGCCACGCCGGCCGCCGGCAGGCCGAGATCGGCCGCCAGGCGCGGAACCAGCGCTGCGCTCGTCTTCTTCGCGCTCACTTGGGCTGCATGCGGAGCGCGCCGTCGAGGCGAACGGTCTCGCCGTTGAGGTACGGGTTGCGCACGATGTGCTCGACAAGGGCGGCGTACTCGGCCGGATCGCC
>DATFRY010000631.1:0-3395 GCA_035262925.1 Kofleriaceae bacterium | reverse complement strand
ATCGCGGTCCCGTTGATCGTCATCGACGTGTTGGCGCCGGCCAGGTCGATGCCGTCGAACAGGACGCGCATGTCGTCGAGCGTGTTGATCGGCACGCCGACCTTGCCGATCTCGGGCCGGGCGAGCGGGTGGTCCGACGAGTAGCCGCACTGGGTCGGGAGGTCGAACGCGATCGACAGGCCGGTCTGGCCGTGGGCCAGGTTGGCGCGGAAGAGCTCGTTGGACGCGCGCGCGCTGGTGTGGCCGGCGTAGGTGCGGAAGATCCACGGCCGGTCCGGTGCCAGCGCGCCGTCCTCGTTGCACAGGACGTGGGCGTGACGGCCGGCGTGCGGCGAATCGGCCATACGGGGAGTATAGCGGCTCAGAAGAGCGCGCCCTGCACCGGGCGCGACTCGATGCACTCGGGGCCGTCGTGATCGACGCGGTTGACCCACTCGCCGACCGGCTCGACCATCCAGCCGGCCGGATCGGCGGGCGCGATGATGTCGGCCAGCGCCTCGGCGTCGACCGGCTCGCGGGTGAGCCAGCGCTCGTGGTCCGCGGGCGCGACCACGACCGGCATGCGGTCGTGCAGCGGGGCGATGAGCGGGTTGGGCGCGCAGGTCACGATGGTGAAGCTGATGAGCCAGGTCTGGTCGGGCGCGCGCCAGCGGTCCCACAGCCCGGCGAGGGCGAAGGTGCGGCGCGGCGCGAGGTGGATGAAGAAGGGCTGCTTGCGCTTGCCGGCGCGCTGCCACTCGTAGAAGCCGTCGGCCGGGACCAGGCAGCGGCGGCGGGCGAGGGCGTCGCGAAAGGCGGGCTTCTCGCCCAGGCTCTCGCCGCG
This sequence comes from Kofleriaceae bacterium, assembly GCA_035262925.1. Taxonomy (GTDB): domain Bacteria; phylum Myxococcota_A; class Polyangia; order Haliangiales; family Haliangiaceae; genus DATFRY01. The sequence continues at coordinate 2,572 of DATFRY010000631.1, read as the reverse complement.
CGCGTTGATGAGGCGGTTGCCGATCGACGGGTCATCGACCCACGACGGGACCAGGCCCCAGCGCGCCAGCTCGATGGTGCGGCGGGTCCGGTTGGCGACGATCGGCAGGGTCTGGGTCGGGGCGATGTTGAAGCGCGGCGCGACCGGCTCGGGCAGCGCCGGATCGTCGAGCACCGGCCCGAGGAAGTCGGGGATCTCCTCCGGGCGGGTCAGCGAGTAGCGGCCGCACACCCGGGAAACGTACTACCAGTCGTCGAGGCCGGGGAAGCGGGCGTCGCCGTCCAGACATGCCGCGGCGAGCAGGGCGGCGCCCAGGTCGCCGGTGAAGAGCGCGTGGCGGCCGGGTTGCCCGGCCGCCCGGCTGCGCGCGACCTGGTCGAGCGCGTGCATCGCGAACGCGCGCGCCCGGTCCAGCCAGCGCTCGTCGCCCGTGCGCGCGAACAGCGCGAGCAGCGCGAAGCCGTTCCCGGCGGTGCCGTGGCACAGGCCGGCGCTGCGCGCGACCGGGCCGGCCCGCCACACGAGCTCGCCGCCGGCCGCCAGCAGCGCGCCGTGGGCGTCGTCTCCGGGCGCGACCGCGGCGAGGGAGGCGACGACGCCGGCGGCGCCGTGGCACCACTGGACGAGCGGGGCGCCGGGCGCGGTGGTTGGCCGGGTGGGCCGGGTGGTGGGCGAGCCGGCGGACGTGGGCCAGTTCGCCCGCCCGCCGTCGAGCAGGGCGAGGGCACGCGCCGTGGCGACCGCGCGCGCCTCGGTCGCGGCCGCGTCGTCGAGCCACTCGGGGGCGCCGCGCAGCGCCAGCACGTTGCCCGCGAAGCCGTGACCCGCGCCGACCAGGCGGTCACGGTCGCCGTACAGGTCCTGCGTCCACAGCCCGTCCGCGTCCTGACGGGCGAGCAGCGCACGCGCGCTGGCGCGCCACAGCTCGGCGAACCGCTCCTCGCCGGTGCGCGAGTACATCGCGCGGGCGGCGATCATCGTCCCGGGCGCGCCGAGCAGCAGCTCGTTCGATGGATGCTCGACGTTCGCGGCGATCGCGTCCGCCAGCGCGTCGGCCGTCGCGGCCGCGATCGCAGGCGACCCGGCGAGCCGGTGCGCCACGAGCAGGATCCCGCTCGACCCCACCAGCAGCGACGCCCCCGCGTCATCCTCGTCGGGCGACGCCAGCGAGCCCTCGTGGAGATCGCGAGCCACCTCGGCACCGTCGATCGCGGGGACGTGAAGCCCCGCCTCCGCCAGCCGGGCGAGCCCGTGCAGCATCCCGGCCGCGCCGACGTACACGCCGCGCAAGATCCCGTCGCCCCCCGTCACCGCCTCCTCGTCGCCGGGATGCACCGGCCACAGCCGCCGCGCATCGAACGCCGCCTCCGCCTCGCGGCCGATCGCCCCGATCGCGTCGCGCGCCCGCCCCGCGCTCCAAGCCAGCCCCGCCAGCCGCTCGTGCCGCTCCGGGTCGTACAGCGGCCGCATCGTCCGCGAGTCTACGCGTCCCCTGCTGGCCGTCCAGCCGCGTGCGATCGAGGCCACCGGCCGGGCCACCGCGGCCAGTGTCGTGCCGCGCACCGACAGCGCCCGCCGCCGCGGTTCCTCGATGTCCGCCGCCGCGCGACGCCATTCGGGGCGGGCAAGAACCGCGCGACCCCGCGATCACCACGCGAGGTCGGCGAGCGGTCGCGTCGCTCCGGGATCGCATGACCGCCGCAAACGCCGCGACTCGACGCGGCGCCACGCCGCGCCAGGCGTCCAGCCGCGCCGCGCCAGGCGTCCAGCCGCGTCACGCGATCGATGCCACGGCGAGCGCGCCCCGCGACATCCGTGGCGCCGCAGCCGACAGCGACCGCCGCACCTGGTCCTCGATACTCCGCCGCGTCCTCGCGCTCGAGGAAGGGCTCGCCACGGCGGCCTTGCTCGAGCGCGCGGCTGGCCCTACGCGGCAGCCTCTGCAAGGCCGCACCCGCGCACTGGAAGGCCGGCGCACCGACCACGACGCAGCTGGCGCCAACCACGTCGCGCTCCGCGACGCGCCACGGAGCGTTCCGAAGGCGCAGGACAGGACCACCACCTTGTTGCCGCTATCTCATGACCGCCGCATGAGCCGTGAGTCCCTCTCCCCGCGCGACCTCGATCGGCCTCACGGGTTCGCAGCGACGCGGGACACCCGCGCGACTCCCGCGTACGTCGTGCGGCCCAGCACGACCAGTGCCCGTCGCAGCAGGTCCTCGATCGCCACTGCGCCCGACGCGGCAGCCTCGGCGACCGCCCGCCGCGCATCGGCCGCCGGAACACCGATGCGCCGCAAGCCCGCGATCACATCCGCCACGTCGGTGTCATCGGCGCGCGGTTGACCGTAGAGCCCCCCGTCCGCACGCCGAAACGCCACGTCTGGTGATCTCCCGGTTGCCGACGCAGCAGCACCCGCCGCCAGCGAAGAGTGCGGCTCGGCCGCCGGCACGACCGACGCAGCACCTGCCGCCAGCGACGGCTCCGGCTCGACCGCCGACACGACCGACGCTGCACCTGCCGCCGGCGACGGCTCCGGCTCGACCGCCGGCACGACCGACGCTGCACCTGC
>DATFRY010000630.1:0-2136 GCA_035262925.1 Kofleriaceae bacterium | reverse complement strand
GCATCTGTCGGACGCACGGGCCGACGTCGGACCGGTCAATGGAGGAGTCATGCGATTCGAACCATCCGCGGTCGCGGAGCGCGCTGCGCTGCCGCTCGTGATCGGCTTCCTCGATCTGACGCGTTTCGCCGCGCAGAGTCGGTGCGTGGACGATGCGGAGCTGGCGGAGATCCTCGACCAGTTCTTCGGGCAGGTCGAGCGGCACGTGAGCGCGGCCGGAGGGTACGTCGTCAAGTTCATGGGTGACGGGGCGCTCTTCATCTTCCACCAGGCGGCCGCCGACGACGCGGTCGGCGCGGTCCTCGAGCTGAAGGAGGCGGTCGACGACGCGATGAAGGAGCGCGGCTGGGAGTGCCGGCTGAAGGTCCAGCTGCACGTGGGCACCGCCGTGGTCGGGCGCTTCGGCGCGGAGCGGAGGATCGACGTCATCGGGCAGGCGGTCAACACGGCGGCGATGCTCGACTCGACCGGTGTCGCCCTCTCGGTGGCCGCCTTCCGCGCTCTCGGCGCGGAGATGCGCCGCCGGTTCAGGAAGCACACGCCGCCGGTGAGCTACATCCGGCTCGAGGACCCGCGGCGGTTCCGCTACCGCCCGATGTAGCTCGTCGACCTCGCGCGTTCAGCGCGCGTCGCCGCCGCCGGTCTCGCCACCGCCGGCGGCGGCGTCCACGACGACCTCGCGGGCGTGGGGGATGGACGGCTGCGCGCCGCGCCGGGTGACGCAGAGCGCGGCCGCGGCCTGGCCGAAGGCAACCGCGCCGGCCAGGCCGCGCCCGCGGACCAGCGCGGCGCACAGTCCGCCGAGGAAGGTGTCGCCGGCGGCGGTGGTGTCGACCGCCTCGACGCGCGGCGCCGGGGCGTGGCGCTCGCCGTCCGCGCCCACGATCACCGCGCCCGCCGCGCCGAGGGTGACCAGGACCGTGCCGGCGCCGCCGGCGCGTAGATGCCGGCCGGCGGCGATCGCGTCGTCGACCGACACCACCGGCGCGCCGGTCAGCGCGGCGGCCTCGATCTCGTTGGGGACGAGCAGGTCGACGCAGCCGAGCAGCCCGGCCGGCAGCGGCCGCGCCGGCGAGGGATTCAGCACCACGGTCCGGCCCAGGTCGCGCGCGCGGCGGGCGGCGTGCAGGGCCGTGTCGATCGGGACCTCGAGCTGGAGGACGACGATGCGCGCGCCGGCGATGAGCCGCTCGGCCGCGTCCACGTCGGCCGGCGCGAGCTCCCCGTTGGCGCCGGGCACGACGACGATCCCGTTGCGGCCGGCCCCGTCGACGGCGATGAGCGCCACGCCGGACGGCATGCCCGGCGCCGTCCGCAGCGCGCTGCATTCGATGCCGTCGGCCTCGAGGCCGGCGCGCAGGCGGGCGCCGAAGTCGTCGTCGCCGACGCAGCCGATCATGGCGGTGCGCGCGCCCAGGCGGGCCGCGGCGACGGCCTGGTTGGCGCCCTTGCCGCCGGGCACGGTCGCGAAGTCGGACCCCGGCACCGTCTCGCCCGGGACCGGCAGGCGGGCCACCCGGGCCACCAGGTCCATGTTGAGGCTGCCGACCACGACGATCTCGGGGGCGTTCACTCCCTCACCTCCGCCGCGGCGGCGCGCGCCGCCCATGATCTCACCGACGGGTTGTGACCGGACAGGAGCATGGCCTCCTCCTCGGCCTCCTCGCTGTTGCCGCGGAGCCCCAGGCGGATGGGACCACAATCACGAGGCGCGTCAAGATGCGCCGCGCGGCCGACCTCGATCGATCGCCGATCGCGCCGGCCCGATGACGTATCGCGTCGCACGGGACGACCTGCGCGGGCGTTGCGAGGCTCGCGAGGCCCGAGAGACGCAGACCGCGCGCCGCGGAGGTCGCGCCGCTCGTGACTCGCGCTCGGATGGCCATCCATCAGTGCTGGCCGAGCGACAGGGCTTGACCCGATTCAAGATGCTAGAGTGTCGCCGTCGTGATGGGCCGTCTGCCCAGCGTTCCTGCCGTGGGCGACGTGGTCGCCGGGAAGTACCGGGTCGAGCGAGTCCTCGGGCAGGGCGGCATGGGTGTGGTCGTCGTCGCCGAGCACCTGACCCTGCGCCAGCCGGTGGCGGTGAAGTTCCTCCTGCCCCAGGCGCCGGACCGGGCGGAGGCGGTCGAGCGC
>DATFRY010000629.1:0-17047 GCA_035262925.1 Kofleriaceae bacterium | reverse complement strand
GCCGGCGGACGCGCCTGGCACTTCGCGGTCGCATGGATCGTGGTCGGCAACGCGCTCCTCTGGCTCATCTACCTGTTCACCAGCGGCGAGTGGCGGCGGCGATTCTTCTGGCCGCCGCGCGACACACGCCCCGCCATCGCCCAGATCGCCCACTACCTGCGCCTGCGCAAGGAGGCGCCGCCGGTCGACCTCTACAACAGCCTGCAGCGCATGGCCTACACGTCGGCGCTCGCGCTCGGCGTCGTCGAGGTGCTGTCGGGGCTCGTCATCTACAAGCCGGTGCAGCTGCAGGCGCTGGGCGTCCTGTTCGGCGGCTACGACGGCGCGCGGCTGGTGCACTTCGCCGGCCTGGTCGCCCTCGCCGGCTTCGTCATCACCCACGTGATCATGGTGCTCCTGCACCCGCGCTCGCTCGGCGAGATGATCACCGGAGGCAAGCCATGATCGATCGGCGGCGGCTCCTCGGCGGTTCGATCGCCGGGCTCGTGCTGGCGGCGTGCGACCGCACCGACCCCAGGTCCGGCGTGCTGGGCGCGATGCAGCGCTGGAACGACGGCGTGCAGGGCGTCCTGCACTCGCGCCGCGCGGCGCGGCGCCCCGACGCCGTCACGCCGGCCGGCGACTTCCCCGCGTACCACATCTCGCCCGAGCTGCCGGTCGCGCCGGCGGGCTGGTCGCTCCGCGTGGGCGGGCTGGTCGCCCGGCCGCGCACGCTCTCGCTCGCCGATCTGCAGAGGATGCCGCGCACCGACGTGCGCGTCGAGCACCACTGCGTCGAGGGCTGGTCGGCGATCGCCGACTGGCACGGCGTGCGGCTGTCCGACCTGGCCGAGGTCGTCGGCGTCGATCCACGGGTCGAGTACGTCGACTTCCGCTCGTTCGACACCGACGAGGACGGCGAGAAGTACTGGTCGAGCTGGGACCGCGAGAGCGCGTGGCACGGCCAGACCATCCTGGCCTACGGCATGAACGGCAAGCCGCTGCCGGTGGCGTTCGGCGCGCCGCTGCGCCTCTACGGCGCGGTCAAGCTGGGCTACAAGAGCGTCAAGTACCTGACCGAGGTCAACTTCCTCGACCGCGCGACCGGTGGCTACTGGGAGGAGCAGGGCTACGAGTGGTTCGCCGGCACGTGATGGTGCCTGCACGTGACCCTGCCCCTCCGTCGCCCCGCGCTCAGGGCGTGAGCGTGACGGCCACGCCACTGTCGACCGCGCCGCCGAACGGGCCGCGATCGTGCGGCACCATGAACTCGCAGCTCTGGTCCACGCCGTCCGAGTCGATGTAGTTGACCCAGTACACGCGGCCGTCGCCGCCGCCCTGGCGCTCCGAGCGGAGGTCGAACGTCACGTCGTCCACGATCGCCATGTCGAAGTCGGTGGTGTGGCCGTCGCCGCCCGCTCCGACCTCGACCGGCTCGTCCGCGGTGATCGAGGTGATCGCCACCGGAACCGCGTCGCGCAGCGAGCGCCGCGGGGTCTGTGAGGACGCCGCCACGCCGACGTCGCCGCCATCGTCGCTGCCGTCGTCGCCGGCGTCGTCGCTGCCGTCATCGCCGGCGTCGTCGCTCACGTCGCCCGCATCGTCGCCCGCGTCGTCGGCGCCGTCGTCGCCGCCGTCGTCGCAGTCGCGCGCGGCGGCGCAGTCGTCGAGCGTGAGCCGGACCAGCTTGTGATTGGGCGGCCACAGGACGCCGGCGGAGCCGCCCTCGTCCCAGCTCTCGCACTCGTCGTCGCCGTCGTCCGGGGTGCAGGTCTGCATGCCGTCGGCGCGCCCCTCCTCGCACGTCACGTGCGTGCCATCGGCCCGCACGCCCTCCGTCGAGCTGTTCGTGGACGAGCCGCAGGCCCAGATGAGCGCGGTCGATGACAGCGCCAGCAAGGTGATCGTGATTCGCATGATTGATTGGTGGCGAGGCCCGGCCCGCAGGTGGCAAGAATCTGCTGGTCGAGCGGCGATGCGACGCGCCGCGACGCGCCGCACCCGATCGCGGGCGCCCGGCGCGTGCCCTGTTCGAGGGCTGCACACCCGATCGCGGCGGCGACGTGCGCGCCCGCGTTGCAGTTCGACGGCGCTCGGCCCGCGCGGCCCGCGCCGGCTCGGTCAGAACTCGCGGCTCGAGCGCGACAGATCGGCGGGCACACCGGCCGGGTCGCTGGTCTGTGCGGTCGGCTCGGTGCCGCGCCGGAACCAAAGCAGGGCCGCGTCGGGCGCACCCGGCTCGGCGAGCAGGCCGGTCTCGCGATCGACGAGCGCGCGCACCAGGCCGGGCGGCGGCGGCCCCGGGACCGGGCGCGGCGCGCGCGTGCCCTCGGCCAGGCCGACCAGCTCGGTCCAGAGAGGCAGGGCCGCGTGCGCGCCGTCGCGACCGGGGCCCAGCACCCGGGCCGGGTCGTCGTTTCCGATCCACACCGCCGCCAGCACGCGGCCGGTGAAGCCGACGAACCAGGCGTCGCTGTCGTCATTGGTCGTGCCGGTCTTGCCCGCGGCCGGACGGCCGAGCGCTCGCGCACCGGTGCCGGTGCCGCGCAGCACCACGTCGCGCAGCATGCCGGTCACCATGTACGCAGTCCCGGCATCGAGCGGTCGCCCGGCCGCGACCACGCCCGCCCCGGGAGCCGCGCCGGCGACGTCATCGTCGCCGGCGGTGGCGGCCAGCCGGTCGAGCCGCCGCGCCGGATCGAGCCAGGGGTCGGCGCTCGACGCGCGGTCGAGCAGCACGTCGTCGCCGCGCCGCACCCGCACGACGAAGATCGGCCGCGCGTCGCGCCCGCCCCGCGCGAACACCGCGAACGCGCGCGCCAGCTCGATCGGTATGACGCACGACGCGCCGAGCGCCAGCGGGCGCACCTGGTCGAGGCGCGTCGAGATGCCGAGCCGGCGGGCCATGGCCACCACGCGGGCGCCGCCCACCCGATCCATCACGTCCACCGCCGGCGCGTTGAGCGACAGGGCGAGCGCGTCCTGCGCCAGCGCCACGCCGCGAAACGCGCGCCCGCTGTTGCGCGGCTTCCAGTGGACGTCGCGCCGCTCGTCGTACTCGGCGATCGGCGCGTCGCGGAGCGGCGTGCCCGGTGTGATGACGTCGGCGGCCAGCGCGGCGGCGTACACCACCGGCTTGAACGCCGAGCCGGGCTGCCGGCATGCCTGGGTGGCCCGGTCGAAGCGAGACCGCTCCCAGGCGAGCCCGCCCACCTCGGCCTCGACGTAGCCGGTCTCGTGATCCCACACCAGCGCGCCGACCTGCGGCGGCGGCTCGGCCGGCGCGCGACGCAGCCCGGCCGCGTGCCGACGCGCCGCCGCCTCGGCCTCGAACGCGAGGACCGGCAGCGCCGCGGTCTCGATGACCAGCCCTCCGCGCGCGACCTGGTCCGGCATCGCCTCGGTCACCTCGCGCCGGGCGCGCTCGGTGTACCAGGGCGCGACGCGGCCGTAGCGCGCGGGCGGCTGGCGCAGCGCGATCGGACTCGCGCTGGCTCGCCGGAATTCCGGCTCGGTCAGAAATCCGGCCCGGCGCATGCGCGCGAGCACGGCGTCGCGCCGCGCGCGCGCGGCCGCCGGATCCATGCGGGGCGCGGCCCGGCCCGGCGCCTGGGCCAGCCCGGCCAGGAGCGCGGCCTCGGCCGCGTCGAGCTGACCGGGCGATCGATCGAAGTAGGCGCGGGCCGCCGCCGCGACGCCGTAGGCCCCGCCGCCCAGGAAGATCTGGTTGGCGTACACCTCCAGGATGCGCCGCTTGTCGTAGCGGCGCTCGAGCCGCCGCGCCACCAGCGCCTCGCGCACCTTGCGCCGCAGGCTCTGCTCGCGCCCGATCTCGGCCGGCAGGAGCGCGCGCGCCACCTGCTGCGTGATGGTCGACGCGCCCTCGACGACGCGGCCGGCGCGGTAGTTGATCCACGCGGCGCGCACGACCGCCTTCGCGTCGACCCCGCGGTGCTGAAAGAAGCGCACGTCCTCGGCGGCCAGCAGCGCCTGGATCAGGACGGGCGGCAGATCGTCGTACGCCACCCAGCGCCGGTGGCCGATCTCGGCGGCGCCCGCGCCGCCGAACGGCAGGTCGGCCAGCACCGTGCCGTCCGCCGCGTCGATCGCGCTCGTCTGCGGCAGCGCTGCCTGCCAGCCGTCGAGGTCCGGCTCGGCCGGCAGGTCGCGCGCGTAGTCGCGCAGCACGGCCAGCGCCGCCAGCGCGGCCGCACCCGGCGCCGCGACCAGCAGCCACGCCAGCGCCAGGCACGGGACCCGCCACCACAGCCCGCCTGTCCGTGGATTCGCGATGCGGACCCGGACGGGGCCGCCCTGGCCCATCCCGGTGCCGCCCGCGCGGATCATGCAAACAGGCTCATCTGCACCGGCGGGCCGAGCGCGCGCGCGACGAGCCCGCGCCCGCCCAGCTCCTCGGCCATCCGGTCGGCGAAGCGGCCGACCAGGTGGATCGAGGCCGCGCCGCTCTCCTCGACGTAGCGGCGCAGCGCGGCGTGGTCGGCCTGGCTGCTCCAGGCGACGCCGCCCGCCGCGCGCGCGCGCGCGATCGCGTCGGGATCGGCCGCCGCGCCGGACACCAGCACCACCTCGCTGCCGGCCGGCATGCCGACCCGGTCGAGCTGCGCGCGCCGGCCGGCCGGCCACAGGAGCACCTTGCCCGGCTGCATGCGCGACGCGGCGAAGCGGCGCACCAGCGGCGCCGGCAGCCCGGCGTTGCGCACCTTCTGGTCCGCGTGGTGGATCGATCGGTGGGCCAGGGTCTCGCAGCCCCCGAGCAAGCCGCTCTCCTCCAGCCGGTGGGCCACGTCGAGGCCCTTCAGCGCCGACGTCACCAGCAGCACCGCGGCGCCGCCCGCGCCGCACACGCGGCGGCACAGCGCGGCCGTCGCCGCCACCGCGTCGTCGACCGGCGGGAACTGGAAGCGCGCGTCGCCGTAGTGGGCGTCGACCACCAGCACCGTGCACGCGCGCTGATCGGCGGCGCCGCCCAGGCCGCCGCCGCGCGGGTTGACCGACCCGGCGTAGACCACGCGGCGATCGCCGATGTCGACCGACAGCGACGCGGCGCCGAGCGCGCTGCCCGAGCGAAACAGCTCGAGGCGGAGCGTGCCGAGCGAGAACGGGCGCCCGGTCGGCACCGCAAGCTCGGACGCGGCATCGTGCCTGCGTCCCTGCCTGGCGAGCAGGGCCAGAGTTTCGGCCGTGGCGATTATCTGGCCATGGTGCGAGGCGGGCACGCGATCGGCACGCGAAACGAAGCAGAGCTCGCGCGCGCGGCGGGCATCGCACCAGATCGGCGTCCCGCCGATGTGCACGCCGCCGCGCCAGACCACGGGCTGGTCAGCAGCCGGCGGGCTGGCCCGCAACTTGCTCTTCCTCCCCACGATGACACCGTGCCACGGCTGGGCCGCCACAGCAAATGACAGGTTTCGCGGCGGTCCGCCCCCGGGCGGTGCGCACCGGACAGCCGGCCGACCGGCAACTGCGGTTGCCCTCGCCCTGACCCTCGCCTGCGCCGGCGGATGCGGGGACGACCCGGGCGAGGGCGGCGGCGACGACGGCGGCGGCGAGGTCGACGCCGGCTCCGGACCGGACGCAGCCCCGCTGCCCGATCCGATCGGCCAGTTTCCTGGCGGCTTCCTGTGGGGCAGCGCCATCGCGCCCTACCAGGTGGAAGGCGGGCTTCACGCGACCGACTGGTACCGGTGGGAGACCCTGTGCGGCACCGCGTGCTCGGGGCAATCGGCCGACGACGGGCCCGACTTCTTCGCCCACTACGCCGACGACCTCGACGCGGCGAGCGCCATGGGGCAGAACGCCATCCGGATCGGGATCGACTGGGCGCGAGTCTTTCCTGCCGCGGAGTCGTTCCCGGCCGCTCCGGTGGCCGAGGAGGTGGCCCGCTACCACGACGTCATCGGCGCGGCGCGCGAACGCGGCATGCAGGTGATGGTCACGCTCATCCACTTCGACCTGCCGATCTGGATCGACGACCTCGACGACCCCGAGGCGGCCGCCGGGTGGGAGGACCCCGCCATCGTCGATCGCTTCGCCGAGTTCGCCGGATGGGCGGCCGCCGAGTACGGCGCCGAGATCGATCTGTGGATCACCCTGAACGAGCCGTTCGTGAACGTGGTCGGCGGCTGGATCAGCGGCAGCGTGCCGCCCGGTGCGTTCCTCGACGTGGACACTGCGCTCGAGGTCGGCGAGCGGATGATCTACGCCCACGCCGCCGCCTACGACGCCATCCACGCCGCAGACACGATCGACGCCGACGGCGACGGCGACCCGGCCCGCGTGTCGATCGCGCAGCACAGCCGCGTGTTCCTGCCGAAGGACCCGACCAACGAGGCGCAGGTGGCGGCCGCCGACATGTTCCGCTACCTGCTCAACGACTTCTTCCTGCGCGGCGCCACCCTGGGCGACATCGACCGCAACTACGATTTCGACGCGGACGACGAGGGCGACACCAAGGCCGACCCGGCGCTGGTCGATCGTCTCGACTTCATCGGGCTCAACTACTACGGCGTGACGCTGGTGGTCGAGACCAGCCAGGACAGCTTCCCGCTCATCGGGCTGCCGCTGCAGAACGATCTCCAGGACCAGGGCTTCGACGCGCCGGTGAGCGACTTCGGCTGGTCGATCTACCCGGCCGGCCTGCGCCAGGTGCTCGACGAGCTCGCCCCCTACCAGCTGCCGATCATCATCACCGAGAACGGCATCGCCGACGGCGCCGATGCCCAGCGGCCCCGCTTCCTCATCGAGCACCTCTACGAGCTGGGCCGCGCCATCGACGACGGCATCCCCATCGAGGGCTACTTCCACTGGAGCCTGATGGACAACTTCGAGTGGGGATCCGGCTACTGCCCGCGCTTCGGCCTCCTGCGGGTCGACTTCGACGATCCATCGCGCGCGCGCACCCCCGGCGAGGGCGCCGCGGTGTACCAGCGCATCATCGAGGCCAACACCGTCGACCCGGCGCTGTTCGGGCAGTACGCGTACGGCGAGCCAGGATTCTGCCCGCGGCTCGCCTTCTGATCGAGAGGGCCCGCCCATTCCGGGGCCAGGTGAAGGTCGTCAGGTGATGAGCTCGACCTCGACGCCGCAGGTGTCGTGGCCGAGACCTCCGATGCAGGTCACCTCGCGGGCCTTGGCCCGCTTCTTCACCACGGTCTCGACGACGCCGGCGATGAGGCCCGCCTCGAAGTGGCAGAGCGTGCGGCCGACCGCGCGCATGCCGGAGCAGGTGACGCACTCGTAGACGTCGACGTGGATGCGAGACTCGGTGAGGACCGGGACCTCGATGATTCCGATCTTGAGCGTGTTGCACAGCTCGAGGAACTGCTCGAGCTTGCTGAGCCCGAGCGAGTTGCCGAGCTTCTTGCCCGCGACGTAGGCGGTGCCGGCGGCACCGCGGCCGATGATGTCTTCGAGCGCGACCAGGCGGAGCAGGCGATACAGAGCGACGCCGGCGTTGTCTCCCAAGGTCGGGCGCACGATGGACAGCGCATTGGCCACGTCCACGCGCTGACTCTCACCGAGAGCTGGCGCGCGGATGGGATCGGCAGCCTGAGGCGATGGATTCATTCCGGTACTCCCCCCTTCGTTTCACCTCACCACTATCACGCTCCAGTGGACGTGTCATTGGTGCGCATTCGTGGTCGCGCGCGCGCTGCATTTTGCGGCGCGAAAACGCGCGCGCCGCGCAACTCCTGCGGATCACTGTTTTGGTGTCATCGGCAGCACCGACGAGGAATTTCTTGATCCTTCTCTCTTCCAGCGAGAATGATTTTTTTGTGGGGGCGTAGTGTGGCGAGTACGGGTGCACAGGAATCGAGGCTCTCTCCGGGCACCAGCTTCGGGCGCTACGTCGTCGAATCGCGACTCGCGCGGGGGGGCATGGGAGAGGTGTGGCTGGCGACGGCGCGCGGGCCCGGCGGCTTCCAGAAGCGAGTCGTCATCAAGACCATCCTCCCCGATCTCATGGAGAAGCCCGTATACGTGCAGATGCTCGTCAGGGAGGCCTCCCTGGCGGCGCGGCTCGATCACCCCAACATCGTGCATGTCTTCGACCTGGGCTGTGTGGGCAGCCTCTACTACATTGCAATGGAATACCTCTCCGGGCGGTCGCTGGCGCAAATGCTGCGGCGCTCGCACGACAGGGGTCAACGACTGCCGCTTCGCGTGCTGCTGAGCATGATCGCCAGTTGCTGCGACGGACTTCAGTACGCGCACGACTACACTGACGAGGACGGTCAGAAGCTCGGCCTGCTTCATCGCGACATCAGCCCGAGCAACGTCATGCTGACGTTCGCGGGCCGCGTCGCGCTGCTCGACTTCGGCGTGGCCACGGCGGGCCGCGGCCAGCATCGCACGCGGTCGGGCACCATCAAGGGCAAGTTCCACTACCTCGCGCCCGAGCGCGTGCGTGGTGAGATCGCGGACCACCGGAGCGACATCTACTCGCTGGGCGTGGTGCTCTATCAGTGTCTGACTCTGCGCTGGCCGTTCCGCGCACAGAACGAGTACGAGCTCCTGCGCCAGATCGCGCACGACTCGCCGCCGCCCGTGCGCCACTACGCGCCGTGGGTCACCGGCCGGCTCGAGCGCATCGTCATGCGCGCGATGGCCAACGAAGCGCCCGCGCGCCACGCGCACGCGCGAGACCTGGCCGCCGACCTGCGCGACTACCTGCGCTCGATCGGCGCCGTGGTCGAGCCCAGCGAGCTGTCCAACAGCCTGGCCGCCCTCTTCCCGGAGGCGCCGGAGGCGCTGGCTCGGCGCCAGAGCCAACCGTCGCCCGACCAGGCCGACGACGGGATCGAGATCGTCTTCCAGCCTGGCGACTCGCGCGAGCCGGGCGAGGCGCGCCTCCTCGATGCACCGCTCATCCTCGATGCACCGCTCGTCCTCGATGCGCCGCTCGTCGTCGAGGCGGCGCGCGAATTCGACGCGGCCCGCGAATTCGATGCGGCGCGCGAATTCGCTGCGGCGCGCGAGCCGGTCGGCGTGCGCGACCTCTCGCTCTCGCCCGATCACGGCGCGCCGCGCGAGCCGAGCGCCGCGGTCCGGCCGCCGAGCGACCCGGGCGAGCCCGGCGAGGAGAGCGAGTCGACCAAGCTCGACCAGCCCGACCCGGTCGTGCTCGGAGCCGGCAGCCCGATCTTCGGCAGCGAGGGCCCGGCGCGGCGCGAGCCGGCGTGGGCCGCGGCGCCGGTGCCGCAGGTCGACGTGCGCGACACGCCGTCCCGCATGGCACGCGACGCCGACGTCGACATCTTCCCGGAGCCGACGCGCTCGCTGCCGCCGCTGGGCGCCGACGTGTTCGCAGGCTATGCCCGGCTCGGCGGCGGCGGCGGCCGCGCCGGGCGCCCGCCCGGCGAGCCGGCGTTCTTCGGCGCGAGGGGCGACGAACCAGCACCCGAAACCAGCGCCTGGCCATGGGCGCGCCGGCTCGAGCGGGTCGACCGACCGGTCGACGCCGCCCCTGACGCTCAGGAGCGCGAGGAAGCGAGCTGACCGGCTGGCCAGATTCTTGGCCCAGGTCCAGGAGGCACAGCAACAGCGTGGTCGAGATGTTCTGGACATCGAAGTAGGTGAGGTCGAACACGAGGGCGGGGTGACCGCTCCAGGTGGCCGGCAGAGCCGGCCGGAACCGGTGAGGTGCGCCAGTCGGCGCCCTCCGCACGGAGGAGGTCTACGTGGGAACGCTAGCGAGGAGCGTGGCCGATCAGCTCAGAGGTCTCCGGACCAGTACGCCGGAGATCATCGGCGCCGTCGTCATCAACATGGACGGGTTCGTCGTCTCGTCGGTGATCCCCTCCGAGGTCGACGAGGAGCTGATCGGTGGCATGGCCGCCGCGCTCCTCGGTGTCGGCGAGCGGATCGGACACGACCTCATGCGGGCGGAGATGGAGCAGGTCTACGTCCGCTCACCCAAGGGATACGTCATCATCAACGCGATCACCCCCGAGTCTGCGCTCGTCCTCCTGGTCACCAGGGACGCCAAGCTCGGCCTGATCTTCCTCGAGCTCAAGCGCGCCATCGCGGAGCTGGCAAGGCTCATCTGATCCATGGCGCGCCCGCACTCGGCCATCGCTGTCGGTTGCCTGCTCGTCGGCATGGCCGATGTGCTCTACCTCGATCTGGCCGCGGCTCCGTCGCTGCTCGGCCGCGGTCACCACCCCTCCTCGCGGCTGGTCGCCGGCGCCGGCACGGCGGCGACGCCGCTCCTGGCCGACCGACGCGCCCCGGCCCGCGCGCCCGCCGCCGCGCCCGTCGAGCCCGAGCCGATCGTCCCGCCGCGCAGGCTCGACCCGGAGCTGGCGGTGACCGGCGCCGACCCCGAGCGGCTCGCGGCCCGCGTCAACACCGGGGCGCGCTCGCGCGAGGTCGGCCCCGCCTCGGCCGCCGGCGATGCCGCCCCGCGCGATGAAGCCGGCGATGACGGCGCGGGCGACAGGGCCGACGCGGCGCCGCTGCCCGACTCGCTGCCGTCCGAGCCGGTCCAGGTCCACTTTCCCAGGGACCGCTCCACGCTCGGCGCCGGCGCTCGCTCGCGACTCGACCGCCTGGTCACGTGGCTGGCCGGCGAGCCGGGGCTGACCGCGACCATCGACGGGCACGCCGACCGCAGCGGCGAGTCCGCGCACAACCAGGTGCTCAGCCGCAACCGCGCCGAGCGCGTGGCCGACTACTTCGAGGCCGCCGGCGTGGCCCGACGGCGCCTGACGGTGCGCGCGTTCGGCGAGCGCCGCCCCTTCGACCGCCGACCCGGCCCCGAGGCCGGTCGTCGCAACCGCCGGGTCGAGATCCGCGTCTCGACCGCCCGGCCCTCACATGGTGCCCCATGACCCCCCTCGCCTCCGTGTGGTTCGCCTCGCTCATGGGCGCCGCTCTCTTCTTCGCCTCCGGCTTCTTTCTCGCTCGCCGTCATCTGGGTTTGGCGGCGGCGGTCGACGCGGTCGTTCCGCCGCGCGTGCCCCCGCCGGTCGTCGACTCGTCCTCGCCGGCCGTCGCCGCCGATCCCACCCAGCTGGACGCCAACGTCGCCACCCTCCGCCTCCAGGTCAACGAGCTGCGCAACGCGCTGCGCGACGCGCGCGTGCGCGAGGAGGGCCAGGCCGACGTCGAGCGCGAGCTGGTGCGCCTGCGCCGCGACCGCTCCGACGTCGAGCAGGAGGCGCGCCGCGAGCTGGCCATCGAGCTCGAGGCCGCGCGCCGCCGGCTCGGCGAGCTCGATCAGCTGCGCGAGGAAAACGCCGCGCTGCGCGCGCAGGTGGTCGACGCGGCGGCCACCCGCGAGCGCCTGTCCCGGGCCGAGGCGGAGCTGCGCGACCTGCGCGCGCGCCAGCTGGCCGCGTCGCCGCCGCCGCCGCGGCCCTCTCCGCCCATCACGTCGCCGGTGCGGCCGACCGGCGACCTGCGCTCCACCTCCGAGCAGCTGTCCGGTCTGCTCGCGCGCCTGCGCGGCAAGAGCATGCGCGCCATCGCGCTGGCCGACGATCTCGGCCTGCCGATCGTGGGCCTGGGCGACGACACCAGCTCGCTGGCCGCCTTCGCCGGCTACGTGACCGACATCGGCCGCAAGGCGCGCGACTTCCTGCCGCTCGGGCCGCTCAGGAGGGTGACCGTCGAGGACGAGAACGATGCCACCGTGACCACGTGTCCGCTCGCCGCCGGCGACGGGCACATCGCCCTGGTCACGCTCACCGTCGGTGCGGGACCGAGCGCGCGCCAGATGGGCGACGTCTTGCGCTCGGCCGTGAGAATGATCCGATGAAGTCACAGCGGCAGAAGCTGATCGTGGTCGGCAATGGAATGGTCGGGTTCCGCTTCTGCCGCGAGCTGGCGCAGTGCGCGCCGGACCGCTACCGCACGACGGTGTTCGCCGAGGAGGAGCGGCCGGCCTACGACCGCATCCACCTGACGTCGGTCCTGCACGGCCGGCGCATCGAGGACCTCACCCTCGCGCCCCGCTCGTGGTACCAGCACAACCGGGTCGAGCTCGTGCTCGGCGACCCGATCGTATCGATCGATCGCCGCCGGCGGGTGGCGGTGTCCAGCTCGGGCCGCGAGGCGCCCTACGACCGCCTGGTCGTGGCCACCGGCGCCGAGCCGGTGGTGCCGGCCATGCCGGGCTGCGATCTGCCCGGCGTCATCACCTACCGCACCGCCACGGACGTCCTGACCGCGCGGCTGCACGCCCGCCGCTGCAGCAGCGCCGCCGTGCTGGGCGGCGGCCTGCTCGGCCTCGAGGTGGCCAAGGCGCTGGCCGAGATGGGCATCGAGACCTACGCGATCGAGGCGGCCAACCACATCATGCCCCGGCAGCTCGACGCGCTCTCGGCCGACCTGGTCCACGAGCAGATCGAGCGCTCGGGCGTGCGCATCGCGGTCCAGCGCCGCGTGCTGGGCGTCCGCAGCGAGGCCCACTGCCTGTTCGTCGACCTGCTGGACTCGCCGCCCATCGCGGTCGACCTGGTCGTCTTCGCGATCGGGGTGCGGCCGCGCGACAAGCTGGCCCGCGCCTCCGGGCTGGTGGTCGACGATCGCCGCGGCGGCATCGCGGTCGACGATCACCTCGTGACATCGGATCCGCGCATCATGGCCATCGGCGACTGCGCGCGCCACGCCGGCATCGCCTACGGCCTGGTCGGGCCGGGCTACCAGATGGCCCGGGTCGCGGCCGATCGCCTGGCCGGCGGCGCGGCCTCGTTCACCGGGACCGACCCGTCCTGCCGCCTCAACGTGGCCGGCGTCGAGGTGGCTGCGCTCGGCGACTGCGGCGACGCCGACGCCCGCCAGGTCGTCTACCAGGAGGGCGAGGTCCGCCGCACGCTCACGGTGCGCGGCCAGTGCATCGTCGGCGTGCGCTGTGTGGGCCCCTGGCCCAGCCTCATCGCCATCGAGCGCGCGATGGCCGAGAAGCGCCCGCTCGGTCACGGAGATCTGCAGCGCTTCACCCGCTCGGGGGATGTGTGGACCGACGGCGATCCGGAGGTCACGACCATCCGCGGCTACGGCGACACCGCCACCGTGTGCCACTGCGCGCACGTCACGTTTGGCCAGGTGCGCGGCGAGATGGCGCGCGGCTGCTGCACGCTGGCCACCATCGGCGCGGCCACCGGCGCGGGCACGGTGTGCGGTACATGCCGGCCTCTCCTCGCCCAGCTGTGCGGCGACCGCTCGCCCGCGCCGGTGCGCGCGCGCTGGCCGCTCCTGGTCGCGTCGCTGCTCGCGCTCGCCGGAGTGGGCGCCTTCATCGGCCTCACCCCGCTCAAGGTCCAGCTCGACGGGCCGCTCGACTGGCTGTCTCAGTTCTGGCGCGACAGCGCCGGCAAGAAGATGTCGGGCTTCATCCTGGTCGGCGCCTCCGGCCTCGTCCTCGTCCTCTCCCTTCGCAAGCGCCTGCGCCTGCTCCGACGCACGTCGCTGACCTGGTTCCGCCTGTTTCACGCCGTGATCGGCGCGCTCACGCTCGCGGTGCTGCTGGCCCACACCGGCCTCCACGTCGGGAATCACCTGAACCGCCTCCTGCTCGTCACCTTCCTCGGCGTGGTCGCGACCGGCGGGATGGTCGGCGTGGTCACCGCGTCGTCGGGTCGAGCCGGCGCAGCGTCGGTCGCCGCGCTGCGCCGCGCGCGCAGCTGGCTCATGGGTGGGCACTGGCTGTTCCTCTGGCTGCTTCCGGTGTTGATCGCGTTCCACGTGATCGCCGCCTTCTACTTCTAGCCATGCGCAGGTTGATGTTCGTCAGTGCGTGGCTGCTCGCGACCGGGGGCGCGAGCGTCTTCCTCTATCGATCGCTGGCCGGCGCGCGCCGCACCCTGTTCCTCCCCGGCCGCACGACGTCGGGTCACCACCAGATCGAGGACAAGTGCGAGCTGTGCCACGACCTGGGCGGCGCCGGCGTGCGCCAGGAGGCGTGCGTGCGCTGCCACGGCGACGAGCTGGCCGACGCCAGCGACTCTCACCCGCTGGCCATGTTCCTCGACCCGCGCAACGCCACCGACCTCGCGGCCATCGACGTCCGCCGCTGCACGTCGTGTCACGTCGAGCACCGCCCGTCGATCACCGGCCCGATGGGCGTGAGCCGGCCGGCCGCCTTCTGCGTGGCCTGCCACGCCGATGTGGCGGCGGAGCGGCCGAGCCACCGCGCCCTCCCCTTCGACGGCTGCGCCGACGCGGGCTGCCACAACTACCACGACAACCGCGCGCTCGGCGAGGCGTTCCTGGCCGACCACCTCGACGAGCCGGAGCTGACCGCCCACCCGGTCGTGCCCGCCCTCGATCGCGACTCGCGCTACGGAGGACTCGGCAGCCGCCCGCTCACACGCCGCCAGCAGGACGCCCCGCCCGGCGTGACGCCGAGCGAGACGGTGCTGGCCGAGTGGCAGTCGACCGAGCACGCGGCGGCCGGTGTCAACTGCACCGATTGCCACGGCGGCGCGCCCACCATGGAGCGGCCGTGGACCGATCGTCCCGGGCTCGAAGGCTGCCGCGAGTGCCACGGCGGCGAGGTGGCCGGCTTCCTGCGCGGCAAGCACGGCATGCGGCTGGCGTCGGGGCTGCCGGCGATGCGACCGGAGCTGGCGCGCCTGCCCATGCGCGCGAGCGCGCGCGGCCGCGAGATCGGCTGCGCCACCTGTCACGCGGCGCACGCGTTCGACCGCCGCCGCGCCGCGGTCGAGGCCTGCCTCGAGTGCCACGACGATCGCCACAGCCTGGCCTACCTCGACAGCCCGCATCACGGCAGCTGGAAGCTGGAGCAGGCCAGGAACGAGGGCGAGGGGGGCGGCGTGAGCTGCGCGACCTGCCACATGCCCCGCGTGCGCGTGGTCGACACCGATCGCCCCGGCGTGACCGTCGAGCACGACCAGAACGCCGCGCTGCGCCCGATCGAGACCATGGTGCGCCCGGTCTGCCAGCCGTGCCACGGCGTCGCCTACTCGCTGGCGGCGATGGCGGAGCCCGGGCTGGCGGCCGGCAACTTCCGCCGCGCGCCCGCCCTGCCGGCGCGCGCGATCCAGATGGTTCGCGACAAGGTGAAACGCGGTCCCCCGGCCGCGAAGGAGGACAGACGATGAGCAGACAGGGAAACAACGGTCGGTGCGCGGTCATCGTCCTACTCGCATGGGTGGTTTCGGCGGCGCTTCCAGGCTGCCGCGATCACCGCGACGAGCCGGGCGCCGGCTCCTCCCTCCCGGAGGCGATCGCCGCGCGCCATGCCGCCGACATGGTGCACGCGGCCCTCGCCGCCGACCGCGAGGTCTACACCAGCGAGGTCGTGCAGCGACTGACCATCCAGCAGAAGGTCCAGGTCATCAACCCCGAGGGAGGGGCTCCCGGCCCCCTCGAGGCCCGCGAGGACTGGCGCAGCGAGCACGGCAAGCTGCCGCTTCCGGCCCAGATGTTCCGCATGGGCGCCGAGAAGGTGCTCCAGAACGACATCGGCTTCTCGTACCTCCTGCTCAGCCCATGGCCGATCAACCAGCAGAACCGCGCCCGCACCGACGCCGAGCGCCTCGGCCTCGACAAGGTGGCCACCACCGGCGAGAACCTCTACACCACCGAGGACCTCGACGGAAAGCGCTACTTCGTCGCCATCTATCCCGACCGCGCCGTCTCCGAGGCCTGCATCCGGTGCCACAACAAGCACCCCGACTCGTCGCGCCGCGACTTCAAGGTCGGCGACGTCATGGGCGGCCTGGTGATCCGGTTCCGCATGGGCGGCGGATAGAGGGCAAGAGCACCTGACGCCGCCGCGCCGCGCCGCTACTGGCGCTTCCAGTCCAGGTCCCAGGCCTCGCGGCGCTCGAAGAAGCCGGTGACCTGGCCGGCCGCGGCGCGGCGGACGATCTTGCGGTAGCGGGGCTTGCCGGGGACGAAGAGGACGTCGGGCGCCTCGGCGCGGAGGGGCTCGGCGGGGCGGCCGGATTGCTGGCCCTCGAGGCCGCCATCCTTGATGCGGATCTCGTAGGTGACGTCGGCCGACAGGGTGTAGCGGCCGACGACCTGCTTCATCTGCGCGGGCGTGAGCGGGACGGCCGGCGGATCGGTGCGCAGGGCGAGGACCTGGCCGGCGAGCAGGCGCCAGCCGGCCCCCGTCTTGAGCCAGGTGTCGGTCGAGCGGTACTGACAGTGGAGCTCGTGGCCGTGGTAGTCCTCGTGCTCGTCGGCGATGTAGCTGGCGATGGCGACGGGGCCCTGCACCGTCACCTTGAAGTCGACGACCTCGAGCACGCCCGAGATGCCTTTGGGGAGCGGGCCGATCTGCTCGACCATCTGGGCCTTGGTCATCACGCTGCCGTCCTCGGCGGTGTAGGTGAGCTTGTCGTGCAGGTAGCTCTTCCACACCGACGCGGTCCCGCTGGTGATCGCGTCCAGCAGCTCCTGGGTCTGCTTGTGCAGGACGGCCTCGACGTCCTTGTCGGAGGCGAGGGCCGGGGCCGACAGCAGGAGGAGCAGCGCCGCGCCGAGTGCCGCGCGCCGCCAGGGTCGCTCGATCGTTGTCCGCCAGCTCATCGTCCGTCTCCTCGCGTGGTCCCTGTCCGCGTCGATGTCGTGGTTGTCGTCGGTGCGGCGCGGCGCGGGAAGAAATGGCCGCGGCACGCGGTTGGTGCGTGCAAGACCAATGACTCGCCTCTCGATCGTCGTCAACCAGGAGCCGCGCGAGATCGACGCCGATCCGGAGATGCCGCTCCTGTGGGCGCTGCGCGACCTCCTCGCGCTGACCGGCACGAAGTTCGGGTGCGGCGAGGGTTTCTGCGGGGCCTGCACCGTCCACCTCGACGGCGCCGCCGTGCGCTCGTGTCAGACGACGCTGGGTGACGCCAGCGGGCGGAGCGTGACCACGATCGAGGGGCTGGTCGGCGGGCCGGCCGAGCGGGTGCGCCGGTCGTGGATCGCCGAGGACGTGCCGCAGTGCGGCTACTGCCAGCCGGGCCAGATCATGAGCGCGGCGGCGCTGCTGGCGGCGACGCCGGCGCCGAGCGACGAGGAGATCGACCGCGCCATGAAGGGCAACCTGTGCCGCTGCGGCACCTATCACCGCATCCGTCGCGCG
>DATFRY010000628.1:0-2230 GCA_035262925.1 Kofleriaceae bacterium | reverse complement strand
CGGGTGACCAAGGGCGGCGCCGGCGCGGCGTGGCTGCGCAACCCGGCGGCGATGGTCGACATGGCGCGGCGGGTGGTGGCCGCGGTCGATCTCCCGGTGACGGTGAAGACCCGCATCGGCTGGGGCCCGGAGTCGCACATGCCGATCGTCGACCTGGCGCGGCGCCTCGAGGACGCCGGGGTCGCCGGGCTGACCGTCCACTGCCGCACCGCGCAGATGGGCCACCGCGGCGCCGCCGACTGGAGCTGGGCGCGGCGCGCGCGCGAGGTGGTCTCCATCCCGGTGGTCGTGAACGGCGACGTGCGCAGCGCGGCCGACGCGGCGCGCGCGCTCGACGAGACCGGCTGCGCGGCCGTGATGATCGGCCGGGCCGCGATCGATCACCCGTGGATCTTCCGCGAGGCGCGCGCGCTGCTCGAGCGCGGCGAGACCATCGCGCCGCCCACCGACGACGAGCGCATCGCGCTCTACCGCGAGGTGCTGCTGGCCAACACCACGGCCCGCGGCGAGACGCTGGGCGTGCAGGTGTCCCGCCGGCACATCGGCATGCTCGGCCCGCGGCTCGCCCCGGCGCTGCGCCGCCCGCTGTGCACGGCGACGACGCTGGCCGCGGCGCACGCGATCCTGGACAGCGAGTGTCAGGAGCCGCCGCGCGGGCCCGGTGTAGAGTGCGACGATGCAGCGGAGCGCCGCGCTCCTCCTGCCGGCGCTGGCAGCGCTCAGCTGCCGCTCGGCGCCGGCCACGGACAACCTCGCCATCGAGATCCGGCGCTGGTCGGAGCTGGCGCGGACGGATAGCTCCGCCGACGAGCTCTCGGTCGAGGTGCGCAAGGAGGCGCTGCCGGTCCTGGCCGAGTCCGAGGCGGCGCTGCGCGGTGGCCGCCGCCTGCTCGCGGCCGAGCGCTTCGCCGCGGCGCGCGCCGATCTCGACGCCGCGCGCTACGTGCGCGAGCGCGCCGCCGCCGGACCGGTCGACCAGGCCCACTTCGAGGCGGAGTGGAAGCGCATGGCCGAGGTGCTCGGGCCTCACCTGGCCCGCCCCGGGCCGGCCGCGCTCGACGGCGTGCAGCCGGCCGCGGTGCGCGCGCTCGGCGAGGCCGCGCTCCTCCAGGTCCGCCAGTACTACGAGTCGAGCCTCGAGTACGGGCGCAACACCATGCCGGAGCTGGGCCTGTTCTATCTCGGATCCGCCCGCGCGCAGCGCGACTTCGCGCTCTGGTGCCGCGACCAGGGCGGAGCACAGGACGCGCAGGCCGCGCCGACCTACCGCGAGCTGGCCCCGGATCTCGACGAGCTCGACGCCGCCATCCTCGCCGCCTATCGCCCGCCCGCATCGATCGATCGCCACGCCGCCTTCATCGCGGCCAGCGCCGCCGTGAAGCAGGCGCGCGAGCTGGACGCGGCCGGGCTGCGCCGCGGCGCGCTCTTCCTCTACCTGCAGGCGGCGCTCGAGAGCGCGCCGCTCCGCGCGGCCGCCGGGCGGCGGGAGGCGAGCGCGGCCGCGCTGGCCGGCAGGCTGCGCGAGCTCGAGGCCCGCCTCGCCGGCGATGTCGACCACAGCATCGGCCGCCTGTTCGTCGAGACCGCGTATGCCGATCCGGAAGTCGCCGCGGCGGTGGCGGACGACGTGCTGCCGCGCTACTTCGCGGCCCTCCAGCCGCGCGCGCGCCCGCCCGCGCGGCCCGCGCCGCGCGTGACGGTCACCCTGGTTCGCTGGCCGTTCACCTGAAACCTGTCCGACCCGGCAGGTCTGCTGGCCCGGAGCGTGGTGCAGGAGTTCGGCGGCGAGGTCGGCTTCGCCGTCGAGAACTACGGCGAGTCGCAGCTGGCCAGCCGCTTCGGGGTCAAGCGCTATCCCGCCATCTTCGTCGGTGACGTGCTGGTGGCGACGCCCGCGGACTTCGGCTTCTACGGCGTGGGCGAGGGCGGGCGCGGCGGGCGCTACGCGCCGCTCAGGAGCGCCGCCAGCCACCAGCGATTCCGCGCCGACCTCGCGCGCATGATCCGCCTCCTCCTCGCGGGCGAGGTCGCGAGCGCGCGCGCCCACGCCGCGCCGGCGGCGGACGTGGAGGTGCCCGACCTGCCCGCCCTGCCCTCGACCGATCTCGACGGCAGACCGATCACGCGCGAGTCGCTGGCCGGGCGCGTGGTGCTGGTCGAGTTCTGGGCCACCTGGTGCCCGCCCTGCCGCGCCACCCTGACCTGGCTGGGCCAGCTGGCGCGGCGCCAC
>DATFRY010000627.1:0-5158 GCA_035262925.1 Kofleriaceae bacterium | reverse complement strand
CCGTAGTGCTCGTCGCCCGCCTTGTCGTAGAGCAGTGTGCGCTGCTGCAGCGCCTCGTCGACGTGAGCGGCGCCGACCCGCACCGCCGCGCCCGCGGGCGCCTCCGCCTCCGCCGACGCCGCGCCGCCCGGGGCGGTCTCGGCCGCCAGGTCGGCGGCCACCTCGAGCGCGTTGAGCATGCGGCGCGCATCTCCGCCCGACTGCGCGATCAGCCGATCTCGCCCCGCCTCCTCGAGCTCGATGCCGCGCCCGCCCAGCCCGCGGTGGGTGTCGGCCAGCGCGCGCGCCAGGATCGCCCGCAGCGCCGCTTCCCCCAGCGGCTCGAGCCGGATCACCCGACAGCGCGACAGGAGCGGCGCGATCACCTCGAAGGAGGGGTTCTCGGTGGTCGCGCCCACGAACGTCACGGTGCCGGCCTCGACGTGCGGCAAGAGCGCGTCCTGCTGCGCGCGCGAGAAGCGGTGGATCTCGTCCACGAACAGGATGGTCCGCTCGCGGTGGAGGTCGCGCCGCTCTGCCGCGGCCGCCACCGCCTCGCGCAGGTCCTTGACCCCTGCGTTCACGGCGGACAGCGTCACGAAGCTGGCCCTCTCACGTGCAGCCAGGAGCCGCGCCAATGTGGTCTTTCCGGTACCGGGGGGTCCCCACAGCAACAGGGATGGGAGTCGCCCCCCTCCCGTGAAACCAGTCAGCAACTTTCCGGGGCCCAGGAGGTGCTCCTGACCCACGAACTCGTCCAGCGAGACCGGCCGCATTCTCTCGGCGAGAGGCTGATTTACGCGGTCTCTCTGCGCGCTGCGCTCGAAGAGCTCCATGATGTTTTGCCAGCGGGGCCCGCACCTGAAGACGGGTGCTAAGTCCGCAAGGATACCTGCCTTTTTGGTTGCGGCAAGAGTGCCACGGTGGGGCAACCTGCCCCGTGCGCGTGACGTAGTTTCGCTTGCTTGTTCAACATCACGGGGATCTACCTGCGTGGCACCTCTATTGCTATTCAGATTTACACGCAATGTCCACGGCTCTCGAGCTGGTGTACGAGTATCGCCACTTGATGGGCAAGTGTCGGACCGGGACGGGTCTGACGCTGGACGAGATCGAGGCGGTCGAGGCGATCGAGGGGCTCTTCATCCCCGGTTCGTCCCCGTTCGAGGGCCAGGATTCTGGCCTGGCCGGCCGTCTGACCGCGACGCTGCGCGGTGGACGGCGCCAGATCTGGGACAAGGCCGAGCTCGTGGCCGCCCGCCTCGACCAGCTGGAGCTGCGCGCCTCGACCTACCTCGAGGCCGGCTCCGTCATCGAGCTGCAGGTCGATGACGAGGAGCTGCGCCTGTCCTATCGCTTCAAGGGGCGCGTCCTGTCGACCGGCGACGAGGAGGCCACGCCCATCGGGAGCGGCCACCTCGTCGTGCTCGAGCTGATCGGCCTGCCGCTCCTGGTTCGCCGCGGCCCTCGCTCGCCGAAGCCGGATCCGCAGAACAGCGCCGGCCGCCGCCTGCGCTCGGAGCCGCGCGTCCAGGCCGCCTGATCGCGGGTGTGCCCGGAGCGGCGCCCGGCGCGCCTCGCGTCATCGCGTCTTGCTCGCCGTGAGCAGGCCCCACAGGCTGCCGCTGGGAAACAGCTCGAAGCCGCGTAGCTCGCCGTTCATCACCGCCACGTTGTCCTCGTGCCAGAGCGGGATGATGGGGACGTCGCGGGCCAGGATGGCCTGCACCTCGGCGTAGGCGGCGCGGCGCCGGTCGCGCGCGAGCGTGCGCCGGCCCAGCTCGGTCAGCTGGTCGACGCGCGGGTCGGCGTAGGCCCAGCGGTCGAGCGAGTTGGGCTCCTCGGCGGTCGGGATGCGCGACGAGTGGAAGTAGGCGTAGAGGAAGTCCGGCTCGGTGATCGCCGCGGTCTGCATCGAGCCGAGCTGGTATGTGCCCACCTTGTAGTCGGCGAGCACCGTCGCCCACTCGAAGGACTCGACCTCCACCGCGATGCCGACCTCGGCCAGCTCTGCCGCCCACACGCGCGCCAGCGCGACCCGCAGCTGGTCGGAGCTGGTCTTGAACACCAGGCGAAGGCGCGGCCGCGGCCCCGGCCCATCGGGATCCGGGTAGCCGGCCTCGTCGAGCAGCGCCCGCGCGCGCGCCGGGTCGTGGTGATAGGTCGCCACCTCCCCGCTGTAGGCCCAGTGCCCGGGTGGCAGCATGCCGGTGGCCAGGACGGCGCGGCCGTCCATCTTCGCGCGCAGCACGCGCTCGCGATCGATCGCGAAGGCGATGGCGCGCCGGACGCGCGCGTCGCCGAGCGCCGGGTCGCGTCCGTTCATCATCAGATAGGTGAGCTTGGGGCCGGGGCCGGTGGCCAGCGCGACGCGCCGGCTGCGCGCCAGGTCGTCCACCAGGTCGACGCGCATGGTGTTGAGCGTCAGATCAGCCGCGCCGCCGACCAGCATGAGCGCGCGCGCGTTGGCGTCCGGCACGACCCGCACGCGCACGCGCTCGGTGCGCGGCGCCGCGAAGGCCCAGTACGGGTTGCGGCGGAGGCCCACCTCGTCGGGGCGGTACGACTCGACCAGGTACGGGCCGGCCCCGACCACGCGCCCGTCGGTGAAGCGCCGATCGGCGCCGGCCGCCCGCGCCGACACGATGCCGAACTCGAAGTCGGACATGATCGTGGCCAGCGGCTTGACCAGGTGGAAGCGAACTCGTAGAGCGTCCAGCGCCTCCACGCGCGAGAACCGGTCGCGCATGTTGCGCAGCATCGGGCTCTCCATCGCGCGGTCGAGCACGCTCTCGTAGGTGAAGACCACGTCGGCCGAGCCGAGCGGGCTGCCGTCGGAGAAGCGCAGCCCTGCGCGCAGCCGGACATCGACCGTGAGCTCGTCGCGCAGCTCGATCGACTCGGCCAGGAGCGGGCGCGGCTCCAGCGTCGGCGTCTCCATGGTGGTCAAGCCGGGCGCGACCAGGCGGGCCAGCCGGCCGTCGTCGTTGCTGCTGGTGTAGCGCGGGTCGATGCTGGTGAAGCGCGCCTCGACCAGGACGACGATGGTGTCGTCGGGCGTGCGCCGATCGCGCACCGCGCATCCGGCGGCCAGGGCCGCGAGCAGGCCGAGCGTGATACCCTGCTGGCTCGATGCTGTCATGGGCGCGGATTCGCGAGGCCGCCGCGGCGGCTGCGGCGCTCGCGCTGTGCAGTATCCCCGCGCCTCGGGCCCGCTCGCAACAGCCGGCCGCGCGCGCGCCCAGCGCCGGCGCGCCCGGGTCCACCGCCGCCGCGGTCGGAGACGGCGAGCCGTCGCCGGCGCCGTTCGAGGACCGCGCCGCGTTCCTGTCCCGCCGCATCGAGAAGATCGTCGCCGCCCGCGCCGCGCAGCTGCCCGGCGCGCGCATCGGCATCGAGGTGGCCGACCTGGCCAGCGACCGCATCGTCTACACGCGCGACGCCGACGGCCTCTACAACATCGCGTCCAACACCAAGCTCGTCACCGCCGCGGCCGCCCTGGCCCTGCTGGGCCCCGACTTCCGCTACTACACCGCGCTCTACGGCGCCGAGCCGGACCGCCGCGGCGTGGTCTCGGGCGATCTCTACATCCGCGGCCGCGGCGATCCCACCCTCGGCACCTCCGAGCTCTACCAGCTGGTGCGCGAGCTGCGCCAGAACGGCGTCTCGCGCATCGAGGGCGGCGTGGTGGTGGACGCCAACTACTTCGACAACCGCGATCTGCCTCCTCACTTCGAGGAGAAGCCCGACGATCCGGCTCCCTACCGCGCGCCCATCGGCGCCACCTCGCTCAACTTCAACGCGGTGACCGTGTCGGTGCGGCCGGCCGCGAGCGGCTCGGGCCCGAGCCGCGTCACCGTCGATCCGCCCAACGACTACATCGAGATCGATTCGCGCGTGCGCACGGTCAAGAAGGGCCGCTCGCGCATCCGGGTCGAGAGCGAGACGACCAGCGACACCATGCGCTTCGTCCTGCGCGGCCAGCTGCGGCGCGACGACGGCGTCAAGCTCTTCCGCCGCCGCGTCTCCGATCCGGTGCTCTACCTGGGCACCACGCTGCGCGGCGCGCTCGAGCGGAGCGGCATCGAGATCGGCACCCGCAAGGTCACCAGCGCCGAGGTACCCAGGCACGTCACCGCGCTGGCGTGGCGGGTCAGCGAGCCGCTCGCGGTGCTGGTGCGCGGCCTCGGCAAGTACTCCAACAACTTCATGGCCGAGATGATGTTGAAGACCATCGGAGCGGAGCGGCGCCAGGACAAGTCGCGGCCGGCCACCTGGGACGACGCGCTCACCACGGTGCGCACGTGGCTCATCGACAGCATTGGTTGGGCGGCCGACGGTTTCTACTATGGCAATGGCTCGGGGCTGTATGCCTCCAACCAGTTCAGCCCGAGGCAGATCGTGCGGCTCCTGTCGGTCGGGTACCGCGACTTCCGCTGGGGACCCGACCTCGTCGCATCCCTGTCGATAGGCGGCGTCGACGGCACCATCAGCCGCCGCATGGCCAACGGTCCGGCGGCGGGGCGCGTGCGGGCAAAGACAGGCACTCTCGACGGCGTGTCGACCCTGTCCGGATACGTTGCCACCGACGGTCGCGCGCCACTGGCCTTCTCGATCTTCGTGAATGGGTTCTCCGACCAGAACGCCGACTACGCCCGCCTCTTGCAGAACGACGTGTGCGAGGCAATGATGCCTTTTCTGGAAAGCGGCCGGTGAAGACATGCCGGTGTCATTTCGCCGTATTGCCGCCGCAAGGAGCGGCGTGCTACGACTCCTGCTCTCCAACCGAAAATGATGTGTTGAGGAGGAAGGCTCATGGCTCAGCTCAAGGGCTCGAAGACCCATCAGAACCTCAAGGACGCGTTTGCTGGCGAGTCGCAGGCCAACCGCCGATACCTCTACTTCGCCAAGGTCGCGGACGTCGAGGGGCGCCCCGACATCGCCGGCCTGTTCCGCGACACCGCGGAGGGCGAGACCGGACACGCGCACGGACACCTCGACTGGCTCAAGCCGGTGGGCGACCCGGCCACCGGTGAGCCGATCGGCAGCACCGAGAACAACCTCAAGGCGGCCATCGCGGGCGAGACCTACGAGTACACCGAGATGTACCCCGGCTTCGCGAAGACCGCGCGCGACGAGGGCTTCTCCGAGATCGCGGAGTGGTTCGAGACGCTGGCGC
>DATFRY010000626.1:0-23997 GCA_035262925.1 Kofleriaceae bacterium | reverse complement strand
GTGATCTTCTCGTTGGTCTTCTCGTAGCCCGGGATCTTGAACTGCAGCGTCATGCCGGGGCGGATGCGCGGGCGATCGGTCCCGGGCAGGAGCGCGATCATGGTCGGCATCGCGTTGGGCGAGACCACGGTCAGGATGTAGCCGCCGGGATCGAGCCGCGTGCCCACGCGCACGCGCAGGTCGCTCACCACGCCGTCGCGCGGGGCGCGGATGGCGCGGGCGTCGAGCACCTGCTTGGCGCGCTGCCGGCGGGCCGCGATGGTCGCGAGCGACGACTTCGCCTGATCGCTGCCCGGGTCGAACAGGAAGGTCCCGAGCTGCCTCTCGTACTCGACCAGGACCTCGTTGAGCTCGGCCGACTCGGAGTCGTCGTGCAGCTGCACGAGGAGCTCGCCGGCCGAGACCGCCTGACCCGGCTCGACGTAGGTCGCGATCACGGTGCCGCTGGCGCGCGCGGTGACCTCGGTGCCCTCGATGCGGACCACCGCCGATCCCGAGCTGTACTGGTTGACCTTGCCGATGATGCCGTACAGGAGGCCCGCCGCGATGCCGATCAGCACCGCCGGGTAGACCCGGCTGATCCAGCGCGGCGACAGATCGAGGAGCGCGCCGTCCCGCCGCTGCGAGCGGTGGCGCTCGAGCGCCTGCTCGCGGAACAGGCCCTCGCTGGGGACGCTGTTCTCGTTGCGCGCGATGGCTGCGTGCACGGCGGACAGGAGGAGCGGGCCGACCTGGCCGCCGACCGCCGCCATGAGCGCGCCCTCGCGCTGCGTGAACATCGGATCGTTCTCGCCGCGGATCGCCAGCAGGACGGCGACGACCACCTCGCCCGCGAGGATCGGATGGGCGAGGATCTTCTCGCGCCCGGTCCCGCCCGGGTTGTCCACGTCCGGGATGTAGACCGGGCAGGTCGCCGCCGGCTGGGCGCAGATCTGCTGGCGGTGATAGGCGGTGAGGCTGGCCATGCTGTCGGCGTCGGCGCCCGCGCTCCACGGCGCGCCGGTCAGCGGATCCGAGGTCAGACAGTGCACGCGGATGCAGGTGACGAGCTCCGCCATGCCGTGGCCGAGGACTCGCAGAGAGGTCGCCAGATCGCTCTGCATCGCCACCCGGCGCACCAGCGAGAGCACGGCGCCCGGCTCGTCCAGGACGCGCACGGGTGACCGCTCGGGCGGCGCGGGAGGTTCTGGCCTCGGGGTCATTCCGGGCACGGGATAGGCGGCGGTGTCGTCGTCGAGCACCCGATCGCTCATGGCGGCCATCGGTGCAACCGGGGGGCCATCCGGCGCGGCGAGGGAATCGCTGCTTGCGCCGCCGATCGGCCCGCACGCCGCTCGATGTGCGGAGGCGAACCCCACGCGGTGTCGAGCGCGGTCGGCGATCGTCCGGCGCCGACGCGCCGCCGCGCCGGCGCGCCGAGGCGGCTACTCGAGGACCTCGATGCGATAGCGCCTGAGGATGTCGCCGGTCAGCGACTGCAGCACCGCGACCGCCTCGTGATAGTCGGCGATGGCGCGGACGCGGGACAGGCGGGCGTCGTCGAGCTCGTCCTGGCGCTTGAAGAGCTGATCGCTGGTGGAGCGGCCGACGCGGAACAGCGCCCGCTCGGAGGTCAGGCTGCCCTTGGCCAGCTCGATCGCCTTGGTCGCGACCTGCACGCGCTTCTGCGCCGCCCGGATCTGGTGCACCGCGAGCACGATGGCCGACGCGATCTCCCGCCGCAGCTCCTCGGCCCCGATGTGGGCGGTCTGCTTGCGCAGGACGGCCGCGTCGCGCCGGCCGCGCGCGGTGTTGGCCCCGATGTCGATCGAGAACGTGAGCGCGGCGCTGGCGTCGAGGTTGGCGCCCTGGTTGAGCGCGCGAAACGAATCGTCGGCGTTCTGCCCGGTCGCGCTGGCTCCGGCCGACACCGTGAAGTCGAGGCGCGGCAGGACCCCGTTCTGGGCCACGCGCACGTCGATGCTCGCGTCCTCCTCGTCGAGGGCGATGGCCTTGAGCGCGTAGTTGCGGGCCAGGCCGCGCTCGACCATCACGCCGACCGAGTAGGTCTCCGCGCCCACGCCCGGCAGGTCGGCCGGCCACAGCGCGATCTCGTCGCGGCCGATCTCGAGGCCGGCGAGCTTGCGCAGCTCCAGCCCCTGCTCCTCGAGCGCGAGCTCGGCGCGCAGGACCGCCTCCTCGCGCACCGCCATCGTGTACTCGGCGATCTTGAGGTCGCCGCCGGGACGGCCGCCCTCGCGCACCACCTGCTCGGTCTCCTTGAACAGCTTCTGCACCGAGGCGAGCGAGGCGCGCCTGACCTCGAGCGCGAGCGCGGCGTGCGCCACCTCCCAGTAGCCGCGCACGAGGTCGCGCGTGAGCTCGCCGCCCGAGACGCGCGCGCGCGCTGCCGCGGCCGACGTGCGGATGACCGCCTGCTCGCGGTCGGCGCGGGCGATCCGGGGGCCGAAGCCGCGCAGGAGCGAGTGGTTGACCGTGAGCCGCCCGGTGGCGAGGCTCACCGCAGACACCGACTCCTGCGCGTCGGTGGCCGGCTTCGAGGGGTCCTGAAAGACGTTGGTGTCGCGCGTCCGGATCGCGCTGACCTCGAGCCTGACGTCGCCGCCGGTCGGAAGGCTGCGCAGGACCGCCGCGCTGCCCGCGATCCGCTCCTGCTTGGTGGCCTGGACCGGCTGGCCGGCCACCCGCTCCTTCGACGTCGTCGATCCGTCGATGGCGAGCTGGACCTGCCAGTCGTCGCGGCCGCGCACGGAGCGCTCGTCGGCGCGCGCGATGCCGGCATTGGCCCGGGCGCGGGCCAGGTCGGGCGCGCGCCGCACCGAGACGTCGATGAGCTGGTCGATGCCGATTCGCTCGATGTTGCCGCCGCCGCCCAGCTCGTCCTCGCCCTCACCGCCGTCGACCACGGCCGGCGACGCCGCGCTCACGGCGGCGGCCGCGACCAGCGCGGCGCCCCAGCCCCGCGCCAGGCGGCGCCTGCCGGTCGCTCGCACGGTCAGTCGCACGGATCCCACACGGCGCTGTTGTCGCCGATGTCGATCAGCCCTCCGACCTGCTCGAGGAAGCCGCCGTCCTCGTCGAGCACCGTGAAGTCCTCGGCGCGGCAGGCGGACAGGAGGATGTTGTTCGTCACGGTCACCGACCCACCGATGCTGATGAGGTTGATGGCGAGGTCGTAGACGTCGTCCAGGACCGGGTTGTTGTCGATCTTGAGGTTGCGCCCGATCGCGGTGAAGGAGGCCGAGAAGCCCTCGAAGTCGATCAGGGCGGCGTTCTGCTCGATCGTCATGTCGCCGCTCAGGGTGGTCAGGTTGCGGAACCCGTCGAAGATGGAGAGCGCCTCGTTGTGGCCGATCGTGAGGCTCCCGTTGATGGCGGTGGTCTCGAAGCCGATCTGCTCGATGCTGCGGTTGCCGGTGATGATGACGTCGCCGACCGCGTCGAGCGGGCGCCCGGTCTTGAGATTGCGCATGCCGCTGTTGTCGCGGATCTGGAGCGACCCCTCGACGCGGCCCAGCGACTCGAGCTCCTGGAGATCGACGGGGCCGCCGTTCTCGCGCAGCTCCGCGCCGCTGGCCCCCACCTGCTTGAGCTGGCGCAGGCCGCTCACGGACGCGAGCAGCGGGTTCTTGGTGATGGTCAGCTGCTCGAGCGTCTCGGTGCCCTCGAGGCCGACGATCTCCTCGAGCAGCGGGTTGTTGTCGATCTGGACCCGCTGGATCACCCGCACGTGGTCGAGGCCGGCCATCGAGCGCAGCTGGGCGTTGTCCTGCACCACGAGGTTGTTGACCTCGCGCAGGTACTGGAAGGCCTCGAGGTCGAGGAGGTCGGGCGACCGTATCTCGAGGGTGCCGGCGACCTTGAAGCACGACTGCGGCAGGTTGCGAGCCGCCGTCGCGCTGCTGATCCTGGTGTCTGCCAGGGTCGGGCAGTCGCCCGAGACGTCGGCGTTCGCGGTGTAGTCGACGTCGGTGGGCATGCAGCCGAGCATCCCGGCTGCGGCGATGAGGAGAGCGTGGATGGGTTCGATCCGGGCGCGCATGACGCCGGTCCAAAGCAGGCCACGTGCCAGCGCGTAGTCGCGCAAATTCGCGGGCCGCGGCGCCGTGCCCGCCGCCGAACAGCCGCGCGCGTGGGGCGCGGGCCCCGGCCGTTGCTGCACGCGGTCGGCGACCCGGTTTGTGTTGTACGCTGGCCATCGTGGACAAGACCACCGGCACCTGGGTGACCATGGGAGAGGCGGCCGCCCTGCATGTCAGGCGCTGCCGGTTCGAGGTGCTGAGCGGCCCCGACGAGGGGCGGGTCGAGGAGCTGGCCGCGGAGGTGATCCGGATCGGGCGCAAGGGGGCCGACATCGTGCTGAACGATCGCTCGGTGTCCGGGGTGCACGCGGAGATCACGCTCAACGAGCGCGGCTACCGCCTGCGCGACCTGGAGTCGTCCAACGGCACGTTCGCCGGCGGCCTGCGCGTGCGCGACGTCGACATCCCGCCGCGCACCACCATCACGGTCGGCCACACCCAGATCCGCTTCGTCCCCCTCGAGGACACCGTCGCGCTGCCGCTGTGGAGCGCGTCCGAATACGCCGGGATGGTGGGCACCAGCTGGGCGATGCGCCGGATGTTCGAGCTCATCGAGCGGATCGCGCCGACCGACACGACGGTCCTCATCACCGGCGAGACCGGCACCGGGAAGGAGCTGGTGGCCGAGGCGCTGCACAAGAGCTCGCGGCGGTCGCGCGGGCCGTTCGTGGTCCTCGACTGCGGGGCCATCCCGCACCACCTCATCGAGGACCAGCTGTTCGGCCACGAGCGCGGCGCATTCACCGGCGCCACCGCCAGCCGGGCTGGGGTTTTCGAGCGCGGGCACGGCGGCACGCTCTTCCTCGACGAGATCGGCGAGCTCCCGCCCGACGCGCAGTCCAAGCTCCTGCGCGCGGTCGAGACCCGGGTCGTGCGCCGGATCGGCGGCAGCGACTCGATCAAGTGCGACGTGCGCCTGGTGGCGGCGACCAACCGCGACCTGGCGGTCGAGACCAACCGCGGCGGGTTCCGCTCGGACCTCTACTACCGAGTCGCGGTGGCGCGCATCGAGGTGCCGCCGCTTCGTGACCGGCTGGAGGACCTGGAGCTCCTGGCCGAGCACTTCGCCGGCGAGCTGACCCTGGGCAAGGGGCGCAGCCTGCCCGACGACTTCCTGGGCCGCGCCCGCCGCCACGCCTGGCCGGGCAACGTCCGCGAGCTGCGCAACGCGGTGCAGCAGGCGCTGACCGTGCCGTCCCTGCTCGCCATCGGCGACGGCCAGCCCAACAGCCTGTGGTCGATCGACACGACCGTGCCGTTCAAGATGGCCAAGCAGCGGTTCGTGGACGAGTTCGACCGCCGCTTCATGATGAGCCTGCTCGAGGCGCACAGCTGGAACATCTCGGCGGCGGCGCGCGTGACCGGCGTGGACCGCATGTCGATCTACAAGCTGCTCGAGCGGCTCGGCATCGAGCGCAGCCCGGGCAGCCCCGGCGAGGCGAGCGACATGGACGACTCCGAGGACGGCGACTGACGGGCTGAATGACGCGCCGCGGCTGGCCCGCAGCTGGCCCCCGCACGGCGGCGCGCGCGCCGCGACGCACCTGTAGAGCAGGATCGACAGGGGTGGGTACCGCGTCCGCCAACCGGGCTCGACGCTGCCCGGAACCGCACGGATTGCGGTGGTCTGGCGGCCGGTACGGTCGTTGCAGTCACACTCTTCAGTGCCGACCGTTCCCTACTTCGGGTCGCTTCCCTTCGCGCACACAACTCTCCGCGGCGATCACCCGTTCGCGACCTCGGGTGGAGCCGGGCGCCCCTCGACCCGGCAGTACACCGGGGAGCGCTATGTGGTCGAGGCCGAGATCGCCCGCGGCGGCCACGCGACCGTGCTGCGCGCCCAGGACCGCAAGCTGCGCCGCCAGGTGGCGATCAAGCAGCTGAGGAACAAGCGGCCGCGCTCGGAGTTCCGCTTCATGAACGAGGCGCTCATCACCGCGCGCCTTCAGCACCCATCGATCGTCCCCATCTTCGACGTCGGCAGCTGGCCCGACGGGACGCTCTACTTCGCCATGCAGCTGGTCAGGGGCGCGACCCTGGCCGAGCGGATCGCCACCGCGGCGGACCGCGCCGAGCGCCTGTCGCTCATCCCGGCGGTCATCGCGGTCACCGACGCGGTGGCCTACGCGCACCGCCAGGGCGTCATCCACCGCGACCTCAAGCCGCACAACGTGCTGGTGGGCGACCTGGGCGAGACCATCGTCATCGACTGGGGCATCGCCAAGGTGCTGGGCGAGGACGAGATCGCGTGCGAGGACAGCGACTCGGTCGGCGTGACCCTCACGGCCAGCGGCAGCGTGGTCGGGACCCCGCACTACATGTCCCCCGAGCAGGCCTCCGGCGCGGACGTCGACGAGCGCACGGACGTCTACGCGCTCGGCGCGATGCTCTACCACGTCATCGCGGGCGACCCGCCCTTCGCCGACCTGCCGCGCGAGTCGGTCATCGAGGCGGTCCGCAGCCGACCCCCTGCCCCGCTGGCCGACGCCGGCATCGACATCCCGCAGTCGCTCATCCGCCTGGTCGAGCGCGCCATGGCCCGCGATCCCGATGCCCGCCACCGCTCCGCCACCGAGCTGCGCGAGGACCTCATCCCGTCGGCGGCGCGGCGAAGCGGCGATCGGGCCGCGTCCCGCCCGCGCTGAGAAGCAAGAAAAAACGCGGCGGCGACCAGACCCCGAGGAGCCCGGCCGCCGCCGCGTTCTCGTCCACTCTAGCGCCGTCGGCGCGAGCTCGGCTGCTGCTGGAACATCTGCATCATCATCATCATGATGAGCATGTCGTTGTTCTGCTGCTGCTGAGGAGGGCACATCACCGTCGTGTTGGTGTCGCATCCGCCGCCGCCAAAGAAGCGGCGGCCGCCGCCGCAACCGCCGGCGACGTCGTCGAGGTCCTCGATGGTGAACTCGGTCAGGTTCTTGGTGTCGTCCATGGTCTTCCTTCCTTGTCTGGTTCTGGGGTTGTGAGACGGCTCAGAATCGAAAGACGACCTGGGCGGTCCCGCCGATGTAGGCGTCCGAAGCTCCGATGACGTCCTGCTCGCTGTCGCCGTCGAGGTTGACGGCGAGGGCTCCGCTTCCGTCGAAGTCGAGGACGAAGCGGAGGTACTGGAAGCCGAGGCGCACGAAGATCGACTCGATGACCTCGACCTCGAGCCCGGCGTTCGCCTGCAGCCCGTAGCTGGAGGCGGGGCCGAACGAGGTCGCGTCGGTGATGCCGGACGTGCCCAGGGTGACGAGGTAGTGGCCTGCGCCGTACACCGCGGCTCGTCCGAGCTCCAGGCGCAGGCCGGCGCCGGCGTCGAGGAACGAGTAGCGCGCGTCGGGCACCAGGAGCTGCATCGGGCGCGCGGCGACCTCGTACCTGAGCTCGCGGTAGCCCAGCTCCGCCGTCGGGACCCAGCGCTTGCGATAGCGCAGCCGCCCGCGCAGGCCGGCGCCCCAGTCCATCTGGGTGACCGGCAGCGTGATGCCCTGCGACCCGCCGAACGCCACGCTGCCGCGGATCGAGCGGTCGAGCGAGACCGCGAGGCCGAGGCCCGGCTCGCCGGCGGTGGAGGCCTCGCCCTCGAAGTGGAGCGCGGGGGCCGGATTGGCGGCCAGCGACGCGTCGGCGGCCAGGCCCGGCTGCTGCGAGAAGGACAGCCGGCGCGCGGTGGCCGAGAGTCCGACCGCCGCCTCGAAGCTGAGCGGGAGGCGCCACCGGGGCGGCTGCTTGGCGACGGGCCTGGCGCGCACCTGCGCGGCCGTGCGCGCGTCGCCGGTGGCGCCGGCCGCGCCGGCGGGCCCCTGACCGCTGGCCGGCGTCTGCCCGGGCGCCGCCGTGTCGGTGGCGTCGAGCGACACCAGCAGATCGCCCAGCATGCGCGCGATGTGTCCTCGCGACGCCGCCGTCATCTCGCCCGAGGGCAGCGGAACCAGCACGGCGCCGATGCTCTCGCCGTTCCTGGCGCGCAGCACCGACATGCTGAGGGCGTAGGCGTCCCCGGAGGTCGCCACCTGGCCCACCACGACGGCGTCGGCGCCGGCCAGGCGGGCGACGGTCAGCGCGGCGCTCGGGTCGCTGTTGTCGCTCTCGCTGAAGGCGCGCGCCTGTTCGAGGTCACCGGTCGACAGCACCTGGTAGCGGGCGCCGACCACCTGGACGACGATGGCGCGGGCCTCGGTGGCGACGGCCTCGGGGCCGGCGAACGGGGCGACCGCGACGATGCGGGTGGCTGCCCGGGCGGTCGGGGCGGCGACCAGGACGACGGTGAAAGCGACGGACGCGAGCAACTTGGACATGGTTCCCCTCACCTCAGAGACGAAAACCGAGCATGACGACGGCGCTGACGTACTGGTCGGAGGCTCCGCTGACGTCGAGGTCCGTGCTGTCATCCAGACCCGACGCCCACGCGCCGTCGCCGTTGAACGAGAGAACAATTCGCTGATAGGTGGCGCCCAGGTGCACGAAGGTGCTGTCGCCGGCGTCGATGTCGAGCCCGAGGTCGGCGGCGAACCCCTGGGAGCTCGCGCTCCCGAACGTGGTGGGCGCGGTGATGCCGCCGGTCGAGAGCACGTGCAGGTACCAGACGCCGGCGCTCAGCGAGATCCGGTCGTCGCGCAGCCCGAGCTTCGCGCCGCCGCCGATGTCGGCGTAGGCGTAGCGCGTGTCCGGGATGAGCAGGCCGTTGGGCCGGTTCGAGATCGAGGATGAGAGCTGGTGGTAGCCCGCGCCGCCCTGCAGGGTGATGCGGTGCCCGACCCCGTGGTGGACCATCAGGCGGCCGGCGAAGTGGCTGAGCGAGATGCTGAGCTCCTTGGTCATCCCGCCGCTGGGGAACGACACCGATGCGCCGATCGAGCGCGTGTAGAGGACGTCCGCCGAGACGCCGAGCGGCGTCAGGTCGAACGTGCCTGCCAGGGCGACGCCGCCGGTCGGGCTGCCCGACATGTTGAGCGGGCGCTGGGTCTCACCGAGCGTGGACTGGCTGGCGAACTGGAGCTGGCGCGCGGTCGCGGCGAGGCCGACGGAGGTGCGCACCTGGATGGCGGGCGGCCGCGGCTTGGGCCTGGGCTGCGCCCTGGCCTTCGCCCTGGCGACCGACCACTTCTCGACCACCGCCTCCGGCTTCTTCTCGGCGGCGGCCAGCGAGGCGCGCGGCGGTCCGGGTTCGCCCTCGTTGCCGGCCGCCGGGGGCGAGCGATCGGCTCCCACGCCGCCCACCTCGGGCTCGCCGTTGAGAGGCTCGGTCCAGTCGATGAGGTCGACCAGCTCGTCGACGATGCCCTCGCGGGACGACTCCGAGACGCCGCGGTCCTGGACCTTGATGC
The DNA here is from genome assembly GCA_035262925.1 of Kofleriaceae bacterium. GTDB lineage: Bacteria > Myxococcota_A > Polyangia > Haliangiales > Haliangiaceae > DATFRY01. The sequence continues at coordinate 14,603 of DATFRY010000626.1, read as the reverse complement.
TGAAGCGGTCGACCACGCGGCCGGTCTTGCCCTCGCGCACCGAGATGGTGAGCTGATGCCCCTTGATCACGCCCTCCACGATGGCGTCGGCTCCGACCTTGCGGGCCGCCTGGGCGTAGGACTTCATCGAGTCCTGGCCGGTCTGGCCGAGGTCGAGCCGGCGGCGCGCCAGCCGGTACCTCGACAGCGGAAGCACCTCGTAGTAGTCGGCGATGATCTGGGCGACGGCCTGGCGCACGAGCCGCGACGACGGCTCCGGGCCCTCGAACTCTGTCACCACCACGCGCCGGCCCTCGTCGGCGCCGGCGTGCGGCGCGGCGCAGAAGAGGACGATCGCGGTGATGACGACCAGCCTGGAGCGTTTGATTCGGAGATGCATCTCCCCTCTCATGTCAGACCGTTGTCCTCGTGTAGTGCAACGGAGGTGCCACGCGGCATCACCTCGCGATCGCATGGCGGCGGCGGCGCTGTCGCTGTACACGGGTATCGCGGCGCGGGGGGAAACCCCCGTGCCCCCGGGCCCGTCGGCCGTCTGCGACGACAGAGAACAGACGCGGTCTCCGGAACGCAAAACGCCGCCGCCCGGCTGGGCGACGGCGTCTGGTCGGAGTGGGCAGCGCCTACTCGCCGGTCACTTCGATGATGATATCCACGTCGGGGAAGCCGATCTCGGCCATGTCGGCCGGCTGATCGTCGCCGCACTGCTGGGCGAGAATGTAGCCGGGCGCGGTCTGGCCGTCGTCGTTGGCGCCGAGCAGGAAGCTGTCACCGGTATCGCCGCCATCCGGGACGTGGACCTCCACCGTCAGCTGCGCGCCGGCCGGGACGTCGGCGTCGAACGGGAACTCCACGTGGGTGCCCTGACCGTCGGGGACATCCTGGCTGCTGGTCGCCAGGCTGCTGAGGTTGTCGGTGCCGAGCTGCTCGCCGTTCAAGGTGTGGAGCCGGACCTCGATCGGCTGCGTTCCGTCGCCGCCGCCCGCCGCCCGCTCGACCCCGATGGAGACCTGGGTGACGTGGAACCCGGACATGATGCCCTCGGCCTGGAGGTCGAACACCCGGTAGTAGCTGTTCTCGAAGTTGATGCCGTCGTCGTCGCTGCAGATGATCGAGGCGTCGGGCTCGATCGCGCTCGACGTGGTCTGCGACAGCACGCGCGCCTGCTGACGCGCGTCGGCGGGCGGCGCGGCGTCGACGTCCGGCGTCTCGCCGCCGTCGCCCTCACCGTCGTCGGACGGGAGATTGACGGCCGCGTCGATGGGATCCTGCGATGCCGATCCGGAAGCCGGCGGCGGCGCGGGCAACCCGCACCCGAGGAGAGCGAGTGAGATCATCGCGAGGAGCTTCATGCAGGGGGGCCAGTGCAAGGGCCGTTCCCTGGCAAGAAGCTCCAAGATCGCGTGCATGTGTCGGCGCCGAGAGCGGCTGGCGGCGCGCTCGGGGGGCCGGCTTCCCAGCCGCCGTCGACCGAGGTCGGCAATCCGTCAGTCAGTGGAGGGCCGCGCGGCCGTGTCCACGAGACCGGGCCGCGCGGCCATGCCCACGAGGCCGGGTTCGCGCAGCCCATGATCGAGAAGAGCTCCGCTCTGCACTCGGCGGCGACCAGCGCCGCCGAGTACAGGGGGAGCTCTCTCGATGAGGCGACCGCCCTGAGGCGGTCCAGGATCTGGAGTTGCTAGGAGCCGACTTACTTCGCGGGCTCGGCCGGCTTCTTGTCCTTGTCGCCGCCCATGTCGGATCCATCCTTGGCCTTGTCCTTGGCCTTCTTGCTCTTCTTGGCCTTGTCCTTGTCCTTGTCCTTGGCCTTGTCGCCGTCGGCGGGCTTCTCGTCGGCCGGCGGGGTGGCCTGGGCGTACGCGAGGACGGGGGTGACCGAAAGGGCGGCAGCGAGGAACGAAAGCGAAAGCAGCTTCTTCATCGGACAGCTCTCCTTCTTGTTGTGGTGGTGCGAGTGCCGGACCTTATATCCCGACGTCGAGAGAAAGTGTTCTTCAGACACGGGTGAGCCGGGTCCGCTGCGGCTTTCTGGATCCAGTCTCTTTCCTTATCGATCGTTCACAACAGAGCGCGTGGCTGATGTCACGCACCGACGGAACCCAGGTCTCTCTTGGGGCACGTGCCAGGGAGACCCTTCTGCTGCAAGAACAGACGCGCCTGTGCAATGCAACGTCTCGTAGAGATTCGCTATCGCCAGTCCGCCTGCTCTTCCATCGGGTTCGCGTCGAGACGTGCAGACGGGGCGCTTTATTCACGCGTCAGAGCACAAACCTGCCTGCAAGCGGTTCACTTCCTCGAACGACAAATCCGCAATTGTCAGCAGAACGATACAAGTAGACCGGCCAGCGAAAGAGGCTGTCTGCAAGTCGCTACAAGTCGACCCGCGATGGAGGGACTGCCGCGGAGCGAGCGCATGGCGCGCCGATCTCCGTCGGTGCGGGACGGGTGACGGGCGCTGGCCGCTTCGCCCGTCGAGGGCGATCAGGTCAGGGCCGGCGTCGACCGAGATGAAGAGCTCGATGCGCGGCGTGCTCGTCACCGACGAGCTGGCGGTGCTCGCCGCCGCGATGGCGCCGTCCGGGACGATGACCCCGCGCGTGTCGCACGCGTGCACGACCGTGCGCACGCCCGGAGGCGAAGTCGCCGAGCGAGCCCTGCAGGGCCAGCGCGATGGCGAGTCCGGCGGCGCCGACGACGGCGACACCGGCGGTGGTCTCGACTCCGATCCGCTCGAGCGCCGCGATCATCACGATCGTCAGCAGCAGCGCATGGACCAGGTCACCGATGAGCTGGACCCGCGACTCCTCGGTGTGGCAGCGGCGCAGGACCCGGCCGAGCACGCCCGTGGCCAGGCGCGCCCCGAGGCGCCCGGCGACGAAGATGGCGATCGCGAGGACGACGTTGGCCCCGAACGGGACCACGTAGTCCTCGAGCACCTGGACCAGACGATCGGCGGAGAACAGCTCGGCGTCCACTCGGCCGATCGTAACCACCTGATGGTGAGTCAGGCGCCGAAGTTGTCCCAGTGGCGGCCTTCGCGCTCGAGCAGCGCATCCGCCTCGGCCGGGCCCCAGGTGCCGGAGACGTAGTTGGGGAAAGTCCGCGGCTTGAGCGCGCCCCACACATCGAGGATCGGCTGCACCATGTTCCACCCGGTCTCGACCATGTCGGCGCGCTGGAACAGCGTGGCGTCGCCGATCATCACCTCGTAGAGCAGCGTCTCGTAGCCGGTGCTCGGCACCTTTCCGAAATGATCCGCGTAGTCGAAGTCCATCTCGACCGATCCGACCGACACGACGGGACCCGGGATCTTGGCGCCGAAGCGCAAGGTGATGCCCTCGCGCGGCTGGATGTGGATGCAGAGCCGGTTCGTGGTCAGGCGCTGCACCGACGTGTGCTGGAACAACGTGGCCGGGGCGTGCTTGAACTGGATGACGATCTCGGTCACCCGCCGGGGCAGGCGCTTTCCGGTCCGCACGTAGATGGGCACGCCGGCCCAGCGCCAGTTGTCGATCATGAGGCGCAGCGCCACGAACGTCTCGGTCGGGCTTCCCTGCGCCACCTTCTCCTCGTCGCGATAGGCCGGCACGCGGGCGCCGTCCACCTGGCCCGCGCCATACTGGCCGCGCACCGCGTACTGCAGCACCTCCTCCGGCGAGAGCGGCTCCACCGACTTGAGCAGCTTCACCTGCTCGTCGCGCACCGCGTCGGCGCTGAACGAGATGGGCGGCTCCATCGCGACCAGCGAGATGAGCTGGGCGATGTGGTTGGGCGTCATGTCGCGCATGGCGCCGGCGCCGTCGTAGTAGCCGCCGCGGCCCTCGACGCCGAGCTCCTCCGCCACGGTGATCTGCACGTGATCGATGTAGTTGCGGTTCCAGATCGGCTCGAACAGGCCGTTGCCGAAGCGGAACACCATGAGGTTCTGCACCGTCTCCTTGCCGAGGTAGTGATCGATGCGGAAGATCTGGCCCTCGCGCACCACGCCGCGCAGACACTGGTTGAGCTCGATCGCGCTCGACAGGTCGTGGCCGAAGGGCTTCTCGATGACGATGCGGCGCCAGTGGTGGCCCCTCTCCTCGCGGGTCAGGCCGGAGGCGGCCAGGTTCTGCACGATCGGCGAGAAGAACGACGGCGACACCGCGAAGTAGAAGAGGTAGTTGCCCGCGGTGCCGAGCTGGGTGTCGATGCGCGCCAGGAGCTCGCTCAGGCCGGTGTAGGCGTCGGGCTCCTGCGCGTTCATCGAGTGATAGAAGATGCGCTCGGACAGATCTGCCCAGGCGGCGCGGGTGCCGTCGCTGGACAGGGCGTCCTCGTCGGGGCGGACGGCGTCGCGGAACTGCGCGGCGCTCATCGCGCTGCGCGCCACGCCGACCACCGCCAGGTTCCTGGGCAGGAAGCCACCCGCCTGGAGGTTGAGCACGGCGGGGATGAGCTTGCGGCGCGTGAGGTCGCCGGACCCTCCGAGGATGACGATCACACACGGGTCGGCGGTGCGGGCGTTCGGCGCCGCCGCGGCGTTCGGCGCCGGCGCGGCGGGCGGCCTCGAGCCGGCCGCCATCACTTCGGCTCCTGGTGCCCGCCGAACTGCTTGCGCATCGCGGAGAGCAGCTTCTCGCCGTAGTTGTGCTGCTGGCGCGATCGGAAGCGCGTGTAGAGCGACGCGGTGAGCACGTCGGCCGGCACCTCCTCGTCGATCGCGGCCTGCACCGTCCAGCGGCCCTCGCCCGAGTCCTGCACGACGCCGCTGAACCCGGCGAGATCCGGGTCCGCGGCCAGCGCGATGCTGGTCAGGTCGAGGAGCCAGCTCGACACCACGCTGGCGCGCCGCCACAGCTCCGCGATGTCGGGCAGGGCGAGCGTGTAGCGCATGTCCTCCGGCAGGCGGGGCGACGACGCGCTGCGCAGGATGTCGAAGCCCTCGGCGTAGGCCTGCATGAGCCCGTACTCGATGCCGTTGTGGATCATCTTGACGAAGTGGCCGGCGCCGGCCGGCCCGCAGTGCAGGTAGCCCTGCTCGGCCGTGCTCTTTCCGTCGCGGCCGGGCGTGGCAGGGATGTCGCCGCGCCCGGGCGCCAGCGTGCGCAGGACCGGCTCGATGCGCTCCACCGCCTCCGCGGGCCCGCCGACCATCAGGCAGTAGCCGCGGGCCGCGCCCCACACTCCGCCGCTGGTCCCGGCGTCGACGTAGTGGAGACCGCGCTTGCCGACCTCGCGCGCGCGCCGCACGTCGTCCTTGAAGTACGAGTTGCCGCCGTCGATGATCGTGTCGCGCGGCGCCAGCCGCTCGGCCAGGGACGCGATCGTCTCCTCGGTCGCGGCGCCGGAGGGGACCATGACCCAGACCGCGCGCGGCGCGGCGAGCTGCGCGACCAGGTCGTCGAGGCTGGTGGCCCCGGTGGCGCCCTCGGCGCGCAGCGCGGCGACCGCCTCCGGGTTGCGGTCATGGACCACGCACTCGTGGCCGCCCTTCATCAGCCGGCGCACCATGTTGGCGCCCATCCTGCCAAGACCGATCATTCCGATCTGCATCGAGTCATCCTCCATCGAGTGACTGTTCGAGCGCGGCGATCTTGCGGAGCCGCCGCACGTGGCGCTCCTCACCGCTGAAGCTCGCCTTGAGGAAGGCGGATACCAGCTCGAGGGCGACCTCGACGCCGATCACGCGGGCGCCGAGGGCGAGCACGTTCATGTCGTCGTGCTCGACGCCCTGGTGCGCGGAGTAGGTGTCGTGACAGACGCCGGAGCGGATGCCGCGCAGCTTGCTGGCCGCGATCGACGCGCCCACGCCGCTGCCGCACACGAGCACGGCGCGCTCGGCCCTGCCCTGCTGGATCGCCTCGCCCACCGCGCGCGCGACGTCGGGATAGTCGACCGGCTCGGTCGATTGCGCCCCCAGGTCGATGGCCTCGTGGCCGAGGGCTCGCACGGTGTCGAGCACTCGTTGCTTGAGCGGAAAGCCGGCGTGATCGGTACCGACCGCGACTCGCATGACCGATGGTACCTGACGTCGAGCGATGTGCCAGGGGCGGCCTGCCCGCAGGGGCGAGTCAGCCGGCCGCACACAGCTCGAGCAGCTTCTGGCCGTACGCGCGCAGCACCGTGGGCCCGATGCCCGGCACATCCCGGAGGGCCTGCTCGTCGCCCGGCCGGCGCTCGGCAAGGGCCAGGAGAGTCCGGTTGTTGAGCACGCAGAACGCCGGCACCTTGCGGCGCCGCGCCTCCTCCGTGCGCCAGGCGCGCAGCTGCTCGACCAGCTCCGGCGAGCTGGCGGCGGCGAAGTCGGCCGGACCCACCGGCTCCCGCGCCTCCCGCGGCTCGCGCCGCTCGCGCCTGCGCCGCCGGCGCGGGCGCGCGCTCGCCGGATCGGCCGAACCCCTCCCGTGCCGGGTCCGCTCGCGCGGCTCGTCCTCGAGGTAGACGCGCCCGAGGGCCTCGTCCTCGGCCAGGTCGGCCGCCTCGCCGAGCGCGGCGCGCTGGTACTCGATGACCTTGCCCTGCTTCTCGAACGAATCCTGCGACAGCGCGACCAGGCCGGCGCGCGCCAGCCCGCGGAGCAGCCGCTCGAACTCGCGGCGATCCTCCCCCATCACCTGCTTGCACAGCTGGCCGGTCGGCTGGCGGTCCGCGAACTGGAGCGCGCGCATGATGCCCGCGAGCGCGTCGCGCTCGCCCTGATCCGGCCGGCGAAAGCGCACCGCAGCGCACTCCTCCGGGGCGCAGGCGTCGCACAGGCCGCACGGGCTGCCGCTGTCCTCGCGGTCGCCGAAGTGGCGCAGGAGGTGGAGCATCCGGCAGTCGTGTCCCTCGGCGAGGCGGCCCATCTGGGCCAGGTGCTCGGCCTTGCGCTCGCGCTGGGCCATGTAGGCCGCGCGCCAGCCGGGCTTGCCGCAGCGGAGCTCGTCGTCGGGGCTCACCGCGACTCCGCCGTGGACCCAGAGCTTCTCGAGTGCCTTGTCCAGTTCCTCGTCGCCCATGCGGAGGCGGGCGCGCAGCGCCTCCTTCGACACCGAGCGCTCGGTCGCGTGGCGCGCCAGCAGGTCGTAGATGCGCTGGAGCACGTCCGGATCCGGGTAGTCACGCTGATGAAAGAACTCGTGAGTGCGCCGGTCGGCGAAGGAGTGCAGGAGGATGGCGCGCGACGGGGCCCCGTCGCGCCCGGCGCGGCCGATCTCCTGGTAGTAGCCCTCGACGCTGGAAGGCAGCGCCACGTGGACGACGGATCGGACGTTGGACTTGTCCACGCCCATCCCGAAGGCGATCGTGGCGACGACCACCTCCAGCTTGCCCGACAGGAACGAGGTCTGCACCCGATCGCGCGCGGAGGAGGACATGCCGGCGTGGTACGCGCCGGCCGGGTAGTCGCGCGCGAGCACTGCCGCTGCCTGCTCGGCGGCCTTGCGGGTCGGCGCGTACAGGATGGCGGGCCGCCGCTCGGGATCGGCCAGCAGCTTCTGCGCCGCCGCGATCCGGTCGGTCGGCGGCATCTCGAGGATCTCGATGGCCAGGTTGTCACGGCGAAAGCCGTGGATGAACGTGCGCGCCTGGCCGCGCACGCCCAGCTGCTCGACGATGTCGCGCTGGACCACCGGCGTCGCGGTCGCGGTCAGCGCGACGATGGGCGGCGGCCTCCCGGCGCCGCCGCGCAGGAGCGGCAGCCGCTGGCCGAGGAGGCGGTAGTCGGGGCGGAAGTCGTGGCCCCACTGCGAGATGCAGTGGGCCTCGTCGATGGCGATGAGCGTGGGCGGGCGGCGCGCGAGCAGCTCGGGGAAGCCGGGCACGCCCAGGCGCTCGGGCGCGATGAAGAGGTAGTCGAGCTCGCCGTCGAGGTAGTCGCGGCACACGCGGCGCGACTCCTCGCGCGCGCGGCCCGAGTGGATGCGCTCGGCGTCGAGCCCGAGCGCGCGCAGGCCCGCTACCTGATCCTCCATGAGGGCGATGAGCGGGCTGACCACCAGCCCGGTTCCGCCGCGCGCCAGCACGGGCAGCTGATAGCAGAGCGACTTGCCGGCCCCGGTCGGCATCACCAGCAGCAGGTCCTGCCCGTCGGTAGCCGCCCGGCAGACCGCCTCCTGGTGGGGGCGGAACGCCGCGTGGCCGAACACCGAGCGCAGGAGCCCGGGCAGATCGCGGCCCGCCCTGCCCTCGCGCGCGCCGGTGGGCTGGGCGGGCGGCCGCGCTGCCGGTGAGGCCGGGGCCGCGGTCAGGGCCCGCACGGCGGCCGGGGCCCGCGCAACCGGCGCGGACGCCGCGGCTCGCGATGCGGCTGGGGCCCGCGCGACCCGCTCGACCGCCGCGGCTCGCGGTGCGGACGGGGCCCGCGCGACCGGCGCGGACGGCGCGGCGGGCGGCGCGATCGGCCCGGGTGACGGCGGGACCCGCCCGATCACGTCGGTGACGTAGCGCTCGATGCCGGCCATGAACGAGGCCAGGTCCGCCTCGCCGCGCTCGATGCTCTGCAGGCGCGCCTCCCACTGTCCCGTCATGGCCGGGCTCTTCACGTCCGCGTCGACCGCCGCGATGAGGCCGATGCCCAGGTCGGTGGCCTCGAGCGCCCGCTCGCGCCGGCAGAGATACGCGCGGGCGAGCAGCGTCTCGATGATCTGCGCGCGGGTCGCCGGCGTGCCCAGCCCGCACTCGCGCATGGCGTCGGACAGCTCCTTGTCGTCGAGCGTCTTGCCCGCCGTCTCCATCGCGGTCAGAAGGGTGGCGTCGGTGAAGCGCGGGGGCGGGCGCGTCCGCTTCGCGACCGCCTGCGCGTCGACCACGCGCTGCGCCTGGCCCTGTTCGAGCCCGGCCGGCAGAGGCTGGCGCGCTGCCTTGTCGCCGTCGTCATCGCCCGCCGCGCCCGCGCCCTCGCCCCTGGCCCGCGGGGGCCGCACCTCGCCCACGTCCAGCACCTTCCAGCCTGCATCCCGCACCGCCGAGCCGGTCGACCGGTATCGATCGATCGGCCCGATCGGCCCTGCCGGCTCGCCACCGCCCGGCGCGCGGATCTCGGTCACCACGGTGGTCGCGTCCCACACGAAGTCGCCGTGCCAGGCGGCCAGCAGCCGGCGGCAGACCAGGTCGTAGATGCGGCGCTCGTCGGGCGAGAGCGCCCTGCCCTCGGCCGACTCCGCCGTCGGGATGATGGCGTGGTGATCGGTGACCCGCGCGTCGTCGACGAACCGGCGCGACAGCGCGCGCACCCCCGTGCCCGGCGCCAGCACGCCCTCGTACGGCGCGCGGATGGCGTCCACGACCATGGGCAGGCTCGCGGCCACCTCGGTCGACAGATGGCGGCTGCCGGTGCGCGGATAGCTGAGCAGCTTGTGCCGCTCGTAGAGGGCCTGCGCCGCGTCCAGCGTCCGCTGCGCCGAGAAGCCGTGCAGCCGGTTCGCGTGCCGCTGCAGGTCGGTGAGGTCGTAGAGCAGCGGCGGCGGCATCCGCCTGGTCTGCGACTCCAGAGACGCGATGCGCGCCTCCCCGGCCAGCGCCCACGCGACCGCGGCCGCGGCCTCCTCGCCGTCCGGCGCGAACCTCCGCGCCTCCGACTTGCCGTCGGCGCACAGCCGCCCCTGGTAGCTCTCCCCCTCGCGCGGCGAGAAGGTCGCCACCACCTCCAGGTAGTCCTCGGGCACGAACTGGCGGATCGCCAGCTCGCGCTCCACCACCATGGCCAGGGTCGGCGTCTGCACCCGCCCGACCGAGAGCGGCAGGTCGAGCGAGAGCCCGTAGGCGCGCGACAGGTTCATCCCCACGAGCCAGTCGGCCTGGCTGCGCCCGCGCGCAGCGTCTGCCAGCGCGTCGTACTCGCCCCCGTCTCGCAGCCTGCGGAAGCCGTCGCGGATGGCGCCGTCGGTCAAGGACGAGATCCACAGCCGCCTGACCGGCTTGTCGCACCCGATCGCCTCGTACAGATAGCGGAAGATGAGCTCCCCCTCGCGGCCGGCGTCGGTGGCGCACACCACGCGCTCGACTCGCGGGTCGGTGAGCAGGCGCCGCGCCACCTCGAACTGCGAGCGGCTCGCCTCCAGCACCACCAGCGGCCAGGAGCCGGGCAGCATGGGCAGGAGCTCGCGCTGCCACCGCTTCCACTCGGGGCGGATCTGATGCGGCTCCGCCAGACCGACCAGGTGACCGATGGCCCAGGTCACCACGTAGCCGTTGCCGGACAGCGCGCCGTCGCCCCGCCGGGTCGCACCCAGCACGCGCGCGATGTCGCGCGCCATCGACGGCTTCTCGGCGACCACTGCCGTCGTCACGCCGCGCTCCCCGCCCCCGCGACGCGGGCTCCCGCCAGCCGCTCCACCCGCTCCAGCACGGCACGCGCGCTCATCACCCGCTTGTACACGTAGAGGGCGCCCGGCAGATCGTCGCCCAGCACCTGCTCGCTCACGCGGAGGCGCTCGCTCACGGCGAAGAGGATGCGCTCGCCCAGCCCGGCCTCCACCAGCTCGACGCGCCGCCACACCGCGTCGCGGCTCCAGAACCCCATGACCTCGAGGTAGACGCACTCGCCGGTGCGCTCGTGCTCGAACACGAGGTCGGGCACGCACAGCCCCACGCCGGGCAGATCCAGGATGGCGCGCGCGGGCGCCGCCCTCCACGGCGTCTCGATCGCCGCCGTGGCCTCCACCAGCGCGGCCACCTCGTCGGGCAGGCGAGCCTCGCCCGCATCGCCCGCCGCCCCTCCCCCGGCCAGACGGAACGCGAGCGGCGACCGATCCGCGCCCCAGCGCACCTCGGCCGCCAGCTGGAAGACATCGCACTCGCGCAGCGCCGGCAGCGCGAGGGCCAGCTGCAGGCCGTACCGGGTCACCGACTCGAACAGGCTGAACGGCCCGTCGATCTCGATGCGATAACCGCCCTCGGGCCGGGCCTCGATGCGGTGGAGGAGCCGGAGGAACTTGAGCTTGCGGAACAGGCCCCGGTACGCGCCCGGGCTCGCGCACTCCACGTCGACCGCGACCCGCACCGCGCGCAGGAGCACCGCCTGGGCCTGGGCGAGCTCGTACTCGGCGACCAGCTGGTCGGGAGCGATCGCGTCGATGCGGCGCAGCAGGTGCGCGCCGCGCAGATCGCCGTAGAGCGCCGCCTCGACGGCCTCGGGCGACCACTCGCGCCGCCTCGCGATCTCGCCGACGATCGCGTCGCGGTCGAACGTGCCATCCCGCCGCGCCGCGCTGGCCGCCAGGAACAGCTCGCGCCGCAGCGCCCCGGCGTCGACGCTCTCGTCGGCGTCGAAGTCGCAGCGGTCCTCGACCAGCTTGCGGATCCCGTCGGCCAGCCGGCGCTCATGGGCCTGCACGTCGACCGTCGACCAGGCCTCGTCGAGCTCGCTGCGGCTGCGCTCCACGTGCTCGCTCGCGATCGCGAGGTAGTCGGCGGCCAGCTCGGCGGCCCGCACCTTGCGGGCGCGATCGAGCGCGACGACGCGCAGCTCTCCGCTCCTGCGCCGCGCGTTCACCAGGTCAGCGGTAAGCAACGTGCTCCCTCCGCCGCTCGCTGGTGTAGGCCTCGCTGGTGTCGGCCGTGACCAGCTCGTACAGCACCGCGCGCTTGTCGCCGCGCTTGCGCAGGATGCGGCCCAGGCGCTGGACGTGCTCGCGCACCGACCCCGATCCCGAGATGACGATCGCCACGCTGGCCTCGGGCACGTCCACGCCCTCGTTGAGCACCTTCGACGTGACCACCGCCCCGTAGCTGCCATCGCTCAGACGGCCGAGGATCTCGCTGCGCTCGCGCACCTTGGTCTGGTGCGTGATGGCCGGGATCAGGAAGCGCCGCGACACGGCGTAGCAGGTGGCGTTGTCCTGGGTGAAGAGGATGGCCCGCCCGCCCCTGTGGCGCTCCAGCAGATGCGCGACGTAGTCGAGCTTGGCCGGCGCGCAGAAGGCGAGCTCGCGCTGGCGCCGGTAGGCCTGCATCGCGCGCCGCCCGCTGGCCCCGCGCGACGAACGCATGATGAAGTCCGACCAGCCGGACGGGCTGGACATGCGGATCCCGTTGTCCCGCAGGAACGCGCGGTAGATGGCGCGCTCCGCGTCGTACTCGGCGCGCTCGTCCGGCGATAGATCGACCTCGATCCGCTCGGTGTCGTACTCGGCCAGATAGTCGCCCGACAGATCGACGATGTCCTTGCGGTAGACGATGGGGCCGATGAGCTCGCCGAGCTCCGCCTCGCGGCCGTCGCCGCGCTCCGGCGTGGCGGTCAGCCCCAGCCGGAACGGCGCGAGCGCGAGGCGCGCCGCCAGCCCGTACGACGCGCCCGGCAGGTGGTGGCACTCGTCGAACACCAGGAGCCCGAAGCGCGCGCCGAGGTGCTCCATGTGCAGGTACGCGGAGTCGTAGGTGGTGACGGTCAGCGGCTGCACGTCGTGCTCGCCGCCGCCGACCACGCCGATGGGCACGCCGAAGGTCGCGCGCAGGAGATCGAACCACTGGCGCACCAGGTCGAGCGTCGGCGCGACCACCAGCGACGCCCTCCGCTTGGCGTCGATGGCCATGCACGCGACCTGCGACTTGCCGGCCCCGGTCGGCAGCACCACCACGCCGCGCCCGTGCCGCTGCGACCACGCCGCCAGCGCCTCGGCCTGATAGGGGCGCGGTTGCCGGTGGACCCGGGCCCCCTCCGCCAGGGCGTCGTAGCGGCGGGCCACATCATTATATGTGCGCCGCCCGCGGACGAGGGCGCGGACCACCTCGGCGTAGGCGATGGCCGGCGCGCGGAAGCAGGCCGTGCGAGGGTCCCACGCACACCCGGGGGGCAGGATCTCGCTCGCCTCGGCAAGCCCGCGGATCTCGAGCGTGCCGCCGACGAACGCGAGCGTCACGGCGCAGGCATTCGCCGGGGCCATCTCCGAGGACGCCTCCGAGGACATCTGGCGGAGTATCGATCTGGTCTCCGACACTGCCACCACCGCCGCCGCGAGTCCGACCAGCCGGACACCGTCCGGCGGACGTCCGGCGGGCCGGACGCGCCCCCCGCGGGGGATCGCGATGTTGTGGAGCCGAAAATCCATCGAAAGAGGTGCGAAGCAAGTGGCGCGCCGGCCCGGACCGCGTTACCGGGAACCACTGCAGGCGTAGATGGCACCGGGAAAGCCGGACGCGGGCGACGACCCGCAGCTACCTGGAGGAGGCGCGGCCGTGGCAGCAGAGGCGACGAGGCTCGACGAAGACGGACGCCGCATCAAGAACTGGAAGCGCTGGGGACCGTACCTGTCCGAGCGCCAGTGGGGAACCGTCCGCGAGGACTATTCCGAGCACGGCGAGTGCTGGAGCTATTTCTCGCACGACCACGCGCGCAGCCGCGCCTACCGCTGGGGCGAGGACGGCCTGCTCGGCATCTGCGATCGCGAGTGCCGACTCTGCTTCGCGCTCGCCCTGTGGAACGGCCGCGATCCGATCCTCAAGGAGCGGCTGTTCGGACTGACCGGGCCCGAGGGCAACCACGGCGAGGACGTCAAGGAGTGCTACTACTATCTCGACTCCACGCCGACCCACTCGTACATGCGGGCGCTCTACAAGTATCCGCAGGCGGCGTACCCGTACGAGACCCTGGTCCGCGAGAACGCGCGCCGCAGCAAGGACCAGCCGGAGCTCGAGCTGCTCGACACCGGCGTCTTCGATGGCGAACGCTACTTCGACGTCTTCGCCGAGTACGCCAAGGCGTCGCCCGACGACGTGCTCATCCGCGTCACCGCGGCCAACCGCGGCCCCGACGCAGCCACGCTGCACATCCTGCCCACGCTCTGGTTCCGCAACACGTGGTCGCCCGGGCGCATCGGCGACGGCTACGCGGGCAAGCCCTCCATCTCGCGCGCGAGCGACGCGGCGTTCCTGGCCGAGCACGAGACCCTCGGGCGCTTCCGCTTCGCCGTCGACGCCGGGCCCGGCGGCCCCCCCGACCTCCTCTTCTGCGACAACGAGACCAACTTCGAACGCCTCTACGGGGTGCCCAGCGCGGCGGCCCACGTCAAGGACGCCTTCCACGAGGTCGTGATCGGCGGGCGCCGCGATGCGGTCAACGCCGAGGGCGTGGGCACCAAGGGCGCGGCCCACTACCGGCTCGAGGTCCCGGCCGGCCAGCAGGTCGTCATTCGCCTCAGGCTGTTCGCGGACGAGGCGATCGCGCGCGAGCCGTTCGGCCGCGGCTTCGACGCCACCTTCGCCGACCGGCGGCGCGAGGCCGACGAGTTCTACGCCGGCCTGCTCCCCGACGCCGCCACCGACGAGGAGCGGCGAGTCATGCGCCAGGGCTACGCGGGCCTCCTGTGGTCGAAGCAGTTCTATCACTACGTCGTGCGGGACTGGCTGGCCGGCGATCCGGCCTATCCCCGCCCGCCGCGCGCTCGTCTCGGCGGGCGCAACTCGGACTGGGGCCACCTCTTCAACCGCGACGTCATCTCGATGCCGGACAAGTGGGAGTACCCGTGGTACGCTGCGTGGGATCTGGCTTTTCACGTCCTCGCGCTGACGCTCGTCGACATCGATTTCGGCAAGCAGCAGCTCGATTTGATGCTGGGTGAACGCTACCTCCACCCGAACGGCCAGCTCCCCGCCTACGAATGGAATTTCGGCGACGTCAATCCCCCGGTCCACGCGTGGTCAGCGATTTT
>DATFRY010000625.1:0-25530 GCA_035262925.1 Kofleriaceae bacterium | reverse complement strand
GGCGCAGGTACTCGATCATGGCCGGCAGCTCGAGGCCGATGCTCCCCATCACGGCGAACTTGCCGGCGCCCTCGCCGAGCAACGCGCCCGCCGGCACGCGGACCGCGCCGCCGCCGTCGAGCATCTCGGTCGCGGCCCGGGCCAGCGCGAACACCCGGTCCTCGACCGCCTGGTGCGTGACCGCGACTCGCACGCCGTCGGTCGCATTGGTCCCTGGCGGCCCGCCCAGCCCGAGGAAGCCGCGCCGCGTGTACGTGTTGAACCGGCGCTTCCGCTCCATCGCGGCGACCAGGCGGCCGAGGCGGTGGCGGGCGAGCAGGACGGTCGCGTTGTGGAAGAGGTACGAGCTCACGGAAGCGCCTCCTGCAGCTTCTCGAACGAGGTGCCGGCCCGCTCCAGCCCGTCGTCCAGCTGGTGCTCGAGGTCGCGCAGCTCGTCCAGGATCGGCCGGAGCAGGTTCTGCACGTCCAGGTTGTCGACCAGCGCGGTGATGCGGTCGTAGGTGTCGAGCACCGGCGCCAGGATCACCGTCGGGCGGAAGGCGGTCGCGACCTCCTCGACCGCGTCCTTGAGCGCCTGGATCGTCACCCGGATCGGCTGGAGCGGGTCGTAGGTGGCGAGCCGCGTCTGCAGCGACTCGACCGCGGTCAGGAGGTCGCCCAGGATCACCGACGGGCGGAACGAGGAGATCTCGGCCCGCACCTGCGCGTGCAGCGCGTCCAGCCCCTCGCGCAGCGGGGTGAGGTCGATCGCGTCGAACACCGCGCGCACCTCGACCACGCCGGCCCGCACCGGGGTGACCAGGCCGTCCATGAGCAGGGCGCGCAGCTTGTCGCGCGCGGCGTGGACCAAAGGGACCAGCGGCGCCAGCGCGCGGCTGGGCCGGAGCACGGCGAAGATCTCGCGGATGAGGGTGCGCGCGTCCTTGCCGACCGCGTCCAGCCCGAACCGGCGGAGGTAGGAGAGCAGCTGATCCTTGATCGAGGCGAGCGGGCGCAGCCCCTCGCGCAGGGCGAGCGACGCGGACGTGACGTGGCTGAAGCCGCCCGCCTCGAGGCCGGCCAGCACCGTCACCGCCTGGTCGAGACGATCCAGGTAGCGGCGCTGGTTGGGCGCCATCGCGCCGAAAAGCGCGGCCGGCCCGACCGCGGCCAGGTCGCGGGCCAGGCGCAGCTCGAGCGGGCCGCCGGGCGGGAGCGCGGCGACCGCGGCGCTGATCGCGCGGTGCGGCTCGGCCAGCTCGCCGGCAAGCGCGGCCAGGTCGAGCTCGGCGACCAGCGCGCGGGTCCGGGCCAGGCGCTCGCGCGACGCGGTCAGGCTGGTGCGCACCTCGGCCGCGCCGTCGTCGCCGACGATCCAGCGCGACACCGCCGGGTAAGCGCTGCCCCGCGCGCGCGTCCCCGCCCCGGTCGCGAGCGACGCGACCAGCCCGCCGATGACCGCGCCGGACGCGCCCTGGGCGGCGGCCAGCCACTGATCGTGGATCTGCTCCAGCCGCTCGGTCGCTGCGGCCAGGTCGACCCGGTCGAGCCAGCCGTTGGCCGCCCCCGAGATGGAGTCGATGTGCTCGAGCCAGCGGTCGAGCTGGATGAGCGAGGTGATCCGCTCCTTGACCGCGTCCACCCGCTCCTCGATCGGGGTCAGGAGCTGGGCCGGGTTGAGCTGGTCGAAGCGGGCGAGGAGCTCGTCGAAGACGCGCTCGATCGCGCCGAGCACCTGCCCGCGCAGGTCGAGCGCGCCGATCTGGGTCCGCACACGATCGACCGCCTCGCTGACCGGGCGGAGCAGCTCGTCCGGGTCGATCGCGCGCAAGCGCGCCAGCATCGGGTCGAACTCCGCCTCCTCGAACTCGATCAAGTGGCGGCGCGGGTCGACGTCGTGGAGGAACGCGGCGACGTCGGCGAACGCCCCCTGCACGGCGCCGAGGACCTCCTCGTCCAGCTGGTCGAGGATCTCGGTCAGCTGCGCGTGCAGGACCTGGCGCACCTGCGCGTCGAAGTCGAGCTGCTTGATCGGCCGGGCCAGGTCGACCACCTTCTGGCGCTGATCGTTCGGCAGGAGGCCGAACGGGATCGCGTCGACCACGCTCGCGGTGGTGTCCATCACCTCGATCGCGGTGTCGAAGTAGGGGCTGAGCTGCACCCGGTCCAGCGCGGCGACCGCTTCCTGGATCTTGCCGCGCAGCTCCTCGACCATCTCCTCGATGTGGAGGTCGTCGATGACCTGGGCGATGCGCCCGAACGCACCCGCGATGAAGTCGCGCGCCAGCAGGAGCTCGTCCTTGACGTCGTCAATCGTCTTCTTGACTGCGTCGACCGCCTCGCCGATGCCCTCCATCGCGGCGGCCAGGACCCGCTCCAGCTCGATGAGGCCGTCGACCACCGGGCGGATGAAGCGGGCGATCGCCTCGGCCAGCGCCTGGGTGTCGATCGCCTGCACGAACTGCCGGGCCTGCTCGAAGAGGCCGCGGACCGCCCCCTGGACCTGGCCGAGCACGCGGTTGAGCTCGCCGACCACGCCGGTCACCTTGCCGATCGCGCCGGAGACCGGGCCGGTCACCCGGTCGACCGGGATCGCCTCGACCAGGTCGACCAGGGTGCCGACCATCCCGGTGGCGTCGGTCCAGAACTGGTCGAGCGACGACGGCTGCGGCCCCTCCGCCGGCGGCAGGACGGCGCGCGCGCGCGTTTGCAAGTCCAGCGCGAACATGCGGATCTCGTGGCCCGGGCTCTCGCCCAGCCGAACCTGGGCCGCGGCCAGCTCCGCCGCGATGCCGTCGATGCCGGCGTCGACCAGGCTGGCCTCGCCGTGGGCCATGCCGACCACCAGCGCGTCGGCCAGGTCTCGATGGGCGCGAATGAGCTCCTCCACCGCGCGCGCGGCTCGCTCAGCGGCCGGGCCGGTGCCGGCGCCCGGCGCGGCGCCGACCAGGGCGGCGATGTCGCCGGCGCGGCGCGAGACCGCGCGGGCGCGGGCCAGGGCGGCGCGCGCCGCCGCGTCGCCGAGGTGCCCGGCGATTCGCGCCGCCGACGCCTCCAGGTCGTCGGCGCAGGTCCGCACGCCCATCAGACCGGCCAGCATCGCGACCAGCTCCTGCACGCCGGCGCCGGCGGTGGCGGCGGTGTCGACGGTGGCCGCGACCGGCGCGCCGCCCGGGACCAGCTGGATCAACCGCTGCACGGCGGCGCCGGTCGGCGACTCGGCGCGCAGGCCGCGGAAGACCGCGCCGAGCGAGCCGGCCAGCGCCGACATGCCGACCTCGTTGCCGTCGCCGGCCGCCTGCCGGAGCGAGCTCAAGGTGGCGCCGGCCTCGCCGGAGGCGACGCTCTCGACCGTCTCGACCAGGGCCAGGACCGGGCGGAGCACCGAGTCGGCGCCGGCCAGCCCGGCCAGCTGCTCGGCCGCGCGCGCGCCGGCGTGCTCGGCGCTGGCCGCGATCCCCTCGGAGCCGGACGCGTTCATGCTCCCCGCGATCGACTGCACCGACGAGGCGATCGCGCCGACGTCGACGCCCCCGCCCAGGCTCGGGCCGATCCGCTGCATCACCGCGGCGACCGCGCCGAGCGCCGCCGAAAGGTCGAACGCGTTTCCGTCCTCGTCCTCGCCGAACGTGTCGCGCAGGTCGCTGCTGAGCGGCATGGCAGTCCTCGACCTCGCTAGAGGTGGTACACGACCTCGACCGCGCGGAAGCGGTACGCGCCGGGCGCGCTGGCCACGAGCAGGACCGGCAGCGTCGTCCCGGGCGGGCGCGACGAGACGTCGAGGCTCATCTCGATCCCCTGCTCGGTCGGCGTGAACTCGACGCCGCTCGACGAGCCGGTCACCCACGCCTTGAGCGCCTCGATCGGCTGGTCGGCGGACGGCAGGCCGACCAGGCGGATCGCGCCCGACAGGCCGTCCGGCCAGACCCCGGCGATCGCGGGCAGCTCCTTGAACGGACCGTTCGGCAGCCCGCGCCAGATCCGGTTGGGTGGGGTCGCGCCGGGCGCGTTGACCAGCAGGCTGAGCCTGCCGCGCGTGATCTGGACAGCGAGCCAGAGCGGCGCGCCCGGCTGGAGTGCCTGCGGGCGCGGCGCGGACAGGGTGACCCATGCCGGTCCGTCGGCGCGCGGGCGCGCCTCGACGGTGATCGGGCCGAGCGACGGTCCGGGCAGCGGCTCGCCCGGGCGGCCGGCGGCGTCGGCGCGCAGGACCGCGACCAGCTCCGCGGTGCCCTCGTCGACCAGGACCGGCAGCCGCACCGCGGCCAGCGCGTCGAACGGGTCGAGCTGACCCGACGGCAGCAGGACGACGACCGCGCGCTCGGCGTCGAGCAGGAGCTCGGCCTCGCCGGTCAGGGTCGGCCCCTCGGCCGGGACGATGCGCGCCGGCGGCAACCTGGCCTCGACGACCGCGCGGACCTGCGAGACCACCCAGCCGGCCGAGCCGCTGCCGAGCGGCAGGTCGAGCGTCTGCCGCCCTTCCTCGGCGAAGACCACCGTGCGCGCGCCCTGGTCCGGAAGCGGCACCGGATAGATGGTGGAGACGTCGAGCTCGTGGACCGAGAAGCCGAGGTCCCCCGGCGCGCCGGCGTTGAGGACCAGCTCGAGCGGGAAGTCGCCGGGCGCGGCCGCGTCGACCGCGGCCTGGATCGCGGCGGTGAGGTCGACGTCGATCGTGAAGACCGCGTCCTCCCCTTCCGGACGGACCGGGCCCGGGCGGGCCCAGAGCCGGGTCGCGCCGAGCAGGATCTCCAGATCGCCAGGCGGCGACGGCAGCCGCACCTCGCCCAGCTCCTCCAGCTCGGCCACCGTGGCGTCGCCGATGACGAGCAGTCGCTCGGTCTGCACCTCGCCGAAGCGGATGCTGGTCGCGCGGGTGCTGGCCAGCGGTGTCTCGTCGAACCTGGTGCCCAGCCACGCGCGCAGCTGGTCGATCGCGATCTCGTCCCCCCCCTCCTGTTTGATGCGGACCAGGTTGACGGTGCGCATCTTCTGGAAGTCGATGATGCAGGCGTGCGCCGCCTCGACCCCGGCCGGCACCTCGGCGCTGCGCACGACCGCGACGCCGGTGACCGGGCCGATGCCGGCCGCCCTGGCGGTCACCCGGAAGACCGCCGACGCGACGATCGCGCGCGGGTGGACCGCGGCGAGCGAGATCTTGAGCGAGGACTCGGCCGGGTCCAGCTTGCCGCGCGACGACGGCTTGCGCCCGTTGCCCTGCCCGACGCCGACGCCGCCGTCCCGGGAGCGCAGCTCGCGGTCGGTCCTCGGCGCCGCCTCGCTGGACGGGGGCGGTCTCATCACTTGCCTCGCGTGCCGAAGGTGAGCGCGCCGCGCAGCGTCGACAGCGCCGAGTCGAAGTCGCGGCCCGGCTCGGCGGTGACGTCGACGTTGTTCTGGCGCAAGACGGTCAGCACGCGGCCGCGGTCCTGCTCGCTCATGCTGACGCTGCTGCGGTTCTCCGACACGATCCGCCTCATGTCATCCGACGCGAGCAGCCCCTGGTAGATGCTCTCGAAGGTGCGGTCGGCCATGCCGAGGTGGTGGATCTTGAGGATGCCGGGCCGGAGGTTCCATGTCGGGGCGAGGGTGATGTCCACCTTGGTCCCGCGCGGCACCGTGCTGCCGGGCGGCGGGAAGACCGACACCACCGTCTCGGCCACCGCCTCGTCGAGCGCGAGCTCCTCGTCGATCCGGTCGGCCACCACCTCGGCCTTTGGGACCTTCACCCCGGATCGCTTGACCACGTAGTTGGTGACGCTCTCGGTCTCGAATGTCCTGGTCGTCTTGCTGGCCATGAGGTTCCTCCTGCTCCGGCGCTACGGGGTGAAGGTGCGGATCGGCCGCGACATGACGCGCCCCACCTCGAGACCGGCGTCGTTGAGGAGCCGCCGGGCCTCCTCGAAGGTGAGTCCCATGATCGGCGGGACCTGCACCGACTGCTGCACCTCCGGCACCGCCGAGATGACCAGGCGCGCGCGCCCCGCCGGATCGACCGGCGTCCCCGCCTGCGGCTGCTGGAAGAGCACCTTGGACGACTGCTGGTTCACCGGCAGAGACCCGTGCGCCACCGTCTCGCCGAACACGTCCAGCATCAGGTCGATGACGATGCGGGCGCTGGCCAGCGCGGCGACCGCCTGCGCGGCGGTCATCCCGATGACGTTCGGCATCGCCACCGCGGTCGCGGTCAGCGCGATGTCGAGCGGCCCGCGCGGCACCGTGATCGGGATCGGCGCGACCGGCGCTTGCCCGCGCGCGGCGACGTGCACCGTGTACGAGCCGACCACCAGCTCGGTCAGCCGGTAGCTGGTATCGCCGCCGTGGGGCGGGACCGCGGTGACCGGCGGGCCGCTGGCCGGCACCGCCACGACGATGGCGTCGGGGATCGGCTGGCCGCCGGAGGTGACGTTCACGACCACCTCCTCGGTGCCGAGCGCGTTGACCCCGTCGTAGAGCGCGCCGACCGCCGACAGGATGGCGTTCCACCCCTGGGCGGTGACGGGCTGTCCGGCTGAGACGGCGGCGAGCGGCGGCTTGACGAGCGGCATCTTCACTCCTCCGGCGGGATGACTGGTGGTGGCAAGACCTGGTCGCCGGCCAGGCTCACGTAGACGTGGACGCCGGCGGCGCGGTGGCGGTCGAGGATGGCGCGGACGCGCTCCGACGCCGGCGGCGCGCCGCCTCCGTCGAGCTCGCCGAACCGGTTCGGCAGCCAGACCTTCACCGAGAACGGCTCGCGCTCGTCCCACGCGAAGCCGACCTTGGCGGCCGCCTCGGTCGGCGAGCCGTCTCCGGCCCAGACCGATCCGTCGAACACGCCGGCCAGCGCGAACGGCACCGCCGGCTCGGCGCCGTCGGAGAAGACCGCGCCGTGGTGCGCGACGCGCACGAAGAAGGCCCAGCGGGTCTCGCCGACCGCCAGGCTGGGCGAGTCGACCGGTCCGTCGGCGCGCGGGAACTCGAACGAGGGGTCGAACGCGTCGGTCGCCGGCAGGGTGACCGCGAAGCGCGCCGTCCGATCGCTCGCGCCGCCCCCCTCGTCGGCGAACAGGAAGTCGCCCGGGTGCGGCGCCGGCCCGGTCGGCGGATCGGTGTAGACCGCGCCGCGGAACGCCCAGCCGAAGCGGGTGACGTCGGCGCCGTCGAGCAGGGCCGCCCCGTCGCGCCCGAACAGGAGCTCCTTGCCGTCCGGCACCGCGCCGGCGAAGACCAGGCCGAAGCCGGCGTCGCGCTGCACCACCATCGGCACCATGGTCCGGTCCTGGACGCCGACAACGCGCACGTCGGTCGCCACCGCGTCGAAGCCGGCCCGGCGGATCAGGAACTTCTCGCCGTGCTTGCGCTCGGCGGGGGCCAGCTCGGCCGGGCGGAGCGGGTTCTCCTCCAGGAAGAGGAGGTCGTCCTGCGGATCGACCTCGTCGAGGCGGATGCGATCGGAGCAGCGCGCCTCGTGCCAGAAGCCCCCCTCGAGGTGGCGGATCGCCTCGACGTCAAGGTCGAGCGCGTTGGCCGCGCCGGAGAGCAGGGCCGAGACGGTTCCGTTGCCTTGCCGGTGGGCCCGGACCGTCGCGGCGATCCGCGCGCGCACCAGCTCCACCTCGAACGGATAGGCGAGCAGCGGGGCGAGCGCCGCGGGCAGGTCGGCGAGCGCCTCGAGCTCCTCGCGCGCGGCGCCGAGCAGGGCGGCCAGGTGGTCGAGCGCCTCGTCGGTGTCCCCCGGCGCGCCGGCCAGGACGCCGCGCGCGCCGGCGATCGCGGCCAGGCGCAGCGAGGCCAGCTCCACGTCCACCTCGCGCAGCCGGTGGAGCGCGGCCAGGCGGAGGAGGTCGGTGTGCTCGTCGGCGTGGCCGAGGCGGTGGGCGCGGCGGACGCCCCCGACCTGCGCGGTCTGCACGTCGAGCGGGCGGGCGAGCCCGTCCACCACCGCGGCGAACAGCTTGTCCGGGTCGTCGACCGCGAGGTGGCGCGGGAAGCGACCGAGGACGGCGAACGCGCGGCCGGACACGCTCATGTGGTCGACACCCCCTCGACCACGTTGACCGTGCGGATCCAGAGCTGCTGCTCCGGGTCGAGCGGCAGCGGCGCGTTCTCGCGCAGGATGCGCAGGCCGTCGTCGACCAGCTCGGCGGTGTAGCGGAGCGGGCGCACCACGGTGTAGTTAGGGCTGCCCAGGACCGCCTGCAGCGCGGTCGGCGTGATCGTGCCGGTCGCGGCCGCGGCGAACGCGGTCAGGGCGGCGACGATCTCGTCGCGGATCGCGGCCAGCGTCCCCTCCGCGTCGCCGCCGGCGGCCAGCCCGAGCCGCTGCACGTCGACGGTGACGTCGAGCGCGACCAGCGCGCCGCGCATGGTCACGTGCAG
Organism: Kofleriaceae bacterium; assembly: GCA_035262925.1. Lineage (GTDB taxonomy): Bacteria > Myxococcota_A > Polyangia > Haliangiales > Haliangiaceae > DATFRY01. The sequence continues at coordinate 17,188 of DATFRY010000625.1, read as the reverse complement.
GTCGGCCGGGGCGAGGAGCGGCTTCATGGACGGCGACGGGGGCGGCAGGTTCTGCCGGCCGGTCCCGGGGCCGGGCGGATCGGTCACCCGGTAGAGGTCGAGCGACACGTCGTACACGCCGTCGAGCGCCATGACCGCGCCGACCAGCTGGTTGTAGATGACGTGCTCGCCGATGCCGTAGCCGGCCATGAGCTGGGTGAGGGCGGCCTCGACCCGGCCGCGCAGCAATGCCTTCTGCGACGCGGTCAGCGCGGCGCTGGCCGGGGTGACGGCCGCCTTGATGCCGACCGCGAAGGTCGTCTGCGACGAGGCGCCCGGATCGGAGGTGGGCGGCGCCGGACCGGGCGGCGATCCGCCGCCCCCGCCGGGCGGCGGCACCGACGGCGGCGGCACAAGCGGCAGGTTGTGCAGCACGCGCACACCGGCCGGCCGGAACTCGTCGATGAGCGCGGCGGCGCGGGTGCGGCGCGCCTCGTCGAGCTGCTCCGGCGCGGCGATGGTGATCTTGACCGTGCCGGGGAAGGCGACGTGGTCCTCGGCCACGCGGATGTCCTCCTCACGCAGCCCCTCGACCGACAGGAGCGCGCCGATGAGGGCGGACACGGTCGAGCGACCTCCCGCCTCGAGCGCGCGGCGGGCGCGGCGGCGGAGCGACTCATCCGACTCGCTGTCGCCCCCGAAGCTCATCGCGGTCGGGTTGGTCGCCGACTCGACGCCCAGGATCGGGCGGTGGATGACGGTGAGCCGGCCGGCCGCCGCCACCCCGTCCGGACCGCTGACCAGCGCCTCGACCGGCGCGCTCACCGACGCGGTGCCAGCGCGCAGGGTGCGCGGCTCGACCGTCTCGACCGAGACCGGCGGCGCGTCGCCGGTCGACACCCGCGTCCCCTCCGCGATGAAGATGTCGGCCGCGGCCGGCGTGGTCCGGCCGAAGACGACCTCGCCGCGCGCGACCGCGCGCGACCGCCGCTCGACGCCGACCAGCGCCACCACGTGCTCGAGATCGCGATCCTCGGCAGTGGCCAGGAATCCGGCCTCATAGACCCGGTCGAGCTGCTTCGACATGACCGCGTATTCGCGGGCGAAGCTCTCGGCCAGGGTGCGCAGCACGCTGCCCGGGTTGCGGTCGGTCAGGACCGGCGTCGACCGCAGCTCCGGCTTGCGCTCGTAACTGACGTAGAAGTGGCTGCCCCGGTCCGGCCAGTGCGCCCCGGCGCGCGGCCCGCCCGCCGGTGCGGCCAGCCAGGTGATCGTCCCGTCCGGCGCGGTCTCGAAGTCGACGCCGGTGCCGAAGCGGAAGTAGTCGCCGTCGACCAGGCCGTGGATGCGGACCGTCCCGGCCAGGAAGTCCGGGCCGAAGCCGAGCCGGAACGGCCCCTCCGGCGCGGTGAAGACCAGCTCCTCGCGGGTGACGCCGCCGGTCAGGGAGCTGACCAGGTCGTCGACGAACACGCCGTACGGTTCGGCGGCGAAGCTCACGACCCGACCTCCAGCGAGAAGGGGACCACCAGGTTCAGCGGGTTCGGCTCGTCGATGAGCCGAACCTCGAGCACGATCCGCACGTCGGAGCGGGGCGGGTTGTCCGGCGCGACGACCCGGCATGACAGGATCTTCTCGATGCGAGGCTCGCGCGAGAGCGCGTCGAGGACGTGGAGCTTGATGAGGTTGCGGGTGCGCTCGACGTTCGGCTCGCCGATGAGCTCGTGGTGGCGCGAGCCGTAGTCCGGGTGGCCGAGCGGGGCCAGCTCGCCGCGCTGGGTCTTCAGGCGGTTGGCCAGGAGCTGGTCGGCCGCCTCAAGCCCGGAGGCGGTCATGAGGTCGCGCCGGGGCGGCACTCGGTCGGTGAGCGCGGCGTCCAGGTCGGCGTCCTCGAAGAAGCCGGCCGGCCCGGCGTAGCGCAGCGCCAGGTCGACGCCGAGCTCGCGCATGAGCCGGTCGAGCGCGGCGGGCGAGCGGCGGGTCACGGGGCGCCTCCGTCGGTGATGAACGGGGCCGCGGGCGGGCCGAGGATGGTCATGATCCCGGATCCGGACGGGATGCGGTCGCCCATTCGGACCAGGCCCTGCTGCGACAGGGTCACGCCGGTGGACGCCCCGGCGGTGCCGATCGGCACCATGTACGGCACGCCGGAGACCGAGTTGATCATCTGGCACATCGATCCGATCACCGCCAGCGGCATCCCGGCCGCGGAGGCGAAGAACTGCGGGATCGAGACGATGAGGCCGCTGTCCGGCGCGCCCGAGGCGCCCGGGCTGATGAGGACGGCGCAACCGATGGTGACTGGCGATCCCGGCATGGCCTCACGACGGGCTGAAGTCGATCGTCCCCTTGATCGACGTGGTGGTCCCCTTGAGCGTGGCCCCGGTCGAGCCCTCGACCGTCACGCTCTGGCCCTTGAGCGTCGCCTCCCCGCTCGCCTCGAGCGCGAGCTTGCCGCCCGCCTTGAGCGAGATGTCGCCGCCCGCCTCCAGCTTGATCGCCCCGTCCGCCTCGACGGTGATGGTGGTCGAGCCCATGGTGATGACGACCCTGGCGTCCTCGACGGTGAGCTTGCGGTCCTCTGGCAGCTGCAGCTCGAAGCGGCGCTTGCCGTCGGCGGCGTCGTCCGGGACCTTGTAGACGATCTCGTCCAGCGCGGCGTCGGGCGGGCGGCTCTGCTCGTCGTACAGGAAGCCGAGGCCGATCGGGGCGTCGAGCCGGCCGCCCACGAACGCGATGACGACCAGGTCGCCCGCGCGCGGCGCGATCGACAGGCCGATCCGCCCGACCGCGATCGGCACGCGCTGAAGCTCGAGCGCGCTGCCGCGCAGGCGCGCGTCGATCGCCAGGTTGTGGTCGCCGGAGCCGCCCTCGTTGGTGTAGACGCGCGTGACGATCGCCAGCTCGCAGCCGCGCGCCGCGGCCAGCTCCTCGCGCACCACCGCGCGCAGGACCGGGACGATGCGCGCGCTCACGCCGCGACTCCTTCGACGGTGACCAGGCTGCGGAAGCCGCTCACCCCGTCGAGCCGGTGGGTGACGGCCAGGGCGCGGACGGTGCCGTCCTCGCCGTTCGGCATGCCGGACAGCTCGATCACGTCGCCCGGGCGGACAGCGGGGTTGCCGACCATCGCGAGCCAGCCGCCGGTGGCGCGGCGAGTGGCCGCGCGGCGCAGGCCCTGCTCGAGCGCGGTCGCGCCGTCCCGGTCGCGCAGCGCCTCGATCACACGGGTGTAGGCGCTCGGGCTGCCCCCGTCCGGCTCGCGCAGGACGATGTGCCACTTCTCCGCCCCCTCCTCGCTGGCCGCGCCGAACGGGACGATGGCCGGCGGATCGCCGGCAGGGGCGCGCGGGCCGACGCTCCAGGCGATGAGGTCGGCGCCGTACCGGAGCGTGTGGTCGGCGGTCGGGCCGGAGCGGGGCGGGTGGAAGTGCACCTTGCCGTCGCCGGAGGCTCGCAGGTCGCACGACGCCAGGCGGGCCAGGTCGACCAGCGTCGCCCACAGCGTGCGCCGCTCGTCGACGTGGTAGGCGGAGAGCTTGAGCGAGGCGTCGATCGTGCCGGCGTCCAGCTCGGCGCGGTCGAGGAGGTCCCGCACGATGTCGGCCACGGTCTGGTCCAGGTAGGCCTGGGCCGCGCGGGTGCGGGCGAGCGCGCAGGTGGCGGCCAGGCCGTCGACCCGCACCCCGGCGGCGAGCCGTTCGACCACCGCCACCTCACCGGTCAGCACGACCTCGGTGTCGTTGCCGTAGCCGAGCGCGAGCTCGACCGCGGCGCCGGCGTCCAGGTCGGCCACCGGCGACTGGTGCGAGAGGAGCGCGGTGAAGCCGTCGAGCGCGCTGCCCAGGCCGAGCTCGACGCGCAGCGCGGCCAGCGCCGCCTCCGGCGCGGAGAGGCCGCGACCGTCGACCGTCAGCTCGACCGCGGGGCGCCCGATGGTCATGGATCGTCCAGCGGGATGCCGTGGCGACGCGCCTCGCCGACCAGGACGCGCTCGATCGCGCGGCCGAACGCGTCCATGGCGTCCATCTCGGTGGCCAGCGGATCGAAGCCGGGCTCGGGGCTCGACGCGCCGCTCTGGCGCGACGCCGGCGCCGGCAGATCGGGCGGGCCGCTCGCCGCGGTCTCGTGGTCGCGCCACATGCGGGCCAGCTGGGCCAGCCCGCCCCCGGCCGGCGGGGCCGCGCCGAGCAGGCGGATGCCGCCCGGCTCGCGCGACGGCCGAGGCTCGAGCGCTGCGCGCGCGCCGGCGGTCGAAGGCGGCATCGATCGGCTCGCCGCGGCGGGCGTCAGGCCTGGAATCGACGCGACCGGCCTGGCCGACCTGGCTGCCGGCACCACCGCAGGCGCCGCGCGGTCCGCAGCCGGCGTGGCCACGTTCGCCGCTGCGTTCGCGGCGACGGTCGCGACGACCGTCGCGGCTGGGCCCGCGGCCGGGGTCGCGGCCGGCGCTGGACGCGCGACCTCGGCACCCGCCGGGCTCTTCGCGGCTGCGCTCGCTGCCCCTTCGGCCGTGCGTTCGCCGCGCGCGATCGCGATCGGCGTCGACGCGGCGGCGGTCCCGCCCGGGACTCGCGCCGCGATCCGCCGCAGCGGGCTGGCTGGCTCGAGCTCGATCGCGGTCCGGGCGCTCGGCTCGCAGATCTCGGATCGCGGCCGGGCCGGCGCCGATCGCGCCGGATCGAGCGCCAGCTTGCGGGCGGACAGGGCCGGCCGGGGCGAGCGCTCGAGGGGCGCCTCCGCGTCGGCCGGGGCCTGGTGGCCGGCCAGCGCCTCGACGAGCGCGGCCTCGGCCGTCCCGGTCGCCTCGGCCGCGGCCAGGCGCGCGATCGGCTCGGCCAGGAGCGGGGCGAGCGCGTCGCCGGCGGCGGCGATGCGCGCGGCGGGCGCGGCCGCCGCCGCCAGGGCGGCGAGGGTGCGGCCGAGGACGGTCACGTCGCTCCTCGCTCGACTCTCTGGCCGCGCCCGATCATCTCGACGTAGAGCAGGATCTGCCCGAGGGTCAGCCCGGCGCACTCGTCCGGCGTCCAGCCGAGCTCGCGCGACAGCACGAAGCAGGCGCGGGCGAGCGGCGCCTGCACGACCGACTGGATCTCGTCGCCGTTCATGGTCAGGCCGCTGATGCGGTTGACCTCGCGCAGCAGGAACTCGACCAGGCCGGCGTGCATGCGGTTGACCTCGTCGATGGTCGCCTTCGGCTCGACCAGGGCCTGCTGCACCATGAGCACGCTGGTCAGCGCCTGCGACTCCTGCGCCGCCTTCTGGATGCGGTGCACGTCGACCAGGCGCAGCGGCCGGAGCTGCACGGTGGCGGGCGCGCCCCCGCCGGCCGGCGCGAGCACGTGCGCCGGGATCTCGACGGTGTGGGTCAAGCTCCCGCCGAGCAGGAGGTCGCCGACGCTCAGCGACATGGATCAGGTCCCCGCGTCCTCGACGCTGATCCACAGCGCGCGGAAGGTCACCTTCTCCAGCACGAAGTCGTCCTCGGGCAGCGAGAAGCTCCAGCCGTCCAGCTTCACCCCGTGCACCGTCACGGTCGACTGGTTGCCCGGGACGGCCGGGTTCTCCATGCGGAGGCTCAGGTTGAAGGAGGGGCTGACGAACGCGCCGGCCGGGCGAGTCGAGTTGGCCCCCTCGCCGAGCATGAGCTTGAGCAGCGCGCCGTTCACGTGGGCCCGGTCCATGCTGCCGCTGACGTTGACGTTGCCCGGCCGCAGCTCGGTCGCGTAGCGCTGGCCGAGCTCGTGGAACGGCTTCATCTCCGAGGTCACCGCCACCGTGACGCCGGTGGCCCGCCCGATCGGAGTCAGGCCGTAGGTGTCGTTGACCGCCTTGGCGGCGTCACCCTCCGGTCCCTGTTCGACCGCGAGGCTGATGGCGCCGTCCATTCCCGTGAAGACGTGCGTGTTCGGCATGGCTGTCTCCTACTGCAGATTCATGGTCACGCGGATGAAGTCGATCGAGAACGTCGGCCGGAGCGTCATGGTGACCCGCGCGATCCCCTGGATCTCCTCGCTGCGCGTCGCGGTGACCTCGAGCTCGTAGCTGACCAGCATCTCGTCGAGCACCATCTGCGACAGGAAGCCGTCGAGGGTGGCCTTGAGCGCGGCGCGCACGCGCGCGTTGTTGAGCCGGCCGATGTACGGGTCGGAGCCGAGCCGCACGCCGGCCTTGGCGTAGTCGACGATGCGGCGCACCGAGACCTGCTTGAACGCGCCGTTGTCGGTGGTGATGCCGCGGACCACCTGGAACCCGAACTTCTTGCGGACCAGCAGCACGCGCCGCTGGAGCAGGTTCTTGTAGACCGTGGTGCTGTAGTGAACGTCCAGGTCGTCGACCGGGACGGTCTTGTTGGTCAGGCTGACGTGCGGCGCGACGGTGGCCAGCTTGCCGGCGATGAGCGCCGCCAGGTAGGGGGGCGGCAGGCTGACCGTCTGCCCGGTCGACGCGTCGACCGCCCGCACGCCGGGCGCGACCAGCGCGATCCGGTCGTCGACGATCGCGTCCGCCTCGTCGGAGACATCGCTGAAGTCGCTGTTCGAGCCGGCGGTGGGCGGCCCGAGCACGGCGATCCGCTCGCGCCCCTCGTTTTCGGTCCGCTCCAGGTGGTCGGCGACCACCCCGCGCACCGTGTCGGAGCCCATGCCGGCCACGACCAGGATGTTGATCGGCTGGTTCTCGAGCGCGGCGAGGCCGGCCGCCACGTCCACGTTCGACACGTTGGCCAGGTCGGTGCCGGGCGTGTTGCCGGTCCCGGCGCCGAGCGCGGCGGCCGGATCGACCGGCGCCAGGCCGAGGTTGGCCGCCCCGGTCGCGATGCTGCCGGCGTCGACCAGGCGAGACGCGGCCAGCTGCGGCTGGATCGCGCCGACGTTGCCGCCGCTGTACACCTCCTTCACGTTCCGGTACGTGAGGGTGAGCTTGAAGGTCGGCGACCCGGTCGGCCCCTCGGTCACCACCGAGTAGCGGATCGCGTTGCCGTAGGTGCCGGCGTCCTTGGCGGTGATGCGGAAGGCGTCCGCGTCGGCCGGCGCCTTGACCATGGTCGACGCGCGAACCGGGTCGCCGTTGGCGATCCGGACCGCGTAGACGTCGCGCGCGCCGCCGCGGAAGGCAAGCTCGAGCGCCCGCACCAGGGTCAGCGCGTTGGTCGTGCTGGCCGCGTCGTACGCGCCGAAGGCGTCGATCGCCTCGGCGAAGCCGCCGAGCGGGACGACCTGGTTGCGCGGCCCGCGCGCCGCGGTCCCCACGATCCCGATGTTCCCGGTGGCGATGCTGCCGACCCCGATAAGACCCTCGGCCCGCACCTCGATGTACGTGCCGGGTAGGATGGTCTCCGCAATGGACTCGCTCATGCGCGCTCCCTTCTCCCGCGATCAGCCCGCGACGACCTCGAACACCTCGCTCGCGCCGTCCACGTGGCTCAGCACGCGGACCCGAGCGATCACCCCTCCGCCGGTCGGGACGACGACGTCTTCGACCTCGTAGTCGATTCGATACCGGATGGACCGGACCCGCGCGTCCTCCGGGGCGGCGGCCCCGACCACGCCGCCCCACGCGTCCGGCGCGATCCCGCGCAGCCCGGGGACGGTCCCGACCGGCTCGGCCAGGAGGGCGCTGTCCACCGACCGGCTGAGCGCCTCCGCCTCCTCCGCGTCCGCGCCGAAGACGTCGACGCCGAGGAGGCCCTGGTAGCGCATCGAGCGCACGTTCCACTGGCCGATGAAGTAGGCGAGCTGGAGCGTGCCGCTGGCCGGCAGCGGATCGCCGAAGGTCAGGATCCCGGTCGCCGCGTCCGGGCGGACCTCGTTGCCGGTCGGCGGATCGCCGACGATCGCGAACGTGGTGACGCCGGCCGAGACGGCGAGGTCGTCGTCGCCGAGCGGGCCGACCGGGCTGCCGTCGGCGGTCACCAGCGGCGCGTGCGGGACCTGGAATGTGCGCCGGCCGTTGGACAGGAGCGGCACGTCCGGCTCGCCCGGGAAGCGGAGGACCGGGTCGGCCAGGTTCACCGAGGTGGACACCTGCAGCGCCCCGGTCCGCGGCGGCCGCGGGATCCGCCCGACCCCTACGAGGACGCGCGTCGCGCCGGAGATCGACAGGGTGACCGCCGGCAGGTCGCCGGCGTCGGCCGGGGCGGTGCCGCCGGCGATCGCCGGGCGCGGGGTGGCCGCGTCCATGAGGAACGCCCCGAGCGCATCGACCACCGCACCGAGCGACACGTCACGATCCCAGGAGGCGGCTGCGGAGCCCGCTCAGCATGTCGCCGAGGCCGCCGGTCGCCGCGCGCACCCCCTCGAGCGCCGGCTGCATCGGCTCGACCGGATCCGACAGGGACGGCAGGTCGCCGAGCAGGTCCGGGAGCTCGAGCGCGTCGAGGCCGAGGTCGGCCAGGTCGCCCAGCTCGGCGTCCAGGTCGGCCCCCAGCTCGTCGATCGGCCCGGGCGGCGCCGGCGGCTCGACATACTGGCGCAGCGCGATCCGGTAGCGGAAGGAGTCGGCCCACTCGTTGACCTCCTCCACCTCGAGGGCCTCGATCAGCACCTGGTCCAGCTCGGTGGCGGTGAGGATGTCGGCGGTGAAGCTGACCGGGTCGCCGGCCAGGAACGGGGCGCGCAGCGCCTCGAGGAAGGCGTCGCGCGCGTCTTCGCCGTGCAGCGAGCCTCTGATCTCGACGGCCAGGCTGGCCGCGCCCATCTCCTGCTGGAGGTCGCCGTCGAGACCCGGGATCGGGAGGCGCGCGATCTTGCGGGTCTCGCGCGTGGCGATCCGCTCGATCATCGGGACCTCCCAGTCACCGATCATGGGTCGAATGATCAAATGCCTGTCTCTCGGTCGCTCGTTCGCTGCGCGGAAGAAAGAGGGGCGGTGATGCCGCCGGTTTGTCTCGGGATTTGAACCACGGCCTGCCGTGGGGCGGAGTAGAGGCTTTCGCACGACACCCGCGCAGGCGCGGATGCACGTCTACTCACCCCGTTCCGCCCCCGATAGAACTCTCGCGAGCTCTCCCGACGTTTCACCGCCCCCGAACCGTGTCTCAGGCCGGGTCGGAGCGGCGTCCCGGCGGGGCGATCGCGTGCACGACCCCGGAGATGGCGAACCAGGTGGCCAGGAACGCGAGGCACTCGAGCGAAAAAGAGTGGAACTTGTAGAACAGCTCGGCGATGACGATCGAGCTCGCGAGCGCAGGTACCTCTCGCGCCAACCGCCCCGGCACGTCGTTGCCGCGGATCAACGAGTACATGTCCTCCCCCCTCCCTCTCTCACGACTGAAACAGGATCGCGCGTCCGGAAGCAAGAACAATCAGAGCGAAGCATCGCAGTCCACGAGTCGACTGTGAGTCCCACTGGCGCATTGCTCAGGTCGGTCAGTCCATATCAATTAGTTTGTATCGGACCATGCTGTTCCGTTTTCAGGGGTTCGGACAGGCGACGGATGGGCCGCACAGGGCGCTGGATCCGGGGCTGGGCGAGTTTCACGGTGGTCCGGATGGGGCGCGAGGCGCAGCAGGGCAGAGCACCCGGCCCATTCGGGCCGGGCCGTGCGCTCGGCGCCGGATCAACTACGGAGGCGACCATCCCGGCAATCCGAGGTAGCCGCACGGTCTACTCAAGCTGTACGTCTGTCGGGCGTGCGGCTGCTGCCAGTACTTCGCCGACGATCCGGGCGAGATCCCGATCGGCAAGGAGCATCAGATGCGGGTGATCACGGGCCCGGGCCGCGATGAACCTTACCGCTGACGCGCGCCTCCCTCCGTCGAGGAGACCCCTGTCGAAGCACCGCCCGATCGAGGCTGCCGCCCTCGTCGGGAGCGCCTGCGCCACGGCAGCCGGTCCCGATCGTCGGGCAGCCGACGACGCGAACGCACCCGGGCAAGCCCGACTCATCGGCGTGCAGACCCATCGACTTCGTCTCCGCGGGTGGGTCGGCGCCGGATGGCTCGGCGGCTCCTGCCGCATTGACGGTGCGTGTCCGGGCGACGGCGGATCGCGCGCATTTCAAAGGGTTGTTCGTCGTCCCGTCCGCTGGGAGCGCGCTCTCGCGTCTCGTGCTGAACAAGGCGCTCGGGAGCATCGGAGCCGATGTCCGGGCTCGCCCCTGGACGTCGTGCCCGATCAACCGAAGTAGCCCCTGTCGAGCTGGGCGCCGCAGCGCCGGCAGACAACGGCTGACTTCTTGGTCTCGCTTCCCTCCTCGAGCTTCGGCTCGTGCGACGGTCGGTGACATCGGGGACAGGTGAATCCCTCGGCGAGCAGCCGCCGGTGGATCCCACGCAGCTCGGCGTTGTGCTCGGCCACGTACCGACCCCAGGTCTGGCGCCGCCTCTCTTCCAGATATCTCTCCTTTTCCTTCTCGGCTGCATCGTGCGCGCGACAGCGCTGCACGAACGTCACGCAGTCGATTCCCATGAGCAGGGCCGCCTTGCTGCGAAACCGGTCGGCGAGGCGCGGTTGCACGCGCGCCAGCGCCTCCGCTTCGACGGGATGTCGGGCGATCCACGATGGCGGCGTGTAGACCCAGCGGCGCCAGTTGCGAAGGTCGACCTCGAGAAATGTGCCGACCTCCGTCAGCGCGACGCAGGCGGCGCCGCCACTGCGAGTCCCGTCGTCCCGGACCCATTCCGGCGCGACTGACACTCTCACATCATCATCGGCCCACACGCTGGCATGGTACGGAGTCGTCTCCTTCCCCGGATCTGGAACGTAGGCCTCCGCCGCTGCGCGGGCGAATCGGCGGCGATGGCGCCAGCTGGCATAACAATCCCAGTGCATCGCTGCCTCCAGGTAGGCCAGGAGTGGGTCGCTCGGCGGCAGCGACAACTTGGTAGCTGCGAACAGATCATGGCCGCTCGACAGCACCTCGCGGCAGATCGCACATTGCGACCTGCCGAGCTCGACGATGGCCACCCGAAAAGCATGCGCCGGCTGTCGCCCCGCCACCAGCGGCCGTGTGGTCGGGGCACCGCGCGGTCCGATCCGGGCGCGCTGAGTCCTCGGGTAGCTCATCGAGGGACCGATCAACATGCGACATGCGACCCGACTTCGAGATGAACAGATAGGATGAACAAAGCGCGAGATCCGAGGGTGGGTGAGCACCGCGGTGGTCCGGATGGGACGCGAGGGCAACAGGGCGGCCACCACGACCCGGATCGGCGATTCTGTCAAATCACCGCCCCGAGCGGCCATCGGCCAGTCAGCCCCGAGCCGCCGCACGCGACCAGACCGGAAGCGGTCAGAATCCGAGTAGAGCGCCGACGCGACCGCGAGCGCCCGTGCGGTCGCGCGCCTGCGGTCCGAAGCGCATGGCTAGAAGGACGCGCCGCGGCGCCGATCGTTAGTGCGCGCCGCGGATCAGCGGGACGACCAGGCGCTCGACCGGGCGAGCCGCTCGCGCGGGCTGCGGGCGCACGCGCGAGCCGGGCCCGCCCCGCGGGCGTCCGCCCGGGTCCCGGCGGCGCGGGCGACACCACTATCGTGAGAGTGGCGGCAGCAGGAGCGCGCCGGTCGCCGCGGTCGTCCCGACCGCAATCTCGCCGACCGAGCTCATGAAGTCGCTGTGCTCCCCGAAGCGCTCGTAGACCATCATTACCGGGGCGCCGCCGTGCATGCCCAGGATGCCGACCAGGCCGTGGCGCATGTCGAGATCGAGGACCGACTCGCCGGTCGGGCTGGCGGCGGCGCTCGTGTAGGTCTCGAAGCCGCCGGGACCGAAGTGGCCGCACGAGATCGTCATGCTGCCGGGGTTGGTGATGCAGACCTCGTCGTCGTCGCTGGCGGCCCAGCATGCGGCCACCTCCTTGGTCGCGACCTCCTGCACCTCGGTCAGGCCGTTCGAGACCGGGACGGTCGACTGGTTGGCGTCGGTCGTCAGGTGGGCGACCGGTGACACGATCAGATCGTCCACACCCGTGATACCGACGATGGTGCCGGCCGGGATGTCGGCGACCGGGGCCACGCTGCCCTCGAGGTTGCCGTCCCAGCGCAGCGCGAACGCCTCGAGTGAGCCGCTCTTCTCCGAGACGTAGGCGTGGCCGCCCGCGAGCGTCACCTGCGCGGCGGAGCCGTCCCCGACGAGCAGGTTCGCGCTGCTCGCGACCGCGGTGCGGCCGCGCGGGAAGTAGAGCAGCCGCGTGGGAGTCAGCACGTAGGCGCCGCGGGCGCCGACTGCGCCGGAGAGCGAGTCCTCGCCGCCCGTGCGGAGGGTGACCGGGTGCACCAGCCGGCCGCCGATCTCCTCGAACAGGAGCGCGCCGGCCGCGATGTTGGTGACCAGCACGGCGTCGCCGCGCCGGCTGAAGGTCCCGCCGGTCGCACCGGCGCCCACGACGGTCTTGCCGACCGCGACGCTCTGGGTGGTTGCGCCGGTGCGGACGTTCTTGCACACGATGGTGCCGGGCTGGCCGGCGGCATCGGCACCCAGCGCGCAGACCTGCGCGCCGGCACCGGGGTGGGCGAGCGCGGTGCCCGAGAGAGCTGTGACGAACAGCAGCAACAAGATGGCGGACAGTCCCCTGAGACTCATGTTGCCTCCAAAACCATGGTGGACGCGCCAGCGCGGGAGATGACGTCGGCGAGGCGGGCGCCTCCCGGCGCGCGGTGGTTGCCCGCCACTACGCCGCCCGCAGCCCCCGGTTACGCGACCGCGGTGCGCGGCCGCCGACCTGCCGCGGAGTAGCGGCCTGTTGCCCGCCGAGCGCGGATGGTGTCGGCCCGGTCGCTCCTGTCGCGGCGCCGATTCGAGCACCCGCACCACTTGTAGGCGAGGGCCGGGGCCGGGATGGCATGAAGCGCTCGGCCTCCGAGATCGCGCGCGTCCGCTCGATCGGCGAGTTGGCGTACATGTACTCGAGCACTTGCTTGCGGGTCCAGCCCTTGGCGTGGAGCCCCGTGTCGGTGACCAGACGAATCGCGCGCCACAGCTCGGCGTCGAGCACGCCGACGTACGAGTACGGATCGGTGTAGACGCCGAGCTCCTTGCCGAGGGACCCGGCGTAGAGGCCCCAGCCCTCGGTGTGCGCGGTCTCGCCGGAGAAGCGGCGGAAGCGCGGCAGCTCGCGCTGTTGGCGCTGCAGCGAGATCTGGAAGTGGTGGCCCGGCGTCGCCTCGTGCAGGTACAGCGACTCCAGCGCCCAGCGACTGGATTCCGGTGGTCACGTCTTCCCCTTGGCTGGAAGGACTCGCGACGGCGCGCAGGCGACACCGACGCCGAGTTCCGCGCGGCTACGGGCGCCGTGTGGTCGGCACCGTTGCAAGCCGAGCTGCGATCTCGCTGGTCGCCTCCACGGCGCGCGGCGGATCGTCGGCGTCGACTCGGAGGCGGGCGCGCGCGATACTCGCGGCCTTGAGCCCAATCGTCTGGATCGCAGCGGCCGGTGGTGTCGTGATGATCGGCCTCCTGGTCTGGTGGTTCCGGCCCGGGATGTCGTGTCGCCACGACTGCAGCGAGCCGCGCTACGTGGCGGACTCGCGGGACCCGCTCCGCCGCTGGGTCCAGGGCGTGATGGCGCTCTACCGGGGCAACGCCGGGGACCCGGCCTACTGGGACCGGCCGTGCGCCCAGCGCCAGGCCAGCGGCTGGAGCCTCGAGACGCCGGCCGACCTGGCGGAGTTGCTCGAGCGCTACCGGGCCGGCGAGGTCAACGTCGCGTTCGACAAGTCTCGCATCATCTGGCTGGCCAGGCTCGGCCAGGGCATGGGCTGGCTCGACGAGCAGCAGAGCTGGCAGTGGTGTCACTACGCCGCCAGCGAGCTGGTCCGGCGCTATCCCAGCTGGAACGCGGTCTACCAGGACATCGACCAGGGCCGCATGGAGTGGTACGGCGGCCAGGTGCCGCCCGAGCAGCGCGCCCGGGCGCGCGAGGATTTCCAGTTCGCGACGACCAAGGTCCTGCCTCAGATCGTCTTTCGCTAGCGCGCCTGGCGCCAGGCCGCCCGGCGAGATCGGTGGCGATCCTGGGAGTAGGGCGAGCCGGCCACGCGTATAAACCTTCCCGCGACGGGTGCCGGGGTACCTGCGCATTGCAAATGAAGGCGGACTCGCGCCGCCGGAGGTGAGATGAAGGCCCAGCTCCTCTTTCCGATCGCGATCATGGCCGTGTTCCTGGCCTACACCCTGTACACCATCCGGCGCAGGAAGGCCGGCATGCCGGATGCGTTCCGCATGTTCTTCGAGCGGACCGGCTACCGTTACGCCGACATCCATGATCAGCCGCTCGAGCACCACGTCATGCACGGGCAGACGCTCATGGCCAACGCGCGCAACGGCTACCACATCCACATGCTGCGGGACTACTACGGGCTTCCGGTCCACTCGGTGCAGCAGCTCGCCCACCGGCGGGAGGGCGGCCGCTCGGTGACCAGCATGAGCGCATCCTGGTTCTGCCCGCTTCCGCAGCAGCCGCGCATCTTCCTCCAGGTAGCGGACCGCAGCCTGAGCGGGTTCCGCAAGGGCCTCAAGGAGGCGTTCTCGAACAGCGAGCGGGTGTGGGAGGCGGTCTATCCGCAGGAGGTGGCGAGCGGGGACCACGACCTCGACCGGCGCTTCCACTTCTTCGGCTACGATCCGGCCGCCGTGCAGTACGCGCTGTCGGCGCCCGGCCTGAAGGACCTCCTGCTCGGCTGCGCGGAGGTCGACCTGTGCGTGTATGCGGACCGCATCGTCTTCGCCGACCCGATCCAGAAGAACATGACGGCGGGCATGGGCGGGACGATCGGGATGATGGCGATGGGATCGAACATGATGAAGTACATGGAGGCGACCATCCCGGTCCACGATCGCATCGCGCAGATCCTGGGCACGACCGCGCGGGCGTGCGTGTGAGGCCGGCCCCGTGAACGGACCGAGCCGAGGAGGCGGCCGGGGCGGATGGCTCCCGCCCGACATGGCTGCGCCGCCGCCGGGCGCGCCGACCCCGGCGGCGCCGTGGCAGACGGGCGTCACGGCGCATCAGGGCGCGCGGCAGATCCCGATCCTCTGCATCCGCTGCCGCGGCCCGGCCGCGCCGGGCCGGGACGGATCGCTGGTATGCCCCTACTGCGGCCACCGCGATCAGCTCCCCGCCGACCAGTTCGCGCGCGCCATGGAGCTCCAGCGCCGCCTCTCCGCCGCCGCCGAGGGCGTGGCGCAGATGCGCGGCCTCGAGTCGGCGCTCGGTCACGTCTTCGAGAGCCGCGGCGCGTTCGTCCGTGCCGCCGGCCTGTGGCTGTTCCTCGCCGCCGCGGTGGCGGCCTACGCGCTCGTCTCTTCGTGGGGCATCATCGGCCGCGCCCCGCCTGGCTTCCGCGCGGGTCTGGCGGTCAACGCGCTCATGGGTCCCTCGTTCGTCGCCGGCATCGGCGTCGCCGTCTGCCTCGCGCTCCTGGTCGGCCGGGCCAGCTACCGGCGGCGCGTGCGCGTGCACCTGTTCGCGCGCGCGGCGCGCGAGCCCGGCCATCCGACCCGCTGCCGCGCCTGCGACGGCGATCTCCCGGACCGCCGCGATGCGTTCGTCGCCTGCGAGTACTGCCACACGCAGAACCTGGTCACGCCCGAGATCCAGCGCGACCGGGAGCGCCTGCTGGCGGCAGAGGTCGCCTTCTACCGGGCGCGCGCGCAGGGCGCCGTGGCGGCCACCACGCGCGGCTCGCTGCGAATGTCGCGGGTATTCGCGGTATGCGTGGCGCTGACCTACGCCGGGATGATCGGGCTGGCCTATTTCGCGCAGTCGCTGTTCCCGCACGCGCGCTGACGCCTTAGCCGGGCCGCCCGAGCTGGCGCTGGATCTCCGGGCGCAGCCGGCGGCTGACTGGCAGCTCGGTACCGTCGTCCAGCACGACGGACCACTCGCGCTGCGCCGGGCGGCGGAGCTCACGCACGCGGGCGACGTTGACCATGGCCGAGCGATGGACCCGCACGAACCCGTGTGCGGCGAGCCGAGGCTCGAGACGCCGGATCGAGTCGCGCAGGAGATAGCTCAACTTGCCGACGTGGACGAGGACGCAGTAGTCCTGCGCCTCGAGCCAGTCGATCTCGGCGATCGCGATCACCACCGAGCGCCGTCCGGTGGTCGCGATCAGCGAATCCGCACGCGGTTCGACGCGCGGCTCGGTGGTCACGTCGGTGAGCGGCGCGCCCAGGAGCGCGGACAACCGGCGCGCGGCGTCCGCGGCCGCTGCGTGCTGGAGCTGCTGGCGCGCGCGCGCGAGCGTGTCGGCGAAGCGGCGATCCGAGAACGGCTTGATCAGGTAGTCGACCGCGTGCACCTCGAACGCGCGCACCGCGTAGTCGTCGTACGCGGTGACGAACACGACGAGCGGCAACGGGTCGGGAGCGAGTGCGCGCAGCACGCCGAAGCCGTCGATTCCGGGCATCTCGACGTCGAGGAAGACCAGATCGGGCCGCGCCGCCCGGATCGCGCGCACGGCCTCGCGGCCGTTGCGGCTCTCTCCGACGACGGTGATGTCGCGGTGCGCGGCGAGCATGCGGGTCAGGCCCTGTCGGGCCGGAGGCTCGTCGTCGACGACCAGGGCGCGTATCTCAAGCATCGGGCATCTCGGGAGCCACCGCAGGCGCGACCCGATAGGGGAGGCGGAGTCGCACGCGGACGCCGCACGCGGCGCCTGCGCCGACCTCGAGCCCGGCGTCGGCGCCGTACATCCGCGCGAGCCGGGCGCGAACATTGGCAAGGCCGACACCCGTGCTCCGATCCGGGTCGAACCCGGGCGCGAGTCCGACACCCTGATCGATGACCTCGAGCTCGAGCGCGCCGCCGGCCCGGCGCGCGGCGATCGCGAGCGCACCACCTTCGGTGAGCGGCCACAGGCCGTGGCGCAAGGCGTTCTCCACCACCGGCTGCAGGATGAGCGGCGGGACGAGCGCTCCGGTGACACCGTCGTCGACGCGCCATGCGACGCGCAGCCGATCGCCGAAGCGGATCTGCTCGATCTCGAGGTACTTGCGGAGGAGCTGGAGCTCGCTCGCGAGCGGAGCCTCGAGGTCCGACGATGTGCGCAACAGCCCGCGGAGGACCTCGCCGAGCAGCGCGATCATCTCGACCGCACGCCCGGGATCGCCCGCGCGGATCAGCATCGCAACGCCGTTGAGGGTGTTGAACAGAAAGTGCGGCTGGAGCTGCATGCGCAGCGCGCCGAGCTGTGCCTCGACGAGTTGCGTCTCGAGCCCGGCGTCGGCGCCGTACATCCGCGCGAGCCGGGCGCGAACATTGGCAAG
>DATFRY010000624.1:0-2788 GCA_035262925.1 Kofleriaceae bacterium | reverse complement strand
GTCGCGGTGTCGGGCGGCGGGCGCGCCGCGCTGACCCGCGCCGCCGCCGCGCTCGGCCAGATCAACCTCGGGCACTTTTTGCCCGACTACACCGCGTACGAGGAGCTGCTCGACGTCTTCCGCCTGTTCTCGTCGATCCCGATCCTGCTCGAGCCCGACCGGGGCTACACCTTCCCGGCCACCGAGCTCAGGCGCGAGATCATGGGCCGCGGGCTCTCGGCGCTGCTGTTCTCCAACCCGTGCAACCCGACCGGCAAGCTGGTCGGCGGCGACGAGCTGGCCGAGTGGGTGTCGATCGCGCGCGAGCTGGACTGCACGCTCCTGGTCGACGAGTTCTACTCGCACTACGTGTGGCGGCCGGACCTGATCGCGGCCGGCGGGCTGGTGAGCGCGGCGCGCTACGTCGAGAACGTCGACCGCGACCCGGTGGTGCTGTTCGACGGGCTGACCAAGAACTGGCGCTACCCCGGCTGGCGCGTCACCTGGACCGTGGGGCCGCGCCCGATCATCGACGCGGTGTCGAGCGCCGGCTCCTTCCTCGACGGCGGCGGCTGCCGGCCGCTGCAGCGGGCGGCGATCGACCTCCTGGCCGAGGACGCGACCCGCCAGGAGTCGGCGGCGATCGCGGCCGAGTTCGGCAAGAAGCGCAGCCGGCTCCTGACCGGGCTGCGCGACCTCGGCTTCATCGTGGACCTGCCGCCCGAGGGCACCTTCTACGTGTGGGCCTCGACCGACCACCTGCCGCACCCGATCGGCGACGGCATGAGCTTCTTCCGCGCGGCGCTCGAGCGAAAGATCATCACGGTGCCGGGCGAGTTCTTCGACGTCGACCCCGGACATCGGCGCGGCGCGCGCGCGTCGCGCTTCGTGCGCCACGTGCGCTTCTCGTTCGGGCCGGCCATGCCGGTCCTGACCGAGGCGCTGGCTCGCATCGAGGAGCTGGTGTCCGATGTCGCTCGCGGGGCCTGAGCGGCCGCCCGGCGGCTCGTCGTCGGGGCTGGCGGACGCGTCGGTAAGCCCCCGCGTGCGCCGCTTCCACCGCCTGATGCGGCGGGCCTGGTGGCTGCACAGCCTCGGCGCGCTCGCCTTCGGCGTCGGCGTCATGCTGTTCGCGCGCAAGGGCATCGAGCACGCCGACGCGGTGCTCATGGTGCTGGGGCTGTCGTGGGTGCTGGTGTTCGTCGCCTTCCGCTTCGTGGTCGGCGCGGCCAACACCTCTCCCGACGAGAGCCGGGCCCGCAAGGGGCTGCGCCTGGTCACCAACTACGTCATCAAGCAGCTCTACCAGCAGATGTTCTTCTTCCTGGTGCCGCTCTACGCGTCGAGCGCGACCTGGTCGCTGACCTCGTGGAACTGGTGGCTGGTCCCCATCCTGCTCGCCTTCGCGGTGATCTCGACGCTCGACCTGGTGTTCGACAACTTCATCATGGAGCGCCGGGTCATCGCGTCGACCATGTACGGCTTCTGCGTGTTCTCGGTGCTCAACCTGAACCTCCCGCTGGTCCTCGGCTTCCGCCACTTCGACGCGCTCCTCATCGCGGCCGCCGCCACCGCACCGACGGTCGCGCTGCTCGGCTTCCGGGTTCGCTCGGTCATGCGCCCGCGCGGCATCTTCATCACCGCCGGAGTCGCGATCGGCATGGTGTTCGCCGGGTACTACGGCCGCGTCGCGGTGCCGCCCGCGCCGCTGGCGATGGATCACGGCGCCCCGGGCCACGGCGACCCGGGCGAGTACGAGTGCGTGCCCGGGCCGGTGAGCGGCATGCGGCGCGACCAGCTCGATCTGCTCCGCTGCGTCACTCACATCTCGGCGCCGGGCGGGCTGCGCGACGAGGTGGTGCACGTGTGGCGCCACGGCGGGGCCGTGATCGCCCGCCTGCGCCCGGCGGTCATCCCGGAGTGCGGGGACCGGGTGCTGCGCTCCACGCTGCGCGACAGCCGGCTGCCGGCCGATCCGCGCGGCAAGTGGAGCTGCACCGCCGAGACCGGCGACGGTCAGCTGATCGGCCGCACCTCGTGGCGGGTGATCGATCCGCCGCCGGCTTCGCGGCGCGCGCCGACCCCGCGGCGCGAGCCAGCGCCGCCGCGCGAGCCGGCGCCGCGGCGCGTGCCGACGCCCGCGCCCGCGCGGCCGTAGTGCCCGGGCGCCGCGCGATCGAGCGCAGCGTCAGATGCGCAGCGCGGCCAGGAGCCAGAGGCCGAAGGATCGGTCGGTGTGGTTGAGGTCGGCGAAGCCGAGCCGGCCGCCGATGTCGACCTTGTTCGAGCCGGAGTAGATGAGCCCGAGGTCGAGGGCCATGGGCGAGTCGGTCTGGAGCTCGAAGTCGAGCGCGCGGAGGCCGTAGCGGCCCTCGATGGCGATCTGCGGCTGGAGCTGCCAGGTGGCGCCCGCGTTGAAGTTGATCTCCCCGTCCTCGATCACGCTGTTGGTCCGGTCGGCCTCGACCATGCGGTCGTCGAAGGCGGCGTCGACCACCGACGGGGCGAAGCGGCTCAGCTTGAAGGTGACGAAGTCGCGGAAGAGGTCGAAGCGGAGCCGCTCGATGAACGTGAACTTCATCGGCGCGCCGAGCGTGATGCCGGCCGAGAACGGGTCCACCATCATCGGCACCGACAGCTGGCCGGCGAGCCAGTCGAACACCTGGTACTCGGCGTCGACCGACACCGTCTTGCCGGTGATGTAGTCGCCGTCGTCGAGCGTGCCGGTGCCGTAGCGCAGCCCGGCCTGGATCTGATCGGTGATCCCGTAGCGCACGCCGAGCAGGCCGCTCTGCACGTACGGGTTGAA
>DATFRY010000623.1:0-7132 GCA_035262925.1 Kofleriaceae bacterium | reverse complement strand
CCGGGCTGTTCCGAGAACCAGCCGCTTTCGGTACCTTGTGCCCGCAGGCAGAAGCCAAAGGAGGGCTCATGCACGGGCAAGCGAAGCGTGTCGTCATGGTGATCGCGGTTCTCTCGGCGGCGGCGGCGGCGGGTTGCGGGGTCAAGAAGGAGGTGCACCAGAGGACGCTCGACGAGTTGACCGCCACGCAGGGCGAGCTGGCCAAGACGCGCGGCGAGCGCGACGACCTCAAGCGCCAGCTGGGCATGACCGAGGACGAGCGCGGCAAGCTGGCCAAGGGCATGAAGGCGACCGAGGCCGAGCTGGCCGAGCTGCGCAAGCAGCGCGCGGCCAACGAGAAGCGGCTGGCCGCGTTCCGCGACCTCAAGAAGCGGTTCGCCAAGCTGGTCGACACCGGCAAGCTCGAGGTCGGGTTCCGCAACGGGCAGATGCTGCTCAAGCTGCCGTCGGGGATCCTGTTCCCGAGCGGCCAGGCGGATCTGACCAAGCCGGGCCAGGCGGCGCTGAGCGAGGTGACCAACATCCTCCTCGAGTTCAAGGACCGCCGCTTCGTCATCGCCGGCCACACCGACACCGACCCGATCAAGTCGCGCAAGTTCAAGAGCAACTGGGACCTGTCGACCGCGCGCGCGCTCAGCGTCGTCCAGTTCATGGTCGGCGCCGGGTTCCCGCCCACCAGCCTGGCCGCCTCCGGCTACGGCGAGTTCGATCCGGTCGCGCCCAACGACAAGGAAGAGAACAAGCAGCTCAACCGGCGCATCGAGATCATCCTGGTCCCGGACCTGTCCGAGCTGCCGACCCTGACCGGCGCGGAGCCATAGCCTCGCCGCCTCTGGCCGCCCGGGTCCGGTCGGGATGAACAACCTCGAGAAGGCGCTGGCGCTGCGCGCGGCGCCTCTCTTCGCATCGCTCAGCGCCGACGCGCTCCTGCCGGTGGCGGCGCTGTGCCACCAGGTCGATCTGGTCGAGGGCGAGGTCCTGTTCGAGGCGGGCGTGGTGGGCGACTCGCTGTTCGTGGTCGCGTCCGGCTCGGTGCTGGTCAAGCGCGGCAGCGAGCTGGTCGCCCGGCTGGGCGCGGGCGAGACGGTGGGCGAGATGGGCGCGCTCGATCTCGAGCCGCGCAGCGCCACGGTGGTCGCGGGCGAGCCGGCCCGCCTGGTCCGCCTCGAGCGCAACGACCTCATGGACCTCCTGACCGACTACCCCGAGCTCATGCGCAGCATGGCGGCCATGCTGGTCGAGCGCATCCGGAAGAGCACGAGCTAGGCTCGATGTCGATCACCCGGGCCATCCTGCTCGCCCTCGCGGCGGCGTTCGTGTCGATGGCGGCGGTGTTCGTGTCGAAGACGTTCGCCGACACGATCTTCCTGGCCGAGTTCGGCGCCGCCTACGTGCCGCACTTCCTGGTGGCCCAGGCGGCCGGCATCATCGCCACCTCGGCCGGCTACGGCTGGCTGCTCAAGCGGATGTCGTCGCCGCCCATCGACGTGGCGGTGCTGGCGCTGTTCGCCGCGTCGGCGGGCGGAGGCATGTGGGCGGTGAAGGCGGGCGGCGTGGCGGTGTTCGCCGTGTCGGTCGCGCTGAGCGTGTTCTCGGCGCTGGCCTTCATGGTGATGTGGAACGCGGCCACCGCGGTGGTGAGCGGTCGCCGCTCGCGCCGCTTCCTGCCGCTGGCCGGCGCGGCCGCCACCTCCGGCGCGGTGGTCGGCAGCTTCGCGGCGACCGCGGTGGTGCGCGGGTTCCAGATGGCCGGGCTGGCGCCGGTCATCGCGGCCATGGCCATCGTGGCCGCGATCCTGCGCCTGCTCCTCGTCGGGCGCTCCGGCGAGTGGCGGGTGTCGCGCCCGGAGCCGGCCCGCACGCGCGCGCTGGCCGAGCGGCAGGAGGCCGCGCTTGAGGCGGCGGCGGTGCGCAGCTCGGGGCCGGATCTCCGGCTGGTCAGGATCCTGGCCGCGGCGACGGTGATCGAGGCGTGCCTCACCGCGTTCGTCGAGTTCGGCTTCAAGCTCGAGGTGGTGCGCTCCATCACCGGCCGCGACCAGATCGGCGTCTTCTTCTCCATGTTCTACGGCGCGTCCAACGCGGCGCTCCTGCTGCTGCAGATCGCGGCCAGCTCGCGCCTGCTGGCCACGCGCTCGCTGCGCTTCTCGCTGGCGCTCGAGCCGGCGCTCCTGTTCGTCGCGTCGGTGCTGTGGGTCGTGTTCCCGACCCTGGCGGTGGCCGCGGTGGCGCGAGGGACCGAGAGCGTCATGAAGTTCGGGGTCGCGCGCCCGGCCCAGGAGGTGGCGCTGACGCCGCTCACCGAGGTGGAGCGGCGGCGCTGGAAGGTGCTCCTGCGCGGGGTCTACAACCAGGCCGGCGGGGCCGGGGCGGGCGCGCTGCTCATCGTCGCCGCGACCTGGTTCGGTCTCCACCACAAGGCGGTCCCGGTGGCGGCGGCGGCGACCGCGGTGGTGTGGCTGGTCCTGCAGCTGGCCGCGTCCAACCGCTACCTCGACACGCTGGGATCCGCGCTCGGCCTGCGGCGGCTGTCCCTGCGCGACGACCGCGAGGGGCTGCTCATCGATCGCGACGGCCTCGCGCGCGTGGTGCAGATGGCCGGGTCGAGCGACGAGACCTCGGCCCGCTTCGGCCGCGAGCTCCTGACGACGTACGCGCAGGACCCGCGGCTGCTCGTGCCGTACATCGGCATGGGGCCGGCGGCGCAGCGCGAGACGCTGTACCGGCTGCTGGCGGCGCGTCCGCACAAGAGCTGCGCGCCGTCGCTGCGCGCCGCCATGACCGTCGAGGACGACGAGCTGCCGGCGGCGGCGTGCCTCGACGCGCTGGCCGCGCACCGCGACGCGTCGCAGGTGGCGCTCGCGCGCAAGGCGGCCGTCGAGCCGCGGCCGGACGCGAGCGTCGCGCCCGACCCCGAGCATCCGCTGTCCCTGGCCGCGTGGCGCTACCTGGCCCAGGTCGGCGCGCTCGACCGGGAGGAGGAGGCGCTGCGCGCGGTGGTGGCCGGCGCGCTGGCCCACAGCGGCGTGCGCGCGGCCGAGCTCCTGCGCGCGCTGGTCGCGCGCGGCGCGCTGAAGCAGGGCGCGGCCGAGGAGCTGGCGCTGGCGGCGGCGGAGAGCGACGACCCGGAGAGGCGGCGGCAGGGGCTGCACGCCTGCGCCGGGCTGGGCGGCGCGCGGCCGCTGGCCCAGGTGCTCGAGGCGCTGCGCGGGCGCCAGCCCTGGCTCGACGACATCGTGGGCGGCATGGAGCCGGACGCGGTGCACGAGCTCCTCTCGCTCGCCGCCTATCGCCAGGCGCCGACCCGGGTGCGGGCGCGCGTGCTGCGCGGGCTGCGCTCGAGCGACCTCCAGGAGGTGACCGATCTCATCGGGCGCGAGCTCATCGATCCGAACCCCGAGGTGCGCGAGCTGGCCGCGCGCACGATGCTGCGCCGCGCGCGCGACCACGGCGAGACCATCCCGCGCCACCTGGCCGAGAAGGCCCTGCGACTCGCGCTGGAGCGCTTCGAGGTCTACGTGCGCGCGCGCCCCGGCTACGCCAGCGCGGCGCGCGAGAGCCACATCGACGTCAAGTACCGGGCCGGCATCATGTCGGTCGCCGACCTCACGTCCGAGGCATTCTTCATCGACGAGCTGGAGCGGCGCACCGAGCGCTCGCTGACCCGCCTGTGCGCGGTGCTGGCGCTGTTCGGCAACCCGAGCTCGGTCTACGCGGCCGAGCGCGCCCTGCGCGCCTCCACCTTCAAGCGCCGCCGGCAGGCGCTCGACATCATGCAGGAGGTGGCGCGCGGCCGCGATCGAACGCGGCTGCTCCAGCTGCTCGAGATCTACCTCCTGCCGCCGCGCGACCCGCCCAAGGACGCGCGGCAGAAGGTTGTCGCGATGGACGAGTGGCTGGCCCGCTGCGCCAGCTTCAGCGCCGACCCGATGATGAGCCGGCTGTGGGCGCTGCGCTCCACGCTTCTGTTCGACGACATCGACGGCGAGCTGCTCGACGCGCTGGCGGTGCGCTCGCGCGAGATCGACCACGCGGCCGGTGACGTCATCGTCGCCGGCGGCGATCCGGGCGACGCGCTCTACGTGGTCATGCGCGGCGTGGTCACCGTCGAGCGCGAGGGCAAGGTCGTGGCCCAGCTCGGCCGCGGCCAGGCCTTCGGCGAGCTGGCCCTGATCGATGGGCTGCCGCGCCAGGCCACCGTGAAGAGCGAGAAGGCGAGCCGGCTCCTCCGCCTGCCGCGCGCCACCTTCGACGAGGCGATGGACGAGCACCCCGAGATCGGCCTCGGCCTGGTGCGAGGCCTGGTCCGCTGGCTGCGCCAGGGCGACGGCATTCACCGCCCGCCCGAGTACCGGCGGTGATCGCTGCGCCTCATGGCCAGAGGCGGGCCACGGCGACCGCGTAGTCGGCGTCCGGCCCGACCTGGCCGACCAGGAGGATGCGGCCGTCGGCATCGACCGCGGCGCCGCTCACGCCCGGCGACGGGCCGACGATCTCCGACGGGAAACCGAGCGTGGCGATCGCGCCGTCGCCGAACGTCTCGTCGGGTGTGCCGTCGGCCCGGAAGCGGGCGGCGACCGGCTGGGTGGTGAGCGGCGGCAGCGCGTATCCGGTGGCGATGACATCGCCGGCCGGGTCGAAGGTCGCGTCGAAGACGTGGATCCCGGTGGTCGGGATCTGGGCGCCGCCGGGCCCGAAGTCGCCGTCGGGGCTGCCGTCGGGGTCGAGCCGGGCGAGCCCCGCCGAGTCGGAGTCGCTGGCCAGGACCGAGCCGGCCACCAGGAGCTTGCCGCCGGCCTGCTCGGTCACGGCGACCGCGACGTCGTTCTCCTTGACCGGGACGACGACCGTGCCATCGCCGTCGAAGCTCGGGTCCGGCGTGCCGTCGGGGAGATAGCGGGCCAGGCAGAAGTCGAGCTGGGTCCCGTCGAAGAGCGATCCGGCGATCACCAGCCGCCCGCCGGCGTCGAGGATCGCGGAGCGCGGCGAGAAGTTGTCGGCCGAGATCCGATAGACGGGGTCCTCGGCGCCTGCCGGGCTGAAGCGCAGGACCTCGAGCCCCTCGGTGGCGAAGTCGGTGACCGAGCCGACCGCGATGATCCGCTCCTCGGCGTCGACGACCAGCTTCCTCACGTTGCCGGCCGGGAACGGCGTGTCGGACACGACGATCCCGCCGGTACCGAACGCCGGGTCCGGCGTCCCGTCCGCCGTGAGCGCGAATACCGCCATGTCGTAGTTGCCGTCGCCGGTGCCGGCGAAGCCGCCGACCAGGATTCGCCCGTAGCGCTCGATGATCGGCCCGCCGCCGCCCTGATCGCCGACGCCGATCGACACCGCGCCGCCGTCGCCGAAGGAGTCGTCCAGCGCGCCGTCGGGGCCCAGGCGCACGATCAGCGCCCGGCTGGCGGCCGAGCCGGCGACCACGATGCGACCGTCCGCCTGCGCCAGGATCGCGCTGCCGACCGAGGGCTGGCCGTCCAGCTGATAGGTGAGCCTGCCGCCGTCGGCGAAGGAGAGATCGAGGGTGCCCGGCGGCCCGGCGACCAGGAGGCGAAGCGCGGCGGAGCCATTCACGTCGCCCGCCGTGCCGGTCACCGAGAGGTCGAGCGCGCCCTGCGCCGATCCGGCTTCGGCTCGCACCGCGATCGTCCCCGAGGTCTCCCCGGCGCCGATCTCCAGCGGCTCGGCGGTCACGCCGGCCGGCAGCCCGTCGATCGCGACTGCGATCGGATCGTCGAAGCCGGCCTCGCGCTCGACCGTGACCTCGACGTCCGCGGACCCGTCCTGGCGGACCATCACCCGCGCCGGCGAGACCGCGACCGAGAAGAACAGCTGCACCGCGCCGTCCACGTCGGATGCACCTCCGCCGTCCGCCCAGTCGCCGCCGCCGCCCGAGCGCCGGACATCGCCGCATCCCCCCGCGATCGTCCAGAGCCAGACCATCAGGAGCCCTCGCAGCGCCGCTGACCGCATACGTCTACCTCCTGCCAGGCCCGACCATACAACAGAGAAGCGCGCCCGCGCGCCGCCGCGGCGAGCCAGCCGCGCGAGGTGGCGCGGTGGGGTCGCTTGACATACCGTCGGCGCTCGGTGATAGGAGCGCGATGGTGGCCTCTTCCAAGCAGCACGTCGCGGACAGCCACGGCCTGATCCGCGTCCAGGGCGCGAGAGAGAACAACCTCAAGGACGTCAGCGTCGAGATCCCCAAGCGACGGCTGACGGTGTTCACCGGCGTGTCGGGCTCGGGCAAGTCGTCGCTGGTGTTCAGCACCATCGCGGCCGAGTCGCAGCGGATGATCAACGAGACCTACAGCGCGTTCGTGCAGGGCTTCATGCCGACGCTGGGCCGGCCCGAGGTCGACGTGCTGGAAGGGTTGACGACCGCCATCATCGTCGACCAGGAGCGGATGGGCGCCAACTCGCGCTCGACGGTGGGCACGGCGACCGACGCCAACGCGATGCTGCGCATCCTCTTCAGCCGGCTCGGCAAGCCGCACATCGGCTCCCCCAACGCGTTCGCCTTCAACGTGCCGTCGGTCCGCGCGAGCGGCGTGATCACGGTCGAACGCGGTGCCAGGAAGACCGTGAGAGAGACCTTCACCCGCACCGGCGGCATGTGCCCGCGATGCGAGGGCATGGGATCGGTCACCGACTTCGACCTGTCCCAGCTGTACGACGACAGCAAGTCGCTGAACGACGGCGCGCTCACGATCCCCGGCTACAGCATGGACGGCTGGTACGGGCGCATCTTCAGGGGCTGCGGCTTCTTCAACCCCGTCAAGCCGATCCGGAAGTACACGAAGAAGGAGCTCCACGACCTCCTCCACAAGGAGCCGACCCGGATCAAGGTCGACGGCATCAACCTGACCTACGAGGGGCTGATCCCGCGCATCCAGAAGTCGTTCCTGTCGAAGGACGTCGACGCGATGCAGCCGCACATCCGGGCGTTCGTGGAACGCGCGGTGACGTTCGCCGTCTGCCCCGAGTGCGACGGCACCCGGCTGAGCGAGGGCGCCCGGTCCTCGAAGATCGAGGGGATCAGCATCGCCGACGCCTGTGTGATGGAGATCCGCGATCTCGCCGAGTGGGTCCGCGGCCTCGGCGAGCCGTCGGTGGCCCCGCTGCTGGCGGA
>DATFRY010000622.1:0-13937 GCA_035262925.1 Kofleriaceae bacterium | reverse complement strand
CGCGCGAGAAAGATCTCCGCCATGCCGCCGGTCGCGAGTCGAGCGAGCAACTCGTAGTTGCCGAACGAACGAGCCCCCAGCGGAATGAGGCTGCCCGCCGATGTCGCCATCCCGGCGATCATACCGGGGGGGCGCACGCGCGGCAGAACCGCCACCTGTTTTCCCTCCATCCCCAATCGGTATTTTGTACTACTTAAATCACTCCCGTCAATCCCTGTTCGCGAACCCGCCTTGCAGCGGCCGTCAGCCCGTGGTTACGTGGAAAAGTTCACTGGAGCCACCCTTCAACCAGCTGATCGGTCGATCTCGTGTCTGCGGTCCGTCCCCCCGACTACCCTCGGCGCCAGGTGGCAGCGGCCAGCAGCCCGGGTGAGCTGCTCGAGAGCCTGCACGAGGAGGTGGTCTGGGAGGCTGACGCCGTGACCGAGGAGCTACTCTTCGTCAGCGCGGCGGCCGAGCACCTGTTCGGCTATCCGATGAGCGAGTGGCGCACCGATCGCGCCCGCTTCTGGGCCGCGCACGTGCACGCCGACGACCGCGAGCGCTGCCGTGCGGCCGGCGTCGAGGCCACGCGCGCCGGCCGCGATCACGAGCTCGAGTATCGCATGATGCGCGCCGACGGAACGATCGTGTGGGTGCGCGACCGGGTCTACCTGGTGCGCGACGAGGGCGGCGCCGTGGTCGCGCTGCGCGGCATCATGACCGACATCACCGGTCGACACCGCGCCGAGAGCGCGATGCGCGACAGCGAGGATCGCCTGCGCCTCGCGCTCGAGGCCGGCCAGCTCGGCACCTGGGACTTCACGCCGGCGTCGGGCGTGATGCTGTGCTCGGCGCGCTGCTACGAGCTCCTGTCGGTGGCGCCGGGCACCGGCATGACCTACGAGTCGTTCATCGCCCGCATCCACCCGGAGGATCGCGCGCGTGTGCGCGCGTGCAGCGAGACGATCCTGGCCGGCGGCGGCGCCGAGCTGTGCGAGATCGAGTACCGGCTCGACCTCGCCGACGGCGGCGAGCGCTGGCTGTCGACGCTCGGCCGCATCCACCGCGACCGGTCGGGCCGGCCCACCCGCATCGTCGGCACCATGGCCGACATCACCGAGCGCGTGCGGTCGCAGCGCGCGCTCGAGGAGCTGCTCGCCCAGCTCACGGCAGAGAAGCTCCGCGCCGAGCGGGCCAGCCGGGCCAAGGACGAGTTCCTCGCCATGCTCGGCCACGAGCTGCGAAACCCCCTGGCCCCGATCCGGACGGCGCTGGAGGTGATGGCGCTGCGCCAGGCGGGCGAGCCGAGCCGCGAGGAGACGGTCATCCGCCGGCAGGTCGATCACCTGGTCCGGCTGGTCGACGACCTGCTCGACGTCTCGCGCCTCACCGGCGGTCAGTTCGTGCTCGACCGACGGCCGCTGGATGTGGCCGACGTGGTCGGAGACGCGGTGGAGCTGACCAGCCCGCTGTTCGAGCAGCGGCGCCACCACCTCTCGGTCGACGTGCCGCGCGGCGCGCTGCAGGTGTCCGGCGACGAGCGGCGCCTGGTCCAGGTGGTGGCCCACCTGCTCGACAACGCCGCCCGCTACACCGAGCCGGGCGGCAGGGTGGCGGTGCGGGCGTCGCGCGCGGGCGACCGCGCGGTCATCGAGGTGGCGGACAGCGGCGCGGGCGTGGCGCCGGAGCTCCTGCCTCACGTGTTCGATCTCTTCGTCCAGGCCGGGCGCGCCCCCGATCGCTCGGAGGGCGGCCTCGGCATCGGGCTCAGCCTGGTCCGCACCTTCGTCCGCATGCACGGCGGCGAGGTGGCGGCGAAGAACGGCGCCGCGGGCGGCAGCATCTTCGAGATCGCGCTGCCGCTCCTGCCCGACGACGCGGCGGCGGACTGGCCGCGCGGGCGGGCCGAGAGCCCCTCCGGCCCGGGGCGCCGCGACCGG
This sequence comes from Kofleriaceae bacterium, assembly GCA_035262925.1. GTDB lineage: Bacteria > Myxococcota_A > Polyangia > Haliangiales > Haliangiaceae > DATFRY01. Next base: position 12,015 of record DATFRY010000622.1, on the reverse strand, counting down.
CAGTCGGCCATCCTGGTGGTGGACGACAACCAGGACGCGGCCGATCTCCTGGCCGAGGTGCTGCGCGACCAGGGCCACCAGGTGCTGGTGGCGCACGACGGGCCCCAGGCGCTCGAGCGGGTCGGCGAGTTCCGCCCCGAGGTGGCCATCCTCGACATCGGTCTGCCGGTCATGGACGGCTACGAGCTGGCGCTCGCGCTGCGCACCCGGCTGGGCCCCGAGCTCAGGCTGCTGGCGGTCACCGGCTACGGCCAGGAGCGGGACCGGGCGCGCAGCCACGAGGTCGGGTTCGAGAAGCACTTCGTCAAGCCGGTCGCACTGACCGACCTGCTCGACGCCATCGAGGTCGACTGATCGCGCGGCCCGGCCCGGCCGATCGGCCGGGCGAGGCGGCTCGACCGACCGACGGATCGATCGACCGGGCGGCAAGTCACCGGGCCGCGCGGATCGCCTGGACCAGCTCGGCCCTGGTCATCGCGGAGCGGCCCTCGATGTGGCGGGTCCGCGCCAGCTCGTAGAGCTCCCGCTTGCTCAGGGTCTCGATGTCGCGCTCGCCGTTGGGCGGCCCCGCGGCCGCGCCGCGCTCGCCGCTGACCTCCTCCTCGCTCTCCTTGGCCGCGATGAACTCGTTGCCCAGCCGCGCGCGCTGATCGGCACCCAGCGCCTGCCTCATCATGGCGAACAGCTGGCCCTCCTCCTGGTCGACGTGGTGGCGGACCAGCTGGCGCAGCTCGCGCAGCTTGTCGAGCCAGTCACCGGCGGTCAGGTCGAGGTCGCCCTGCTCCTCGAGCATCTGCTCGATGTGCTCGTGCTCGGCACGCGCGTCCTCGATCGGCTCCTCGAACCCGGCGCGCGCCTCGAGGGCGGCTAGACGATCTGGTCCTCCGAGTCCGAATGGACCTCGAGCTCGGCGGCCATGTGGGCGAAGAGCTGGCCGCGCCTGCGCTCGTCGCCGTCGTCGGTGTCCTCGAGCTGATCGAGGAGGCTGTCGACGCGAACGTGATCGCGTTTCAAGAGGTCGAGGATGTCGCCGGCTGGGCTCGCCGCGCCGGCCTGGTTGTCGCTGGGCATGTCCGCACCTTCCTGAGACTGACCACCCACCATGCACCGCTCGTGCCCGCGCCCGGCCCGCGGGCTCGCACCGCGCCGAAACCGGCTCGGGCCGCGCCGCGCGCCGCACCCTGCCCCGCTGTGGCGGTGCCGCTCGCCCACGTCACGGGTGACCCGCGCTCGCGCGGCTCCCGCGTTTCATCCGCAACATTCTCTATGGGCGCGGCGCGCGGCGCACGATGGCGCGCGGGAGGTCGCCGCGATCGACGGCCTGATCGATGAGCGCACCCAGCTCGCGGATGCGGGCCAGCGCATCCGGGTCGCCCCGGTGCTCGTCGAGGAGCTCGCCGTACAGCTCGCGCACGTAGTCGTCGTCTTGGTCGTCGTCGGGGTCGTCGCCGCGCTCGGCGTCGCCCGGCTCACCGTCGGGGCGGAACCCGGCCAGCGCGGCGCGCAGGCACGCCATGCGGTAGCGCAGGTGGGCCTCGCCCGCCCGCTCGCGGGCCAGCGCCTCGAGCTCGGGGCGGAAGTGGACGAGCGACGCATCGCCCTCGACCGCGTCGAGGAACTCGTCGAGCGCGCGGTCGGCCTGGCCCGCGAGGAGCAGGAGATCCGCGCGACAGGCGCGCGCCAGCGGGCTCCCGCTGCGCCGGGCCAGCGCCTGCCAGAAGTCGAGCTGCCTGGCCAGCGGCGCGCCGGCGCGCTCGAAACCCTCGCCGCCGGGCCCGCGCAGGTGCGCGGCCAGCAGCTCGACCGTGCGCTCCTCGATGCTGTCCGGCTCCGCGACCGCGGCCAGCTCGGCCGACAGCGCATCGAGCAGGCGGCTCTCGTCCGGGAACGCGTCGCGGCGCCCGATGATGCTCAGGATCCGCCGCTGCTGCGCGCCGGGGCGCGTCCCCTGCGCGGCGCGCAGTCGATCCATGAGAGTCGCGAGCCAGGCCATGGCCATGGGTGCGCGCGATCGTAGCAGCCGCGACTGACGCGGCGACCCGGCCGATCAGGCCTTCTCCGGCCTGGCGACGCCGACCAGCGCGACGATGAAGCCCGCCACCGCCGCGGCGAACAGGAGCTTGCCGCCGAGCGCCGGCTTGATGCCCGCGTCGCCGATGAGGCCCTTGCGCACCCACTCGGACGCGAAGCAGGCGGTGAAGCCGACGAGCGCGATGACCGCCTGCCAGCGGGCCAGGCCTCGACCGAGCTGCGCGAACGCGGCGGCGAGCACGCCGAGGCCGAAGCAGCCGAGCGGAACGTAGACCGCGAGCGGCTCGACCCTGCGGTAGTCCCACATGGAACCCTCGATCCCCATCCAGTAGCGGAGGAACATGGCCGCGATGCCGAGCAGTCCGGCCAGCGCGAGGGCGAATCTCAGTCCTTTCATCGAGCGCTCTCCTGAGTGCCCGGCGAGTTTGCCACGCCACATCACCCCCATCAGGCGATCGCTTCCGATGAAAAAGGCGAGCTGGACATTTGCTCAGCTCGCTGCGGTGCATCCGTCCCGCGGGCTATGCTGTCTTTCTCCCCATGACGACGCGGGCCCTGGCCTCCCTGCTCCTCGCCGCGGCGCTGGCCGCCGCCAACGCCTGCGGGGCGAGCGCGGATCCGGGCCAGCCCGCGCGGCCGGCGGACCGCACGGCCGAGGTCACCCCGGCGGGTCGCGGGGCGCGCTCGGACGCCGCGGTCGAGCGGCTCGCCGACCGGCTCATGGCGCGCGCCCGCCAGCACGAGCCCGGGGTCTCGGCCCTGCTCGGCCGCGTCGCCTCGCGGGTGCGAGGGCGGATGGCCGGATTCGAGCACCGGCTCAAGACGCGCGCCTCGCTGGTGCGCAAGATCCACATGATCCTGCACGACAACCCGGGCTGGACCACGTCCGACGTGCGCATCAACGACGCGCTCCGCTACACCATCGAGGTCGGCGACGCGCCGCCCGGGCACCACGCCGAGTCCATCCGCGTCGCCTTCGCCGCGCTCGAGGCCGCCGGCCACCGCGTGGTGCGGGTCAAGAACTACTGGCCGCGCGGCGACAACTACTCCGGCGTCAACTCGGTCATGGCCGCCCCCGACGGGCTCGAGTGGGAGCTGCAGTTCCACACGCCGGAGAGCTTCCGCATCAAGACGCGCGACACGTACCTCTACGACGAGCTGCGCGAGGTGTCGACCGGGCCCGCCCGCAAGCGGCAGCTCTATTTCCAGCTGGCCGCGCCGTGGGACTCCGTGCCCATCCCGGCCCACATGCTCGACCCGAAGGCGCTGCACCGCAACGAGGAGATCATCCGCCGGCCGCCTCCGTGATCGCGCCCACCGCGGCCACACCGGCGCCGGCGCGTGCTATCCATGGGAACGCTCCTCGACGACTCCCCGCTCCTCCGCTTCATCCGCTTCGCGCGCGTCAAGCTGCGCAGGGTGGTGCTGATCTTCGCCGTGTGCTGGATCGTGGCGTTCCTGTTCGCGCAGGACCTGGCCGTGCTGCTCGCCCGCCCGCTCATCGACGCGTGGCGGCAGCACCAGGGGCTGCTCGGCGCGCCCGCCCTCCACTTCAGCGCGCTCATCGAGCCGTTCTGGACCTCGATGACCGTGGCCCTGTGGGCCGCCATCGTCATCTCGGCGCCGACCGCCCTCTATCAGGTGTGGCGCGGCGTCACCCGCGCGCGCGCGCCGCACCGGCAGGCCATGGCCCTGCCCTTCGCGGCAGCCACCGCCATCTGCTTCGCGGGCGGCGCGCTGTTCTGCTTCGTCGTCGTCATGCCGGTCGCGTTCAACTTCTTCCTCGGCTACGCGGACGACAACCTGGCCTCGATGAGCAGCGCGCTCGGCCTCCACTACAAGCTGGGCGGCGCTGTGGCGCTCAAGCCGGCGCTGTTCATCGACCCCTACCTCACGCTGACCATCCGGCTGCTGGTCGCCTTCGGCCTGGTGTTCGAGCTGCCGATCGCCATCTTCTTCCTGGCCTCGATCGGCCTGGTCACCCACCGCGGTCTGTGGAAGTTCAACCGCTGGGCCACCGTGCTGGCCTTCGTGGTCGCCGCCTTCCTGACGCCGGGCCCGGACGTGCTGTCGCAGCTCCTGATGGCCCTGCCGCTGCTGGTGCTCTACAACCTCTCGATCATCATCGCCTGGTTCCTGACCCGGCGGCGCGAGCGGGCGATGGCCGGCTGATCCGGGCGCCCGGGCCGCGCTCAGGTCAGGGGCACTTGGCCTCGCACAGCTCGAGGTAGCAGCTCTCGCCCAGCTTCTCCTTGCAGTGGCGGCCGTAGGTCTGGCGCCACCTGCCGCGCTTGTTCTCGTAGCAGCGCTTGAGCATCTCGCCGCACTGGATCTCCATGCGGAACTGCTCGCTGCCGCAGCAGAAGGTGAAGCCGGCCTCGACCGGCGCGACCACCGCCACCGCCTGCTCGACCGGGGGCGCCGGCTCTTCCAGCCAGCTCGGCGACGGCTCGGGGCCGGGCGGCGGCTGGTCCGGCGGCGGCGCCGGATGGGGCGCGGGGCAGGCGAACAGGACGAGGGCGGCGAGCGCGAGCAGCGCGGCGCCGGGTGTTCCTCCTGTGGCTCGCTTCATCGCCGGGCGTCCACCGGCCACAGCATCGCGGTGCGGAGCGGCACCTGCTCGTAGTCCACCCTCGCCTCCAGGTGAAAGTGATCGCGATGTGACCGCGGATCGTTGCCAGGCGTCAGCGGCGTGCGGAAGTCGAGCGACGCCGCGATGCCCCGCTCCATGGCCAGGAGGGTCGGCTCCTTCTTGCGGTAGTCCTTCTCCACGACGATCTTCTTGCCATCGTCGGTCACGATCTCGAACACGTCGACCGCCATGCCGAGCGCGTGCCGGCTGAGCGGGTGCTTCTTGGCCCCGCGCAGCCGGATGCGCCGGTACTCGTGGATGGTGGAGAAGCGGAGCTCGCTGACGCCGATCTGGCGCAGCATCTCGCCGGCCCGGGCCAGGGACAGGGCCAGGTGGCAGTCCATGGCGAAGGGGCCCTTGCGGAAGATCGACGTCAGCTTGACCCCGCCGAGCTCCATCGCCGGCACGTAGATGGGCGCGGCGATCTTGGGCGCGCGCGGCGCCCGCTTCCACACCACGCCCATCGCCGTCAGCTCCTCGGTGCAGCGCCGCCCGGCCGCGCGCATCGCGCGCGAGGGAGGCCACGTCCAGCCCGGAGGCATGTTGGGGCGATGGCGCGGGGCGCGGCGATTCGCCGCGTCGGCGTGCCAGGGCGCCGCCACCATGAGGGCGAGGACGCAGGCCACCGCGACGACCAGGCGGCGCGCCGTCACGGTCGCGTCCCTCGCCGCGCGCGCGCCCGCCGCCTGCGTCCCACGCCGGCCAGCATGGCCGCGCCGGCCAGCACCCAGCCGGCCAGGGCACCCGAGCCGCCCGAGCCGGCCACGCCGCAGCTGAAGCCGCCGCCGGCGTGCACCTCGCAGTGGTTGCCCCTGCAGTCGCCGTGGATGTAGCCGGCCACGTCGATGTCGAACGCCTCCTTGAGCGCGTCGACGCACTCGTCGAGGTTGTCGCCGTGATCGACGAACTGGCCGTCGCAGAAGAGGGCGCCGTCGTCGCCGTCGCAGTCGGCGTGGCACGAGCCCTCGACGTCCGCCTCGCAGTCGACGAACAGGTCGGCCTGGCAGTCGATCTGGCAGTCGATGTTGGCGTCCGCCTCGCAGAAGCCGGTGCAGCAGGCGTCGCACTGGGCGGTGCAGTCGGCGCTGGGCGGCACCACCTCGCAGCGCGCGTCGCAGCGGGCCGAGCAGGTCGCCTGGCACGAGGCGTGGCACTCGCTGTCGTCGTCGTCGCAGGCGGCGCTGCAGCTGCCGTCGCAGTCGGCCTGGCAGGCGCCGCGGCACTCGAAGCGGCCCGGGTCGACGTCGCAGTCGGCCTCGCAGTCGACGCGGCAGACATCGGTGCACTCGATCACGGGATCGGCCGTGCAGGTCCCGTCGCAGTCCACGTAGAGGTCGGCCGCGCACGCGGCCTGCACGGTGATGGGCGTGCACCGCACGTCGCAATCGACGCTGGGCGGCACCCACTCGCAGTCGGCGCTGGCGTCGATGTCGATGTCGCCGCAGGCGTCGATGCCGGCGTGGGCCGCCGGTGAGGGATAGAGCAGGGTTGCAAGAAGCGCTGTCGGGGCCAGCAGTAGAAGACGGAGCGTCACGCGCATCGTCTCTCCTCGTCGCGGAATCCAGGACAGGCCATTGGGACCATCCTACTCGAGACGCGGCCCGAGCCGGATCTGCGTTTGCGGATCACCCCCAGCGGGGCGACTCGGGGCCGCAATTCGCCGTTTGCGGTAGCGGCGGTCACCACCGTGACACAGCGCCCGCGAGCGCGGGCGCGACTGACACAGTGGAAAACTGCCATCGAGGGTCGCACGCGCCGCAAGCAAACAGTGAATCGGACGTGCATCCCACACATTGCCGAAATCGCGTGGCTGTGAGGCTGGCTCCCACGCGCCTGTCGGCACGGGCCGTGCACACGACACGACCTCGGCCAGGCCGACTTGCCCTCCGCACTTCACGTCCCTCCTCCCGTCGAAGAAACCAGAGCGGCAAAGACCATGAGATCTGTTCGAGCACTCATCGCCGACGAAAGCCCCGTGATGCGCCGCTGGTACGCGGCCGCGCTGCAGAAGCTCGCGGAGGAGGTCGAGGAATGCGAGAACGGCTGGGATCTGCTCGTCCACCTGTCCGAGGATCGTCCTTGCGACCTGGTGGTGGCGAGTCGATCGCTGCCGGGACTGAGCGGTGCGCAGATTCTGGCCATGCTCCGCGCAGCCGATGCGCGCGTCCCGTTCGTGCTGGTCGCGCCCTTCTGCGACGGCAGCGTCCGGTCGCTGGTGCGGAGAGTGTCCGATGCCGCGCTGATCGAGGACTCGCTTGACGCGGTGCGACTCGCGGAGGTCGCGGAGGCGCTGGTCACGGCAGGGCCGGCGCGCGAGAGCGAGACGGAGAAGGTCCGCCGCGCGATTGCACTCGTCACGCGCGCTCGCGCTCCCGGACCGCGCCGCAAGAGGGCGTTAGGCTGAATCACCGAAGTCGTGCGCGGCCGATTCGACGACCAATGTTATAGGTGGCGGGAGGTTGTTGTCGTGAACACTGTTGTCGTTGAAGCCCCGGAGCGGCCCGTGCGGCCACTCCTCGTCCGGTCCAGGCCTCTCCACCTGGGTCTCGCACTCCTGCTCGGCCTCGGCCTCGGCCCCGCCGCCTGCGGTGGCGGCGGTGGTGGCGGTGGCGGCGGCGACGACGACGACAGCAGCGTCGACGGCGCGGCCGACGACGACGGCGCCGACGGCGCGGACGGGGCCGATGACGGTGCGGACGGCGCCGACGGCGCGGACGGCGCCGACGACGGTCCGGAGGTCGACGCCGGCCCCGGCTTCGAGCAGGTCCCGCTCATCGAGGGGCTGACCACCCTGGCAGGTGCCGGGATCACGGGCACCCATGACGGAGATCGAGACACCGCGCTGTTCAACAATCCGGTCAATGTGGTCATGACGGCCGGCGGCGACCTCATCGTCGCCGACTTCGACAACAACCTGGTCCGCCTGGTCACCCCGGCCGGAGACGTGACCACGCTCAACCAGCCGACCGAGGACACCGTCTTCCTGCGCCCGTTCGGCATGGTCATCGCCGGCGACACGCTCTACATGCAGACCGACGGCAACAGCCTGGGCCTGCCCGGCCCGCCCGGCGGCGCGCTCTGGCGCATGCCGCTCGGCGGCGGCGTGCCCGAGTTGGTCCGCGACAACATCGGCCGCTGCCGCGGGCTCGGGCTCCTGTCCGACGGCCGCCTGGTGCTGTCGGATCGCCAGGGCCACGTGGTGTCGCTGTTCGACCCGACCAGCGGCGCCATGTCGCTCCTGGCCGGGACCCAGGACACGCCGGGCTTCGCCGACGCCCAGGGCGCCGCCGCGCAGTTCAACGAGCCGTACGACGTGATGGTGCTGGCCGACGACACCGTGCTGGTCGCCGACTACGGCAACCACCGCCTGCGCCACATCGATCTCGACGGCAACGTCACGACCTACGCCGGCACCGGCGCGGCCGGCAGCGACGACGGCCCGCTCGCCGACGCTACCTTCCACCTCCCGAAGGGCCTGGCCATGGACGCGGCCGGCACCCTGTTCGTGACCGACACCGGCAGCCACCTGGTGCGCCGCATCTCGACCGATGGCCAGGTCACGACCATCGCCGGCGACGGCGCCGGCGGCTGGAAGGACGACCCGGACCCGCTCCTCGGCGAGCTGTGGGGCATCGAGGGGCTCGACGTCGGCACCGACGGCTACCTCTACATCGCCGACGGAACCGTGGGCGAGGCGCTGCCCTACCACCGGGTCCGCCGGCTGACCCTGCCGGCCGAGTAGCCGGGCGCGGCCGGGCCACGGGCCCGGCCGGCCGCGGCGCGGTGCTGCTACTTCTCGACCCGGCCGCCGATGTAGCGGGCCAGGAACGCCTCCGCCATGCCGAAGAACTTGAGCCGGTTCTCCGGCCGGGCGAAGCCATGGCCCTCGTCGGCGAACTCGATGTACTCGACGTGCTTGCCGGCCTTCTTCATCGCGTCGCGGATCTGGATCGACTCGTTGCGCGGAACCCGCGGGTCGTTGGTGCCCTGCCCGATGAGGAGCGGCGTGCGCATCCGGTCGGTCAGGAACACCGGCGACCGCGACTTCAGGAACGCGGCGTCCTTCTCCGGGTCGCCGACCCGCTGGTGGAGGACGTGCAGGAACGGCATCCAGTAGGGCGGGATGGTGTTGATCCAGGTGACCAGGTTGGCCACGCCGCAGATGTCGACCCCGCAGGCGTAGATGGACGGCTCCTTGGCCAGCCCCATCAGCGTGGCGTAGCCGCCGTACGACCCGCCCATGATGCAGATGCGCTTCGGATCGCCCACGCCCTGATCGACCAGCCACCTGGTTCCGTCGGTGACGTCGTCCTGCATCTTGCCGCCCCACTCGCGGTCGGCCGCGTTGAGGAACTTCTTGCCGTAGCCGGTCGAGCCGCGGAAGTTGGGCTGCAGCACCGCGTAGCCGCGATTGGCCAGCCACTGCGCGGTCGGCTCGAAGCCCCAGCTGTCGCGCGCCCACGGGCCGCCGTGCGGGTAGATGACCACCGGCAGCCCCTTGGCCGGGACCTTGGCCGGCAGGGTCAGGTAGGCGTGGATGGTGAGGCCGTCGCGCGCCTGGTAGCTGACCGGCTTCATCTCGGCCAGCTCGAGCTTCTCGAGCTCGGGGCGCGAGGTGAACAGGAACGTGCCCTGCTTGCTCTTGCGGTCGTAGGAGAAGAAGCGCGGCGGCCCGTTGTCGTCGTCGATGAGGACCAGCCAGGTCCTGTTGCGCTGATCGGTGCTGACCACCGACGCGTCGCCGTCGCCCAGCCTGGTCATGGCCTCGATGTCGCCGGCCACCTTGTCGTCGAGCGCCTTCCACTGCAGGCGATCGCGCCCGAAGGCGACCGCCACGATGTCGTGGCTGACCGGGTCGGTGACGACGCCGGTCACGTCGGCCTCCGGATCGGAGGCCAGGGCCTTCTCGGCGCCGGTGCGCGCGTCAAGGCGGCGCAGCTCGGTCGTGTTGGAGCCGACGCTGGTCAGCATGTACACGCCGCGGTCGTCGCCGGTGAAGCCGGCCGGTCCGGTGGTGAACATGTCCTCGGCCGCCCAGTGGGCCAGCTCCTTCCACGCGCCGGTGGCGCCCGGCCGCACCATGAGCTTGGCGCCCCCGTCCGGCGTCAGAACCTGGGCGCCGCGCACGCGCAGGCGGTGATCGGCGAGCCAGCCGACCGCGCCGATGTCGTTCTGGACCTCGAGCTTGCGCTCGCCGCTCCTGAGGTCGACCTTGTAGACGTCGTGCAGCTGCGGGTTGCGGTCGTTGAGCGCGACCAGGATGTGGTCGGGGGCCTTGCGCTCGACCGCGACGATCTGGGCCTGCACCTTCTCGAGCGGCGTCAGGTCGCGCGCCTCGCCGCCGGCCGCCGGCACCGCGTAGACGTGCCAGTTCTCGTCGCCGCCCTTGTCCTGGAGGTAGATGATCTGCTTTCCGTTCTCGGCCCAGAAGTACTGGCGGATGCCGCGCAGCTTGTCGGCGGTGACGACCTTGTCGTCGTCCTTGCCGATCGTCTTGACGAAGACGTTCAGCACGCCCTGGTCGGGAGCCAGGTAGGCCAGCCGCTTGCCGTCGGGCGAGAGCGCCGGCGAGGTCTTGACCGGGTTGCCGAACAGCACCTCGCGCGGGATGAGCGGCACCGCGCCGTAGCTCGGCCCGCTCGGCGCGGGCGGAGCGGCCTCGGCTCCCGCCGCGGGCTGCGCGGCGGCCGGTCCGCCGGCGCCGTCCTGGCCCTTCTGGGTCGCGCCGCCGCAGCCGGCATTCGCCGCCATCGCGATGGCGGCAGCCATGGCGAGCGCTCCGGCCCCGCCGCGGCGCCGCATCGGATGCCGCCTCGTCGCTGCCGTCACCCCTTCCCTGGCCTCCCTGGTCGCTTCCCTCGTCGCTTCGCTCATCGGCGTTCCTCCTCCTCACCGGTCAGCGCACCGACCGGACGTCGGCGGTCTATTCCCGGGGCCTGCTGCCTGTCAATACCCCGTCTGGATGCCGGCGTCGGCCCCTCGGTTTCTTCGCCGCGAAACTGGCCCGCGGCCGGACGCCCGTCTATGCTGCCGCCGCTCATCGCCGCGGCCCGGCGCCGAGCGCCGTCCCGTGGTCGCCCCCGCTCCGATAGCCCCCGCCCCCCGGCTCGCCGCCGGTGGCCCAAGCCTCGATTCCGTCGGCGCTTTGCCCCCACCGTCGGAGGCGGCTTCGCGCGGCGCGCGGGCGGGGCACAACGCCTCATTGCAATTGAAAGGAGTGGCTGGTAGCGTTTCATTTGAAACAACCATGGCGAACTCGATGGCAACCTCGCGACGAAGTTCCCCCTCGCCGGACCCGGGTCGCGCCGGCGCAGTGCTGAGCAAGGCGCTGGTGCGGGCATCGGCGAAGCTCGGCGTCACCTCGCAGAAGGACCTGGCCGAGGTCCTGGGGGTCAGCGCGCCGACGGTCTCGCGCCTGCTGCGCGGCGGGCGCCCGCTCGATCCGGCGTCGAACGAGGGGCAGCGCGCCACGCTGTTCCTGCGCATCTGGCGCAGCCTCGACGCGCTGGTCGGCGGCGACGAACAGGCGGCCACCTCCTGGTTCCACGCTCACAACCACCACCTGGGCGGTCGCCCGGTCGAGCTGGCCCGGGAAATCCACGGCCTGGTCCATGTCGCAGACTATCTGGACGCGATGCGGGGCAAGGTCTAGCTGCCGCCGACTCAGCGGCCGCGCCTGGCGCGTGGTCGAGGCGCAGCACGTCGTGTCGACGCGAAAGCTGGTCGACACGCTCGAGGAGCAGGAGCTGCTCGAGGACCTGATCGACACCCAGAAGCCGCCGGCCCCGGAGGAGGGGGAGTTCGCCGGGCTCCACACCCTCCTGGCCACACCGTTCCGCTACCCGCCCCTGCGCTACGGCTCGCGCTTCGGCCGCCGCCACGAGCGCGGCATCTGGTACGGGTCGCTGACCCTGCCGACCGGGCTGGCCGAGGTCGCCTACTACCGGCTCGTCTTCCTCGACGGCACGACGGCCAACATCTCGCCGGTGGCCGAGCTGACCGCGTTCACCGCCGGGTTCGCCACCGACGTGGGGGCGGACCTGACCCGCGCGCCGTTCGACCGCCACGCCTCCACCATCTCGTCGCCCACCGACTACGGGCCGTCGCAGGAGCTGGGCAGCGCCATGCGGGCCGAGGGGGTGGAGGTGTTCCACTACCGATCGGCGCGCGACCGGGGTGGCGGCACCAACCTGGGCCTGTTCACGCCATCGGCGTTCAGCAGCAAGCGGCCGGGGCGCGAGCTGGCGACCTGGGTCTGCTACGCCTCGCGGCTGCGGGTCGACTTCCTGCGCAAGAACCTGGTGTCGCGGCGCGAGAAGCTGTCGTTTCCGCGCACCGACTTCGAGGTCGAA
>DATFRY010000621.1:0-20019 GCA_035262925.1 Kofleriaceae bacterium | reverse complement strand
AGGATGTCACACGCGATGAACATTCCTTTGCAGCCTTGCAATGCAGCCGCTAAGGTCGAATCGATTTGGCGGTCGCACCGAGAGCTGCATTCGAGTCCATCGTCGACCGGGCCAGGATCGCCCCCGGCCACATCGCGGCGATCGACGGCGCGCGCCGCGTGACCTACGGCGAGCTGGTCGGCCACTCGACCCGGATCGCGCTCCAGCTGCGCGCGGCGGGCGTCCGGCAGGGCGGCCGCGTGCTGCTGGCCGCCAACAAGTCGACCGCCGGCGTGGCCGCCGTCCTCGGCATCCAGCGGGCCGGGTGCGCCTACGCTCCGATCGATCCGGGATGGCCGGCCGACCGCGTGCGCCGCATCTGGCAGGAGCTCGCGCCCGACGCGGTCGTGACCGAGGCCGCCCATGGACCGCTGGTGCAGGCCAGCGCGCCGCCGTCGGGCCAGCGCTCGTGGCCCGGCCTGGTCCTCGATGGCCCGCGCCTGCTCGCACCCGGGCTCGACCTGTCCGCGCCGGTTCCGCCCGCGGGGCACGGACCCGATCTCGAGACGGCGCCTGACGTCGCGATCCGGCCGGACGACGCCGCGTACATCCTGTTCACCTCGGGCTCGTCCGGCGTGCCGAAGGGCGTCGAGGTGCTGCACGAGAACCTCGCGGCGTTCGCGCGCTGGATGATCCCCACCCTCGGTCTCGGTCCGACCGACCGGGTCGTCAATCCTGCGCCCCTCACCTTCGACTACTCCGTGCAGGATGTGTTCGTCGTGCTGGGGTCGGGCGCCGCGCTGGCCCTGCTCTCGCCCTCGGCGCGGCTGCCGGGCGACATCCTCGATCTCATCGAGAAGGAGCGGGTCAGCGCGATCACCGCGGTGCCCTCGTTCTATTGCTTCCTGTCCCGGCTGCGACCGGCGAGATTCGCCGCCGCGCTCGGCCGGCTGCGCCTCGCACAGTTCAGCGGCGAGCCATTCCCGGTCCACGAGCTGACTCACTGGATGGCCGAGCTCCCCGAGGTCGAGTTCGTCAACGCCTACGGTCCGACCGAGACCACCGTCATCGTCTCGCAGCGGCGCGTGTCTCGCCCCCCCGGTCCCGGGCCGCTGCCGATCGGCGCGGGCGCCCCGGACCGCGCGATTGCGGTGATGCGCGCGGACGGCTCCGAGGCCGCGGTCGACGAGATCGGCGAGCTGTGGATCGGCGGCGCGCAGGTCGCCGCCGGGTATCTCGGCTCCGCCGAGCTCACGGCGCGCGCGTTCGTCGCGCGACCGGGGCGTCCGGGCGAGCGCTGGTACCGCACCGGCGACCGCGGCCGGCGGCGGGCCGACGGCGAGCTCGAGTGCCTGGGTCGCCTCGACTCGCAGATCAAGCTCTCGGGCCGGCGGGTCGATCTCACCGAGGTCGAGCTCGCGCTCGCGAGCCTGCCGTACGTCAGGGAGGCGATGGTCCTGCCCGTCGCCGACGCCGCGGGCACGGTCACCGGGCTGCGCGCCGTGGTCGATGCCACCGCCCCGGAGGGCCGGGTGCGCGAGGACCTGCGCGCGCTCCTGCCCGAGTACATGGTTCCCCGCGTGATCGAGCGAGTCGATCGCATCCCGCGCAATGCCAGCGGCAAGCGCGACCGGAAGGCCATCTAGCCATGGATCTCACGCAGCTCGCCGCGGTCGTCGCGCGCCACCGCCCCGACAACGCCATCCCCGGCGCCGATGAGCCCTTCCTCGACGAGCTGGACTCGCTCGCCGTCCTCAGGCTGGTGCTCGACCTCGGCCAGACCTTCCGGATCGCGATCGACGGCTCGCAGGTCACGTCCGGCAACTTCGGCACCGTGCGCGCGCTCGGCGCCATGCTCGAGAGGCTGGCCGCGGCGCGCGGCGCGCCGGATGACTCGTCCGGCCGGGATCCCGGCTGATCGGATCTCTGGCCGTGCTCCTCCGCTGTCTGGTGGTACTCCTCGTCGTCGCCGTCTGTGCACGCGCGGCGCTGGCCGACGGCGAGCGCCGCGCCGCCGTGGTGCCCTTCAGCGGGCCCAGAGCCGCGCGGTTCGAGGGCACCGTGGTCCGGCTGCTGCACAACCATCACACGGTGGTGTCGGGTCGGAGCTTCGCGCGCGTCGCGGGGGCGCGCGCGGTCGGCCTCGCGATCGAGGAGGGCGAGCTGACCCGGGCCGCCCGTGCCCTGGATCTCGATGCCGTCGTGCTCGGCGCGGTGGCCCGGCGCGGGCCCGGCTACCGGCTGACCGTCGAGGTGCGCGCGGGCGCCGGCGGTGCGCTGATGGGGCGCTACCAGGTCTCGCTGCCCGGTCCCCGGCTGGTCGGCGAGGGCAGGCGCCGGCTCGGTCGGCACCTGCGCAGGGCCCTCGCCCGGTTGCCCCGGACCGCCGGCGACGAGCGCCGCGGCGAGGTCGTCGAAGGCGTTCCGGACGCCGGCCTGGAGCGCGACACCGCCGATGACACCCGCAACACCGACGATGACACCGACGATGACACCCCCGATGACACCCTCGATGACACCGTCGATGACCGGGCCGAGGGCGACGCCGGTGAGGCCCGTGACCGCGCGGCCGTGGACGCCCGGCCGGCCCGGGCCACCGACCGGCAGGGCGCGGGCGCACCGCGCGACCGGCTGGCGATGGAGACGAGGCGGCCCGCCGGCGAGGAGCACGCCGCGCGCGCGCTCCAGGCAGAGCGCCGCCGCGGCGGCCAGCCGTCGGTGGCGCCGCTCGCGGTGTCGCTCGAGTGCCAGGCGCCCGGGCGCAGCAAGGCCTGCCCCACCTTCCTGCGCGGGTTCCTCGACGAGAGCCAGCTCCTGCGATTCGCGCCTCGCGCGGCCGCCGATGTGGTCCTGTTCGTCAACGCGACCGAGCTGCCGGCCGCCGATCGCATCCAGCTCAGGTTCGTGTCCCGCCTGGCCGGCGCCCCGCCCGCGGTCGAGCAGCTGGTGACGATCGAGTCGCGGGCGGCCGACGACGCTCAGCGCGCCCGGCTGCGCTCGGCCTTCCTGCGCGGCATCGCGCTGTTCGTCGCCGCGCGGCGGCCGGAGGTGGTCGACGTCCGCCTCGCGACGCCGACGAACATGGCGCTGGTCGCGGCCACGACCACGCCGTGGTCGGTCAGCCTGGAGCTCGGCGGCAGCGGCAGCTGGACCGAGAAGTTCAGGTCGTTCGAGGGCACCTCGCAGCTCCGCCTGAGCCGCGTGACCGCGACATCGAAGCTCGTGTTCGGCTCCGGCGCCTCGCTCACCTCGACCCGGCAGCCTCCTCTGGTGGTCGACGGCAACGAGGCGTCGCTCGACACCGACCAGTCCTCGGCGTACGCGTTCGTCAACGCCGAGCGCCACCTGTCGGAGCACTGGTCGACCGGCTGGATCGACCAGCTCGACCACGAGGATCGCGAGGGTCAGGTCCGCTACCGCAACATGCTGCTGTCCGGTATCCAGTGGGACGCCTTCCGGGCCGACGATCCGCGCGGCAACCGCCTGTGGCTCTACTACCGGCCGGGGTTCCAGGTCGAGAAGTACAACCGGGTCAACGAGCTCGGCGAGCGCCGCGCCGCCTATCCGGTCCACCTGGGCGGCATCGGGGCGTCGGTCCGGCGCGATCGGGTGACCTTCGGCCTGTTCCTCGAGGGCTCGGCCGAGATGTTGCGACCGACGCGGCGCCATCGCCTCACCGCGACGCCCGATCTGAAGGTACCGGTCGGCGATCACGTCGACTTCTCGCTGTCGCTGTCGATCGCGAAGAGCGAGCTGCCGGGCCCGGCGATGATCGACGAGAGCAACTACGAGGAGGTGATCCGTGCGTCCTACGCCCAGCCGCTCAGCATCACCGGCCGGCTCAGCATCAAGCTCCACTGGGACCGGACCAACGGGGCCCAGAACAACCGCTTCGGCGACGACTGACGACGTCGGTCAGGCGCGCCCGCCAGGGTCCGCGGCCCACGAGCACCACAATGACCATGGCAACCTCACGGCAACCTCACATCTGGCGCGCGCCGAGATGGGCCGCGAGTCTCAGGGCAAAAGCGGCGATCTCGAGGGTCGGGTTGTTGGCCCCCTGGTGCGGGAGGACCGCGCCGGTGGCCAGGTACAGGTTGGTCTTGCCGAACACGCGGCAGTCCCGGTCGCACACGCCGCTGGCGGGCGAGGTCCCCATGGCGGCCGCTCCGCCGGCGTGGCTGGCGAAGATGACCGTCCTGGCTGCCCAGGTGGTCTCGATCGCCTCGGCGCCCATCGCGTCGGCCAGCTGGTGCAGCGCCCGATCGCTCGCGTCCATGGCCTTCTTCTCGCGCGCGGTGAGGTCGGCCGCGATCGACGGAGCGGGGGCGGACCAGTGGTCCGGGTGCGCCGGATCCAGCCGCAGCCGGTAGGTGCCGTCACCCTCGACCCAGGCGATCGCCAGCAGGCCCCGGATCAGCCCGGCGCGCAGCCCCGTGAGCCAGATGCCATCCCCCGTCCTGGCCTTGCCCAGGTACGGCGACACCCAGTCGCCGGAACCGCCCGGCCAGAGGTTGATGAAGAAGCTCCCGTGCTCGCGGCGGTCGATCCGGACGCGGTGAAAGTCCGAGACCCGCGTCGGGAAGGCGTAGGTGTGGGCGCCGGACTTCCTGAGCATCACGGTGGCCAGGTTCATCATGTGATCGGAGAAACCGGCGCCCAGCTGCCCGCCGGCGTTGCCCAGGCCGTCGCGATCGTGGCTCCGCTCGCCAGACAGAAGGAGCATGCGCGGGGTCTCGATCGCCCCCATGGCGAGCACGTAGCGGCGGGCCCGTATCAGCAGCTGCTCGCCGTCGCGGCGCTGGGCGTGGGCGGCGACGATCTGCCGGCCGTCCTTCGAGCTCTCGAGCCGCAAGAGCTTTGTCTCGGTCATCAGCTCGGCGCCGGGGAGCGCCACGAAGCGCAGCAGGTGGCTGCGATCGGGCGAGTACCGGGCGCCGGACGGGCAGGCGGCGCAGTAGCGGCAGCGCTGGCACGGCAGACGGCCGTCGTAGGGGCGAGAGTTGATCGCCCAGGCAGCCGAGTGGCCCCTCCAGCCAAGTCGATCGACCGCGGGCAAGTAGATCTCTTGCTCGAACTCGGTCGGGCGGTGGGCCGGCATGGGGAATGGACCGGAGCGCCGCGACGCGTAAGGGTTGTCGTCGTCACCTGCGACGCCGAGCTCGTGCTCGGCGCGGAGCAGCCACGGCTCGAGCTCGCCGTACGAGATCGGGAAGTCCCGGCCGACGCCAAAACGCGTGCGGCAACGCAGGTCGTCCTCGATGGGCCTGGGGGTGTGCCCGGTCCAGTGCAAGGTGGTCCCGCCGGCACCGGCGAGGCGCAGGGCCGAGTAGGGCGCGGAGCCGGTGCTCTGCACCGGTGCGTAGCTGAACTCCGCGGGCCAGTCGTCGTTGAAGTCGGGCCACTCGAAGAGCGCGCTGTGGCGCCTGTTGACCAGATTGACCCGGGCGTCCTCGCCGTAGCGCGGACCCTGCTCGATCAACGCGACCCGCTGTCCCGCGCCGGCCAGCGCGGTCGCCAGCACCGAGCCCGCCGCGCCCGCACCGACCACGCATACGTCGGTGGTCACCGTGCGCGCCATGGGCGGCAGCATCGCGTGCGAGATGGGGCGGGTCAACGCGGGTCGGAGTTTTTCGCCCGCGCTGGCGGCGAGGCAGCGGACGGATCTACCGTGGTGCCGTCCGGGTCGGGCGACGAGGCCGCGATCGCGAGGGAGACCGACGTATGAGCCGAGATCCGAGCAGGCGCGACGTGCTGCAGGGCGGGCTGACCGTGATCGTGAGCGCCGCGGCCGCCCGGACGGCGGGTTGCCGCGGGGACGAGCCGTCAGACAGGAAGGCTCCGCCCGCACCGCGAACGCCGCCCGCGCCGCGAACGCCGCGCGACTTCGCGAGCGCCATGACCGCGCTGCTCCTGGCCCTGGGTCCATGGCCGGCCGAGCACGCGGCGGTGGCCGACGACTTCGTCCGGCGGTACCTCGCGGCCAAGGCGAACGACTTCAAATCGTCGTCGGCGACCGTGCAGAAGGTGGCCGACCGGATCCCGGCGGGCGCGCGCATGCTGAGCGCGGTGAAGACCGCCGGCTGGCCGCGAGACGAGGTGGAGCTGCTCGAGAAGCTCCTCACCGACCTCTACTCGACCGCCGAGATGCGCTGGTACCTCGTGGGCCTGCCCCCGCCGGGGACGTGCCTGGGCCCGCCCTGACCCGTCTCACGGCCGCGGCTCGATCGCGACGAGCCGGCGCCGGCGGACCGACACCTCCGTTCGACACCTCGCGCGCTGCGCAAGAGAGCAGACCCGAGGTCACTCTCGTGCACGTCGATGCCAGCATGGTCCATGCCTGGCACCACGTGTAGCTGTTCCGACCGTGTGTCGACACTGTTGCACCATCGACCACCACCTCGCGTGGCGGGCCAGCCACTTCATCCCATCTATACTCCATCGACCGCCGCCAGGGACCACGCGTCGGGCGAGCGCGACGCGGCGGCCAAACTGGCTGTCACAGGAGAGGACGATGTCGGAAAACCCAGCGACCTGCTCCGTCGATCCGTGGCTTCGCGTCAAGTCGAGGTCCTTTCGCAGCCGCCTACTCCTCGGCATCGAGCAGTACACGTCGGCGCCGCTGGTCCGGGGGGTCCTCGAGGCCGGCGGATGCGATGTCTTCATCACCACGGTCGACCTCGAGCAGACGCGAGCGAGCCTCCTCCTCTCGGATCTCGACGACGCGGCCGGGCTCGACCGATTCATCTGGATCGGCACGACCTCGTTCGCGCGGTCGAAGGAGGACGCGATCCGCACCGCACGCGTGCTGCGCGGCTCCTTCGGGATCGATATCATGAAGCTGGACGTGCGGCCGACCGACAACGCCCCGGACAACCGGCAGACGATCGAGGCGGCCAAGCTCCTCGTCGACGAGGCGTTCACGGTGCTGCCGTTCATCCGGCCCGACGCGGAGACCGCTGCGACGCTCGAGCGGATCGGCTGCTCCGCCATCCGGGTGCAAGCCGCGCCGGTCGCGAGCGGGCTCGGCCTGGTCGATCGCCGCGCGCTGCGCGAGGTCATCGACGCGGTCGGCATTCCGGTCGTCATCGAGGGCGGCCTCGGCCTGCCCAGCCACGTGGCCGAGGCGATGGAGCTGGGCGCGGACGCGGTGCTGGTCAACACGGCGGTGGCGCAGGCGGCCGACCCGGTCCGGATGGCCGCAGCGATGAGACTCGCCGTGCTCGCCGGCCGCGCCGCGGCACCGCGCGTCGCCGTCGCCGGCGCGGCGGTGTCTCCGGCCTGAGCGCATGATCCGGTCCACCCTCAGCGCGCCGATCTTCAGCGCGGCGCTGTTCGATCTCGACGGCGTCCTCATCGACACGCACGAGGGGATCGAGGCGCTGTGGCAGCGCCTGGCCCGCGCGCGCGGGGTTCGGTTGTCCGCCGACGACATCGACCGGCACATCTTCGGCTGCTCGCCGGAGCACACCGTCCTTGCTCTGTTCTCGGCGCTGGACGAGGTGGGGCGCGACCAGCTCCTGCGCCAGGTCCGCGCGGCCGAGCCGGATCTGGCGTCTCGCGCGCTCCCCGGCGCGACCGAGCTGGTCGCGGCGCTGTCGGCGGCGCGGGTCCGGCTCGCCCTGGTGACCGGCGCGTCGGCGGCGCGGACCGCTCGCGTGCTGGATGAGCTGCGGCTGGCCTCCTGCTTCCAGGCCCGGGTCGTGTGGGGCGACGCCGCGCGCGGCAAGCCGGCGCCGGACGTGTACGAGCTGGCCGCGGCACGGCTCGGCGTCCAGCCGTCGGACTGCGTCGTCTTCGAAGACGCGCACAGCGGCGTGGTCGCCGCGGTCGCGGCCGGCGCCGCGTGCGTCGGCGTCGAGGCGAATCGACCGGAGCTCTTGCTGGCGGCCGGCGCGTCCTGGGTCGTGCCCGGCCTGGACTGCGTGGTTTCGGCCGGGGCGGACGCCGTGGAGATGCGACTCCCCGGCTCGACTCTCTCTTTCCGGCCGCCGGGGTGAGCCGGTGCGTGCTCTGCTCCTCGGTCTGCCCGAGACGCGCGGCCGGCGCCGGCTGATCGCCGCCTACGCGGTGGACACGTTCGGGACCGGCCTCTTCTTGCCGCTGGCGCTTTTCTACTTCACGCGGTCGACGCCGCTGTCCGCCTCGGAGGCCGGCCTGGCCATGAGCCTGGCCACGCTGGTGGCGCTCGCCGTCGCGCCCGCGGTCGGCGGGCTGGCCGATCGCTGGGGCGTGAAGTGGATCGTCGTCGCCAGCAACCTGGTCACCGCGCTCGGCTATTCGCTCTATCCGGCGGCGCAGAGCGGCGCGGCGGTCTTCGGCTGCGTCGCTGTCGTCATGATCGCCGACCGGGCGCACGCCGCGGCCTGGCCTGCCTGGCTGGGCGGCATCGCGCGCAGCGGCGAGCTCGATGCCTGGTTCGCGCTGTCGCACGCGGTCGGCCGCGGCGCCCTCGGCATCGGCGCGCTGGCCAGCAGCCTCGTCCTCCTCGACCGCCTGGCCGGCCGGCTCGAGCTCCTCGTCTATCTCAACGCCGCCTCGTCGGTCATCGCCGCCGCGCTCACCGCGTCGACGCCAGCGCCCGCGCGCGGCCGGGCCGAGCTCATCTCCGGGCCCTGGGCGTCGATCGCGCGCGATCGGCCGCTCCGCGCCCTTCTCCTGGCCCAGGCGCTGCTCGCCTGCGCGTGGACGCTGCCGGTCTCGCTCCTCCCGCTCTACATGACGGGGTCCCTCCATCTCCCGGCCTGGCAGGCCCCGCTCCTCTTCGGGCAGAGCGCCATCCTCCTGCTGATCGCGCAGACCTCGGTCACCCGCGCGCTCACGTCGATGCGGCGGACTCGCGCGATGGTCGCCGGTGCGTCGCTGTATCTGGCGAGCCTGGCCGCGCTGGCCTCCGCCGGGTTGGCCCCGCTCGCGATCGCAGCCGTCGCCATGGTCGCCTACACCGCCGGCGAGATGTGCTCGGCGCCGTCGGCCGCCGCGATGGCGATGGCGCTCGCGCCGCGGGGCCTGCGCGCACGGACCATGGCGGTCTTCCAGCTGTCCGGCTGCGTGGCCTACGGCCTCGGCCCGGGGCTGGTCGGTTTCCTGCTCGACCGCGGAGATGCCGCCGCGTTCCTCGGCCTGGCCACATGCGTCATCGCCGGCGCCGCGGCGGCGCTCTGGAGCGAACGCCTCGCCCCGGCCGCCGCGCTGTGGCCGCGCTCCCACCACGGATCTGGAGAAGCCGCATGACCCGCCCTCGCGATGATCCGCATCTCCTGGCCCGCTCCATCGCCGGCAGCATCGTCCTGTCGAGCGATCGCTTCGCACAGGAGGTGAGCGCCGACTACTGGGAGCTCTCGCGGCTGGCTCACCGCGAGGTCGTCGAGGCGGTCCTGGCGACCGGCGACGCCTCGATCCTCGACCTGGCCGGGCCGCTGACTCGTTCGCCCGCCGACGTCGCGCTCTATGACCGACTCGTCGCCGTCCTCACCCAGGCGCTGACGAGGGGCGATCGCCTCGAGGCGCTGCGCGAGCTGGCCTGGCGCGCGGAGTGTTCGTCGCGCCTCGACCTCCACGTCGGCGCGCGCGCGTCGACCGACGCCGCGCCGGTCTCGTGGCTGGACCTCGCCCGGGTGGACGCCGGTCCCCGGGTTCACACCGGCGATCGCGTCGAGGTCGGCGTCGTCATCCCGTTCCGCGACCGGGGCGAGCCGTCCGAGCGGACGCGCAACCTCCTGGCCTGCCTGATCGCGCTCGACCGGCAGTCGCTGCCGCGCAGGCGCTACCGTCTCACCGTCGTCGAGGCGGACGACCAGCCGCGCCGGCGCGACGCGATCCTGCCGCTGGTCGACGACTACCTGTTCGCCCCCTGCCCCGGTCTGTTCAACAAGTCCTGGGCGGTCAACATCGGCTCCCTCCGGGTCGGGGCGGAGCTCCTCTGCATCCTCGACGCCGACATGCTGGTCGACGCCGACTTCCTCGAGCGCAACGCCTCACGCTTCGAGCAGCCGGGCACCCAGGCGCACTGGCCGTTCCGCGACGTCCTCTGCCTCGACGCTTCGTCGAGCCACGCGGCGATCCGCGGCCGCTGCCTGGGCGGAGACCCGGCGGTGGATCGCGACCAGCTGCGCGGAGTCCACCTGCGCCGCCCGCCCGGCGCCTGCATCTGGGTGCGCGAGGCGCTGTTCCGGCGGATCGGCGGCATGGATGAGCGGTTCGAGGGCTGGGGCGGCGAGGACCTCGACTTCGCCTTCCGCGTCGATCGCTCGGCCCCGCTCGACCGCCACGCGGACGAGATCCTCCACCTCGATCACCCGCGCCCGGCGATGAGGACCGGTGGTGGCGAGACCTTCTACCAGCGCGTCGGCTGGGCCACCTGGCCGGCCACCTCGACGATCGGACGGCTCGACAAGTACGGCTGATCTGCGCCGGTCAGGCGCGCCCGGCGGGGTCCGCGGCGCGCAGCACGCCGGCGCCGTAGAAGTAGGCCTCGCCGATCTCGAGGCAGACGATCAGATCGCCCGGGGCGAGCGCACCGGCGCGAAGCAGCGCGACCAGGCTGCCGCAGCCGTCGCCCCCCACGACGTGGCCGACCCGGCCCATCTCCTCGACCTGCAGGTCGAGCATGCGGCGGATGCGCGGGTCGGCGGCGCCGTGCGCCAGCCGCTCGAAGGTTTCGAGCTTCATCCGCGAGTTGGTGCCGACCAGGATATGAGGCCGCTCTGCCGTGCCGGAGGCCAGCATCGCGTCCATCAGGGCGCGCGCGCTCCACAGCGGGGCCGCCTTGAGCCAGCGGGCGAACTCCTGGCGATCGGTCACATCCACGCCGCCGGCGACCCGCGTCAGGTCGGCGAACTCGCGGTCGAGCAAGATCCGGTGCGACAGGATCTCGAGCGCCCCGCGGCCGCGACCGACCACGACCGCATACGCACCGTCGCCGGACAGGATCCCGCTGCGCGGACGCCCCGGAATGGGCGGATCGGCGAGCCAGCGCTGCCCGGGAGGATCGATCACACCACCGCCGAGCACGAGCACCCGCTCCACCTCGCGCCGGGACAGCAACGCCGCGGCGTGCTCGACCCCGAGCAAGAGACCGGCGCAGCCGGGGTTCTTCAGGTCGAGGCAAAGCCCGCCGGGGACCCCGAGGCGGTCAGCGGCGAGCAGCGAGAGCAAGGCGGTGGCGTGGCGCTCGTAGAAGCCGTTGCGCAGGACCAGCAGCGCCTGGACCTCGCCCGGCCTCACTCCGGCATCCTCGAGCGCCGCGCGCGCGGCCTCGCACATCAGCTCGAGCGTGTCGGCCGGATCGCGCGCGACGTGGACCTGGCGAAAGCCCGAGTCGCGCTGATCCTCCGCCGTCATCCCCAGATCGCGACCGTCGACCACGTCCGGCGGATACGCGACCGCCAGGCCGGCCAGGCAGAGCTGGCTCTCGATGGGGGGAGCAAGGGTCACGACGATGCCCGGCGAGCACCGGATGGTAGCCGGGCCACGACGCCATTGCCAGGCGTCTGCGCGCGCGGTCGCGGTCGCCCGCGCTGATCAGGCTGAAGGGGACCGGGCCGGCGCGGCGGCCCGCGACCACGCCCCCTCGTCCGGCAGGAACGCGACCGAGGTCGCCCCGTCCTGGTCCTGGTCCGCGTCCGTCATCGGTTCGTCTCCGGGCCGGTGCCCTCGCCGCTGCGTCGGATGAGCTGCTCGAGGTCGAGGCCGCCGCAGCGCTCCACCAGGTCCGCCTGGGTCGCGCTCGAGATGTGGTTCACCCGGATGAGCTCCAGGCAGTAGTCCTCCTGCTTCCTGAGGTGGGCGAAGTAGAACGCGGGCACGCAGCACGCGATCGCGATGATCATGCCGGGCATCATGTAGATCGCCGCCAGCGCGATCGGCGCACCGCGCTCCCTCCTCCGGAGGAACGGCGGGAAGACCTTTCGGCCCCACCAGATCAGCACGGCGGCGGCGGCGCCCAGGCCCAGCCCGAGCGCGACGTGGTACCCGACTGCGACGGTCGACTGGCTCATCCGACGAACAGGCCCACGATGACGGAGAGACGAGAGATCATGAGGTACTCCTGTCCGGGTGCTCTGGAGAAGTCTGGCAGGCTCGGCCGGACGCCGCGTTCACGAGCGCGACATCCGCTTGCACATTCACGCCAGGCGCCCGGCAGGAAGGGACACCGAGCGCGTCGCGTGAGTCACGAGTCATCGCCGCGACTCCATGGCCGCGGGCGGATCGAGCAAGAACGCCACGCGCTCCGCGCTCGCCTTCGCCCGCGCCCCCGTCGACGCGAGGCCGAGCGCGACGATGGCCGCGCCGAGGCCGGCGATGACCCAGAACACGACGTGGGTTGCACTCGCGAGCTCGGCGCGGTGCGCGGAGTCGATCCCGGCGCTGGCGAGCGCCCCGGCGAGCGCGACGCCGAGCGATGCGCCCACCTGGCGACTGGTCGACGCGACGGCCGACGCGAGCCCGGCCTGCGATCGAGGCATCCCCGACACGGCGGTGTTGGTGATCGGCGCGTTGACGGTCCCGAGGCCGACGCCGAAGATCCCGTAGGCCGCGACGAGGTAGGCCAGCGAGGTGTCGCTCGCGAGCCGGGTCAGCAGCAGCCCGCCCGCCGCCATCGCGACACCCGACACGACGAGCGCGAGCCGTACGCGCCCGGCGCCGACCAGGCGCCCGGACAGCGGAGAGAAGACCATGAGCGCCACGGCGATCGGCAGCGTGGCGAGGCCCGCGGTCGACGCGCGCATCCCGCGCGCGTCCTGAAGGTAGAGCGAGTTCAGAAACAGAAAGCCGCTGAACGCGGCGAACGCCGCGACCGCCACGAGCGTGGCCGCGCCGAACGGGAGGCTGCGAAACAACCGAAGATCCAGCATCGGCTCGCGGCGGCGAGACTCCCAGGCGACCAGGCCGGCGACGCAGGCCAGCGCCGTGGCGAAGCCCGCCGCGATCGGCCACGCGGTCCATCCCACACGGCGCCCGTCGATCACGGCGGCGGTCAGCGCGAGCAGCGCGACGATCACCAGCGCCTGCGCCACGAAGTCGAAGCGCCGCGGGCGGTCGGCGCGCGACTCGGGGATGAAGCGCGCGGCCAGGACGACGGCGGCGGCCCCGAGCGGGACGTTGACCCAGAAGATCGATCGCCAGCCGACGGTCTCGACCAGCAGACCGCCGAGCGGAGGCCCGACCGCCATCGAGACGCCGAACACCGCGCCCCAGATGCCGATGGCGCGGGCGCGCGCACGCGGCTCGACGAACGTGTTGACGATGATCGACATGGCGACCGGGTTGAGCATCGATCCGCCGACGGCCTGCACCATGCGGCACACGACCAGCGCGGGGGTGCTCGGCGCGAGGCTGCAGAGCAGGGATCCCAGGCTGAACACGGTGAGTCCGATCTGGAAGGTCCTGCGGCGACCGAAGCGATCCGCCAGCGAGCCGGCGAGGAGGAGGAAGCTGGCGACGACGACCGTGTAGCCGTCGATCGACCACTGCAGCCCGGCGATGGACGCGTCGAGGTCGCTGCGGATCGCGGGCAGCGCGACGTTCACGATGGTGACGTCCAGCGTGACGAGCGCGAGCGCCACGCAGCAGATGGCGAGGATGACGAGCGGGCGAGAGAGGGGCGGCGCCCCGCGAGCGGCCGGCATGGCGTGAGCGATCATGCGCGATAACCTACGGCGATCCACGGAATGAATCGACTGAAACGGCTTTACATGCTACATGCACGGCATGCAATCCGCTGACGCCAACCTCCTGCTCGCCCTCGACGCGCTGCTCCGGGACGGCAGCGTCACCGGCGCCGCGCGCCGCATGCACGTCACGCCGCCCGCGATGAGCCACACGCTCGCCCGGCTGCGCGAGGCCGTCGGCGACCCGCTGTTCGTGCGCGCGGGCAACCGCCTGGTGCCCACGCCGCGCGCCGTCGCGATGCGCGAGCGCGTCGCGCGCGTGGCGAGCGAGATCGGCGACCTGCTCCGGCCCGAGCGGCCGCTCGACGTGGCGACGCTCGAGCGCACGTTCGTCGTCCGGGCGTCCGACGCCACCATCGTGATCCTGGGGCGCGCCCTCGAGCTGCTCGTGCGCGCCGAGGCACCTCGCGTCGCGCTGCACTTCGTGGGTTCTCCCCTGCCCGACCGCATCGACGTCGATCTCGACATCGGCGTGCAGTACGACCTGGCGCCCGATCTGCTGGTCCAGCGGCTCTACCAGGACGAGATGGTTCCGGTCGCCCGGCGCGACCACCCGCTGGCGAACCGTCGAACGAGCCCCGACGCCCTGGCCGCCTTCGACCACGTCGCCGTCGCATCCCAGCCGGCCAAGCTCGAGGCCATCCGCAACACCCGGCGCAGCCGGGGCCGCCGGCCGCCGCTCCGGGTGGTGCCCTCGTTCCTCGCCGCGGCGTCGCTGGTGCAGGAGAGCGACGCCTACACCCTCCTGCCCGCGCGACTCGCCGCGGCCGTGCTGGACGCGTTCGGGCTGTGCCGGCTCCCGGTCGCCGGCGCACCGACGAAGATCACCATCGCCCAGGCATGGAGCCCGCGCCTCGACAGCGACGCGGCCCACACCTGGTTTCGCGGCTGCGTGCGGCGCGCCTGCGCCCACGCCGACCTCGCCGAGCGCCGCCCCGAGGGGCGACGAGCCCGGGTCGAGCGACACGCGATCGGTCGAAACCAGGCGCCGACTCCGGCAACGTGACCGTGGCGACGCCCGTCTGCGGCCACGGATCGACGGGACACGTGACGGGACGGGATGATGGAGGGCTCGCGCCGGCAGCACGCCCGGCAGCGTTGACGCCTCCGTCGTGGCTATTATATAGTCATCCGGCTATGCAATCAGCAGCAGCGCTCGACCGCACCTTCCGGGCGCTCGCCGACCAGACGCGGCGCTCGATCATCCACGCGCTCTCGGGCGGCGAGACGCGCACCGCCGGCGAGCTCGGCGCGCAGTTCCGCTCCGCGCAGCCGACGATCTCGCGTCACCTCAAGGTGCTCGAGCGCGCGCGACTCATCGAGCGAAACGTGGAAGGGCGAGTGCATCACTTTCGCCTGCGCCGACAGTCGCTCGAGCAGGCGGGCACGTGGATCCGCCGCCATCAGGGGTTCTGGACCGGCGCGGTCGATCAGCTCGAGCGGATGCTGAAGGAGACCGAGCGATGAGCGGTCCCGGCCCCGGCGTCGAGGTGCGCCGCTTCCTGGACGCCTCTCCCGACAGGGTGTTCGCCGCGTTCTCCGACGCGGCGCTCGTCGCCCGGTGGCTGCGTCCGTCGCCGGACATCGTGCTCACCGTGCTCGCCCTCGATCATGTCGATGAGCAGGTGCAGCTCGACGCGTCGCTTGAACTCGCCGCTCTCGTAGCCCGCTCGATCACGGGGATGGTGATGTCCCGCCGCATACGGACATAGCGCTCGCGGTACTCCTCCAGGACCTTCGGGTCGCTCTGCCCCTCTCCGATGATCTGGGCGGTCACCTTGCCGAAGAAGCCGCTCAGCCGACGGACCACCTCCTTGGCTTGCCTGCGGATCGCCTCGTCGGCCGTCGCGGTGCTCTCGACCGGGAAGTTCGGGATGACCCGTTCCTTGAACATGTCGAGCAACAGCGACTGCTTGTTCGGCCACAAGTCGCCGGCGATGCAAGACGGGTCCAGCCACAGCTGGGTTCGATCCTGCGCAGGGGTTGCCGACGTCGGCCTACCCTCGCATGGTCAGGAGATTGCCCGACTGGTAGCGGCGCAGGCCAATGTGGAAGGCCGCGGCGCCGGCCGCCGCGACCGCGAGCGCGCCGACCAGCGCCAGGGCGGCGTCGGCGAGCGAGAGCGAGCGGAGCGCGCGCACCGGGAACAGGTTGATGAACGCCGCCGGGATGGCGGTGAACAGGACGAGCTTGACCGCGCCGCGGAACAGCGTGGCCGGGTAGGTCGCGAAGGTCAACATCGAGAAGCGCCACTGGTCGGTGAGCGTGGCCGAGTTGCCCAGGTAGAAGCCGAGGCTGGCAGACAGGACGTCGAACCCGACGATGAGGACGGCGACCCCGGCCGCGAGCACCGCGAACAGCGCGATGTGGGCGGCGTCGGGGCGCACGAACGCGAGGTAGACCGCGACGCCGAAGATCACGTCGCCGCAGGCGCTCGCGCTCATCCGGCCGAGCAGGAGGTGCGGCAGGAGCGCGCGCGGATAGAGCATCCAGTCGTCGAGCTGGCCCTCGGCGATGACGGTGGCGAGGACGAGCGCGTTCCCGCACACGGCGTGGGCGAGTCCGAACCCGGCCGCCGCCACCGCCCACAGCGTGATGACGTCGTCGACCTTCCACCCGTGCAGCACCGGGAAGCGGCTGAAGAACAGCGACCAGAACGCGACCCAGACCGCGTCGTTCACCGCCATGGCCGCCATCTGGGCCACGAACGCCCCGCGGTACTCCAGCTGCGCCCGCAGGTTCAGCCCGACGTACATCCTGGCGAGCCGCAGATAATCGATGAGCGCCCTCATGTCAGCCTCCGTGGGCGTGGATGCGCCGCACACCGGCGCGGTAGACCGCCGCCGCGACCAGCCCGAGCGCGGCGACGCCCGTCGCTTGCCGCACCAGCAGCCGGACCAGGAAGTCGCCGTCCGGTTGCACGAAGAGGTGCGCCGGCCCGTACACGACGTCTCGGAACGGCAGAAAGGCGAGCGCCGACCGCAGGCCCGCAGGAAACAGATCGATGGGCAAGAGCACGCCGCCCAGGAGCATCGTCGCTCTCCGGTAGAGCAGCGCCAGACCGGATGTGTCCTCCAGCCAGAAGGCGCACAGCCCGATGCCGAGGTGAGCGGTGAAATCCAGGGTGAACGCGAGCGGGATGGCGACGAGGAACATCGCGACGCCGCGCGCGGCGAGCGGCGCCGGCCCGACCAGGGCCGTCGCCAGCACGGCGCCGACCAGCGCGTTCAGCGCGAAGC
This sequence comes from Kofleriaceae bacterium, assembly GCA_035262925.1. Lineage (GTDB taxonomy): Bacteria > Myxococcota_A > Polyangia > Haliangiales > Haliangiaceae > DATFRY01. The sequence goes on along the minus strand of DATFRY010000621.1, from coordinate 3,128 downwards.
GCACCAGCTGCTCGCCGAGCGCGACCCACAGGCGGTAGAACGGGTAGGAGATGGGGCGGAGGAGATGGACCGCGATGCCGCCCGTGCGCGCGTCCTGGTCGATCGCGGGCGTCACCGGCGGCGCCGACAGGATGATCGCCTCGGTCATGGCCAGGTACCAGAGCATCTGCGCCAGGGTGAAGCCGCCCAGCCGATCGGCGCCGGTCTCGGCGTAGGTGATCCGCCAGAGCTGGAGAAAGATGTAGAGGAGGACCGTGAGGAACGTGGCCCGGGCGGCGACCTCGCCCAGGTAGGCCAGATGCGAGCGAGCCGCCGTGCGCCCGACGTGGAGGTAGACAGACGGGCGGTTCACGCGGGCGCTCCGTCCTCGGCCGTCGGCGGCGGTCGCGTGTAGATGTGGGCGATGACCTCATCGAGCGGTGGATCCTCGATGGCGATGTCGGCCACGGGCCCGGACTTCAGCACCGCGGTCATCACCCGCTCGATCGCCACCACGCGCGTGTCGACGTGGAGCTTGAGCGCGGACCCGGCCGACTTGACCACGGTGATCCCGGCCAGGTGGAACGGCGCCGGCGGCTCGTGGAACCGGACGCGCAGCACCTTGGATCCCAGGTAACGCCGGCGCAGCGAGGCCACCGAGTCGTCGAGCACGACGCGACCCTGGTGGATGACCAGCGCGCGCTTCGCGACATGCTCGATGTCGCCGGCGTCGTGGCTGGTCAGGAGCAGGGTCACGCCGCGCTCGCGGTTCCATTCACGGACCACGGCGCGCAACTCCTGCCGCGCCACCGCGTCCAGGCCGATGGTCGGCTCGTCGAGGAAGAGCACTTCGGGCTCGTGGAGCAGGCTGGCCGCCACCTCGGCGCGCATCCTCTGTCCGAGCGAGAGCTTGCGCACCGGCCTGTCCAGGAATGCACCCAGGGCGAAGCGATCGACCAGCTCGTCGCGCATGCGCCGGTAGCGCTCCCGGTCCAGACCGTAGATGCGCGCCAGCAGCTCGAACGTCTCGCGCGGAGGCAGGTGGTACCAGAGCTGCGATCTCTGGCCGAAGACCGCGCCGATCCGGCCGGCCAGCCGGCGCCGCTCGAGCCAGGGGACCATGCCGCGCACGCGCGCGTGCCCGCCCGATGGGTGCACGATGCCGGTCAGCATCTTGATGGTGGTGGACTTGCCGGCCCCGTTGGGCCCGATGATGGCGACCGCCTGGCCGGCCGGGACGTCGAGGGTGATGCCGGCGACGGCGAGCACCTCGGTGCGGACGCGGCGAAACCGCCGCCACCGGGTGAGCACGAACGTCTTCTGCAAATTGTCGAGCTGGATCGCCGCTTCCATCGCCGTCCGCCTCCAGGGGTCCGAAACGAAGAAGGCCGCCGAGGTTTCCCTGGGCGGCCGGTCCGGAACTGTCGTTCGCGTTCGCGGTCAGCCGCCCCTCCACGGAGCCCAGCAGGTGAGGGCCACGAGGGCCTCTCCGACCATGCCGACGACGAGACGCGAGACGATCGACATCGTGCTTCCACCATGACGTGCTGCTTGCGCGCGGTCAAGAAGTTCCATTCCGGTGTCGACGGGCAAGGCACGCTCGCGACGGCGGTCACAGCGGGACTCTCGTGTCGTCTGGACGTTCTCGGCCCTACCCCCCCGCCGGGCTGATCGGTCGCCGCGCGATGACCTCCCGTCACTCAGCCGGTCCGGCACGATCGCTGCGTGCGCTCACGCGCCGCCACACCGAGATCGGAACGCGCCCGCTGGGGCCGGCCGGCTGGCGGTAGCTGAGCTCGTCCCCCGCGAGCGTGAACTGCCGCACCTGGACCGTCCCCTCCCAGTTGGGAAAGGCGGCCAGCTCGATGCGGAACGTGATCGTCCGGCCTCCCGGATCGATCGCGCACCGCCCGCTGTGTGTGCTCATGCCGAGCACCGCGCCCTCGTATTCGGCGGCCGTGCCGCGCCGCTTGTCTCCGGAGGCGAACCTGGGCCGTCCGGATCGGAAGAGCTGCAGCGAGTAGCGGCCACCCTCGTCGATCATGAGGCGGCCGCGCGGACTCGGTCCGTAGGCCGGGACGCGCCGCCCGTCCGGCAGTAGATCGTCGGCGGCGACCAGCGTCCACGTGCCGGCGAGCGACGGCGCACCTTCCACCGGCGAGCGCCAGCCGGCGCAGCCGGCGACTCCGGCGAGGGCGGCCGACAGAATGGCGGCGGCGGCGAGCGGATACGGTGCCCACCGGGCCTGCTCTGGTAACTTGTTCATCAGGTTACTCGTCATGCCGGCGTGGATAGCCGGATCTCGGTAACCTGTCAATACGGTTTCATGGCCGCCGTGATAACCTGTCGAACCGGTAGACGATCCATGCCGCCCAGGTCAGCATCCGGCAGAAGGCCCGCGCCCGCGGGCGAGCTGCGCGACGGCTTCAAGTTCCGCGGCGGCCGCCTCGCGCTCGACTTCGCCGCCTCGCTGGCGGGCCGGCTGCGCGAACAGCCCACCGATCTCCTGCGCGAGCCGGACGACCTCGGCCGCTGGCTGGTCGCCGCCGGTCTGGCGGTGCGCCCCCCTGCCCCGACCCGCGCCGATCTCGTGGGCGCGCGCGAGCTGCGAGAGGCCCTCTACCGCCTCGCGCTGAGCTGCGCGCGCGGCCGGCCGCTCGCGGAGGCCGATCGCGCGATCGTCAACCGATGGGCGGCGCGGCCCGGCCCGGCCCCGCAGCTCGCCGCCGGCGGCGCGCTCACCTGGCGCGGCGCAGGCGTGCCCGCCCTGATCGCCGCCATCGCGCGCGACGGCGTCGAGCTCCTCGGTGGGTCCGACGCCGCCCGGATCCGCGCATGCGCCGGCGAGGGCTGCGCGGTTCTGTTCCTCGACACCTCGCGCGCCGGACGCCGACGCTGGTGCTCGATGGCCAGCTGCGGCAACCAGGCCAAGGTGCGCGGCTTCCGTCGCCGCGCGCGGCGCGGCGCCCGCCGGCAGTGACGCGTTCCCCCGGCCGCGCTGGTCGGACTTCGGCGACGCGGTTGCCCACAGCTGGGTGACGAGGAGCGAATCGTCGACCAGATCGACCAGATCGAGGAGCTCGAATCCAGCCTGTCTCACGCCGTACCCGGAACCGATCGGCCGTCGCGTCGGTGACACCGGAAGTTTG